>NZ_JAKRGC010000080.1 GCF_022347745.1 Streptomyces sp. OfavH-34-F
CCCGCGCCCAGCGTCGCCCAGCCGCCCCCGGTCGTCGGGTCGCGCAGGACGGCGAGCTGCGCCGGGCCCGCCGCCCGCAGCCGGGCCGAGGCGCGGGCCACCCGCTGGAGCTGGGTCAGCGCGATCATGCCCTCCTGCATCCGGCTGCCGCCCGTGGCGATGAGCGAGACGAGCGGCAGCCGCCGGGCCAGCGCCTCCTCGTACGCCGCCACCAGCCGGTCCCCGGTGCGCTGCCCCAGCGAGCCGCCCAGGAAGCCGAACTCGAAGGAGAGCAGGACGCAGGGGTGCCCGCCGACCTCGGCGGTGCCGTGCACGACGGATTCCCGCTCGCCGGTACGGGCGGTGGCGCGCGCCCTGGACTCCGCGTAACCGGTCCAGCCGAGCGGGCCGTCCCCGGTGGTGTCCCCCTCGGGCGCGGGCAGTTCCGTGAAATCGGCGGTGAGCGCGGCGATCGCCCCGCGTGCCGTCAGCCGCTCAGCCATGGAGGGCCCGCTTCATGATCTTCCCCAGGTCGTTGCGGGGGAGCGCGTCCAGGTAGCGGACGGTGCGCGGGCGCTTGTGCGGCGCCAGCTGGGCCGCCACATGGTCCGCCAGCTCGTCGGCGGACGGCGGGGCGGCGGGGTCGGCCGGCACCACCCAGGCCGTGATCCGCTCGCCGAGATCGGGGTCGGGTTCGCCGGTGACCGCCGCCTCGCGCACGCCGGGATGGTCGAGCAGCGCGTTCTCGATCTCGCCGGCCCCGATCTTGAACCCGCCGCTCTTGATGAGGTCGGTGGCCTTGCGGCCGACGATGCGCACATAGCCGTCCGGGTCGAGCACCGCCATGTCGCCCGTGCGGAACCAGCCGTCGTCGGTGAGCGCGGCGGCGGTCGCGTCGGGCCGGTTCAGATAGCCGGTGAACAGGTTCGGGCCGCGCACCTGGATCTCGCCGATGGCGTCCGGGTCGGCGAGCGGACCGCCGTCCTCCTCCACCAGGCGCAGCTCCACCCCGCGCAGCGGCGGGCCGACCGTGCCGGGGCGCGGGGCCCCGTCGGCCCGCATGCCCGTGTTCATCAGGGTCTCCGTCATGCCGTACCGCTCGATGACGCGGCGGCCGGTCGCCGCCGCGATGCGCTCGTGGTCGTGGACCGGCAGGGCGGCCGAACCGGAGACGAGCAGCCGGGCGCCCGCGAGGGCCTTCGCCAGCCCGGCGGACTCCGCCGGATCGGCCAGCGCCTCCGCGAGCCGGTGGTACATGGTCGGTACGCCGAACAGCATCGTGCCGCCCGAGGCCAGCTCGCGCTCCACGCCCTCGGGCGAGAACCGGCCCAGATGGCGCACCGAGCCGCCCCGGCGCAGGGGGCCCAGCACGCCGAGGATCAGCCCGTGCACGTGGAACAGCGGCAGCGCCTGGACGAGGACGTCGTCGGCGGTCCACTCCCAGGCGTCCTCCAGCGCGTCCAGCGAGGCGGCGAGCGCCCGGCGCGGCAGCACGGCGCCCTTCGGCGGGCCGGTCGTGCCGGAGGTGTAGACGACGAGGGCGGCGGACTCCGGGTCCGGCTCGGGGAGCGCGGCGGGGGAGGGGCCGCCCTGCGGCGCGGTGGGGACGTCCAGGCGGGCCAGGCCGGCCAGCGCGGGCGGGAGGTCGTCGCCGGGGGCGGCCAGGACCAGGTCCGGGGCGCTGTCCGTGACGATGTGCGCCAGCTCCCGCCCGCCCGTCCTCGGGTTCAGCGGGACGGCCGGCACCCCGGCCCGGAGCGCGGCCACCACCGCGACGACGGTGTGGGCGGTCGGTGTGGCCCACACGGCCACCCGGACCGCGCCGGCCAGCCGGGCCGCGAGCGCGGCCGTGACCTCGGCGAGGCCGGAGTACGTGAGGGCGACGTCGTCGAACCGGACGGCTTCGCGGGCGGCCGCCGGACCGGTCGCGTCCTGGAGTGCGGGCAGAAGTGGCATCACCCTGCGCACCCTAGAGCGATCCCGCCGCCCCGGCCCTCGAAAGCGCCTCGAATGAGGCCCACGCCTCACCCCGCGCGCGCACCCCGCGCCCTCACCCGTCCCGCTGGACGGTGCGCATCCGCCCGTACGCGTACACACAGCCCGCCAGCGCCAGGTCGGACAGGAGCATGAAACCGATCGAGTACGAGTCCTTCGCGCTGTAGATCGCGCCCATCACCAGCGGCGGCACGAATCCGCCGAGCCCGCCCATCGCGCCGACGATCCCGGTCACACTGCCGACCTTCGCCTGCGGGGTGACCTGCGAGACCAGGGCGAAGACGCTGCCGCTCGCCGTGCCCAGACCCGCCGCCATCACCAGCAGCGCCACCGTGCCCGTCGGGTCCAGCCGCGGCTCGAACGCCTGGACGATCGCCATCAGGGCGGCCACCCCGAGCACCGCCGAGGTCACGAGCGCCGGATGGACCCGGTCGGACAGCCAGCCGCCGATCGGCCGGAAGACGACCGTCACCAGGGCGAACCCGGCCGCCTTGGTCCCGGCGTCGGTCGGCGTCAGCTCGTACCACGTCTTCAGGTACGTCGGCAGGTACACCCCGAACGCGACGATCCCGCCGAAGCCGATCGCGTACAGCGCGGACAGCTCCCAGGTCACCCGCAGCCGGCCCGCCGCCCCCAGCCGGTGCACCAGCGAGTCGGTCGGCACCTGCCGGTCGGGGTGGTCGTTCACGAGCACCGCCGCGAGCGCCGCGTACACCACCAGCGCCCCGGCGACCACGAGGAAGGGCAGGTTGTCGCCGTGCTCGGCGATGCGCGGCGTGAAGTAGCCCGACAGCGCGACCCCGCCCATGCCCATGCCGAAGACGCCGAGCGCCAGACCGCGCTTGGCGGGCGGGAACCACGAGTTGACCAGCGGGATGCCGATCGCGAACGTCGTACCGCCGATGCCCAGCAGAAAGCCCACGGCCAGCATCGCGCCGTACGAGTTCTTCGCCGGGATCAGCAGCAGCACCGGCAGGATCGTCAGCGCCGAGGTGAGCGGGAACATCAGCCGCGCCCCGTACCTGTCGGTCAGCGCGCCCACCGGGATGCGGCCCAGCGAACCGACCAGCACCGGCACGGCGACCAGCAGGGACTGCTGGAACGAGTTCAGGTCGAGCCGGTCCTTGTAGTCGCCCGACATGGGCGCGATCAGGTTCCAGGCCCAGAACGTGAGCGTGAAACCGACGGTGGCCATGATCAGGTTGCGGTAGGCGGCGGCGGAGCCCGCGCGCGGGGGTGACTGCTTCACGGCTGTGTCCACACAGCCAGTCAAGGCGGGACACGGCAGGCGAGCGCGTCGGCCTGAGCCGTACGGGGGACGGCTCCCCGCCCCTCGCGTACGCGCCGAAGCTGCGACAATTGGGGGCATGGATCGTCTGGACAGGGAAATCCTCGGCGTTCTCCAGGAGGACGCCCGGATCTCGTACCGCGACCTCGGCGTACGGGTCGGACTCAGCGCCAACGCGGCGGCCGACCGGGTCAGACGGCTGCGCAAGGACGGCGTGATCCGCGGCTTCACCGTGATCATCGACCCGGCCGCCGACACCCGCACCGGCCTCGTCGTCTTCATCGACGTCACCCTGCGCATCGACACCACCAACGAGACGTTCGAACGGGCGGTGCTGGCCCTGCCCGGCATCACCGAAGTGGTGCACGTGACGGGCGGCCACGACTACCTCGTACGCGCCACCGCCGCCGACACCGCCGCCCTCGACACCCTGCTGCGCCGCCTCAAGCGCGAGGCGGGCGTCGCCCACTCCCACACCCGCGTGGCGCTCAGGGCCGCCCCCGGACAGTGACGGCACCGCTCACAGCGGGGCCTGCCACACCACCGCGGGCGTCCGCGATCCGTCCGGCTCCCGCCCGTCGTCCGCGACCGTGAGCCGGACCGCGTCCCGCCCGTCCGGCAGGGCGGCCGTCGCGTCCACCACCACCTCGATCGCCGACACCCCGGCCCGCCGGTGCGCCGCCGCGAGCGCGCCCCGCAGCGCCGCCAGCAGCCGCTTGCCGACCGGCTCCGGAACCAGCGCGTCCACCGCCCCCGCGAACCGCACCGACGGCTGGAAGCCGAGCACCGCAGCCGCGCCCCCGGTCTCCCGCAGCACCTGGCCCCGGAAGGTGGCCGGGGCGTCGGCGGGCGGCTGCTGGAGCGCGAAGATGGCCGTCCGCACCTCCTGGATCGTCGAGTCCAGCTCGTCGATCGCCCGGCCGAGCAGCTCGGCCGTCTCCCCGGCCCCGGCCCTGCGGCGCGTCGACTCCAGCATCATCTCGGTGGCGAACAGCCGCTGGACGACCAGGTCGTGCAGATCGCGGGCGATCCGGTCGCGGTCCTCGTACACCGCCAGCCGCTCCCGGTCCTGCTGCGCGTCCGCGAGCACCAGGGCCAGCGCCGCCTGCGAGGCGAACTGCGCGGCCAGCAGCCGGTCCACGTCGCCGTACGGGCGGGCGCCGCGGCGCCGGGGCAGCGCCAGCGTGCCGATGAGCCGGCCCCCGCTCTGCAGCGGCAGCATCATGCTCGGGCCGAACCGCGACCGCACCGGGGTGGTCATCCGGGGATCGGTCGCCGAGTCCTCGATGAAGACCGCCTCGCCGCCCAGCAGCTGCTCCAGGACGGGCGAACCCGGCGCGATCGCCGTGCCCACCAGGCCGGCCGGGTCCTCCCGGGTGTCGGCGGCGACGATCTCCATCCCGCCGTCCCCGGTGGGCTGGAGGATCACCCCGGCCGCCGCGTCGCTCAGGATGCGGGCCCGCTCGGCGACGGTCGTCAGCGCGTCGGACAGGTTCTCGCCGGTGAGCAGGGTGGTGGTGACGGCCGCCGCGCCCTCGATCCAGCGCTCCCGGCGGCGGGCGCTCTCGTAGAGCCGGGCGTTGCCGATGGCGATGCCGGCCTGCGCGGCCAGCACCTTCAGCAGTCCGGCGTCGGTTTCGGTGAAGTGCCCGGTGTGCTTCTCGGCCAGGTAGATGTTGCCGAAGACCTCGTGGTGGACCCGGATCGGGGCGCCGAGGAACGAGCGCATCGGGGGATGGCCGGGCGGCAGGCCGGCGGCGCGCGGATCGGTGGTCATGTCGTCGGAGCGCAGCGGTTCCGCCGCCTCCGTGAGCGCGCCGAGCAGCCCGCTGTGCCCGTCCGGGAAGTCGCCGACGGCGGCCTGCTCCTCCTCGGTCATCCCGCAGACGTACAGCTCGCGGATCGTGCCCCGGCCGGGGTCGAGGACGCCGAGCGCCCCGTAGCGCGCGGCGGTCAGGGCGGTCGCGGTGTCGATGATCTGCTGGAGCGTGGCCCTGAGTTCGAGGTCCGAGCCGACACTCAGCACCGCCTCCAGGAGCCGGGGGAGCAGCGGCGAGCGCGGCAGGCCGCCCTCCTGCGGCTCGTCGGGCGTCCGGTCGCCCACCGTCGGCTCCCGCCGCCGGGTCAGCTCGCCAGCGGGTCGAGGACCATGGGGCTGATCTCGCCCTCCAGCATCGCGCCCAGGCCCAGGATGGAGCAGGTGTCGGGCCGTTCCGCGATGTGCACCGGCACCCCGGTCGCCTCGCGCAGCATCTGGTCCAGGCCGGGCAGCAGGGCGCTGCCGCCGACCATGGTGATCCCGCAGTCCGCGAGGTCGGCGACCAGATCGGGCGGGCACTCCCGCAGCACCTTGCCGACGCCGTCCAGGACGGCGGTGAGCGGGCGGTGGATCGCCTGCCGGATCGCGGCGGTGTCCACCTGGACGGTCCGGGCGAGCCCGGTGGCCACGTCCCGGCCGTGGATCTCGGTGACCCTGGGGCCCTGGGTGGTCAGCCCGTTGTCGCTGAGCGCGAGCTGGAGGGGGCGCACGGACTGGCTGGGCAGCATCAGCTCGTGGTACTGGCGCAGGTGCTGGATGACCGCGTGGTCGATCGCGTCGCCGCCGATCGGCAGCCGTACCGCCGTCACGATCGAGCCCAGCGAGAGCACCGCGATCTGCGTCGTCGCCGCCCCGCACACCATGATCATGGTCGCGGTCGGCTGCTCGACCGGCAGCCCGCAGCCGACGGCCGCCGCGATCAGGGTGTCCACCAGCTCCACCCGCCGGGCGCCGAGGCCGACCAGGGTCTCCACGGAGGCCCGCCGGGCCAGCGGGTCGCTGTCGTGCGGGGTGCAGGCGGCGGCGCGCAGCCAGGGCTTGCGGCGCAACTGGCGGCGCAGCTTCTCGCCCAGCAGGTGCCGCAGCATCCGCTGGGCCATCTCGATGTCCACCACCGTCCCGCCGGAGACCGGGCGGGCCACCCTGATGTAGTCGGGGGTGCGGCCCGTCATCTGCTCGGCCAGCGCGCCCACGGCGAGCAGCGAGCCGGTCCGGGTGTTGACGGCGGCGACGCTCGGCTCGTCCACCACCAGGCCGGGGCCCTTGACGTACACACGGGTGCGGGAGGCCCCGAGGTCCACGGCGATGTGGCAACGGCGCAACTGCTCCAGGCTGACGGTCACGGCGGGTTCCTCCCGGAAGCGTTGAGGGGGACCGACGGGCAGCCGGCTCTCCTGAAAGCCTGTGCCGTGCGGGGAGGCGCCGCCCGCTGGGCTGAGCCGTAGGAGGGACCGTCCGACGGCGTCCCGGGCGCGCCCCGCGCGTCCGCCCCCCCGGGCCCCCTGCCCCGCCGCCGTCACCCGCCGCCCGGCAGCACCCGCTGGAGCAACCCCCAGGTGAACTCGGCGACATGCGTGTCCGGGCCCGAGCCGATCGCCAGGGCCCAGCGGGTCGGCGCGCTCCCCTCCATCGGGCGGACCGGGGCGAAGGCGCGGGCCACCTCGTCCACCGTGCACGACCAGGGCGCCAGGTCCCCGACCGTCCGCAGCACCGGCGCCGCCGCCCCCGGCGCCCGGACCAGCCAGTCGTTCCACACGGCCCCGCCCGGCGCCACCATCACCTCGAACCGCAGCTCCGGCCAGAGCGGCACCGGCCACCACAGCACGTCACACTCCAGGTCGCCGACGACCCGGCGGCCGGTCCGCTCCGGCTCCCCGAGCACGGAGCGGTAGCGGCGCAGCGCGCCGCGTCCGCCCGGCGCCCGGACCATGGCCTGCCAGCGCCGGTTCGCCTCGCGCATCTCGGCGAGCGTGGCGCTCAGCTCGTGCCGGGCGTCCTCCACGAGGCCGGGCTGGTGGTCGGCCATCCGGCGCAACAGGACGAGCTGGAACTCACGGGGGCCGAAGGGGGCGGCGGAAGATGCGCTCATGGCCCCCATCGTGCCCGCCGCCCCGCCGGTCAGGCGTCCGGTTCGACGCCCAGCATCCGCCGCAGCAGGTCCCGCAGCACCGTGCGGTCCGCGTCCGACAGGCCGGCCAGCGGCTCCCGCGCGAAGTCCAGCGCGTCACGCAGCCGCGCGGCCGTCGCCGTTCCCCGCGCGGTGGGCGCGGCCAGCTTGACCCGGCGGTCGGCCGGGTCCGGGCGCCGCTCCACCAGGCCGCGCGCCTCCAGCCGGTCGACGATCCCGGTCACGTTGGACGGCTCGCACTTCAGCTTCTGGGCGATCCGGCGCATGGGCAGCGGCTCGACGGACAGCAGGCCCAGGACACGTGCCTGCGCGCCGGTGAGGCTGTGCGCGGCGGCGGCCTGCTCGTACTCCTCGTAGTAGCGCGCCACGACGGTGCCGATCAGCTCGATGACTTCGAGGGTCAGGGGATCAGTGCGCGAGGAGGCCATGACACACAGGATACCCAGTTGCTTGACAACATGAAATATCCAGGAGCATGGTTGTTTCATGTGGTGAAGCTTTTCGCCGCGTCCCGGGCCCACGCCCCCGAGGCGACCGGGCCCGCCCGTGAACCCGCCCCCCACCCCGAGGAGACCCGAGCCCATGTCCGCTCTTCCCGCGTCCGGCCGTGAATGGCACCTGGTGGCCCGCCCGCACGGCTGGCCGAAGGCCGAGGACTTCGCGCTGCGTGAGGCGCCGGTCGCTGCCCCCGCCGAGGGCCGTGTCCTCGTGCGCAACCTGCACTTCTCCGTCGACCCGTACATGCGGGGCCGGATGAACGACGTGAAGTCCTACACCCCGCCCTTCAAGCTGGACCACCCCATGGACGGCGGCGCCGTCGGCGAGGTCGTCGCGTCCGCGGCCGAGGGCTTCGAGGTCGGCGACCACGTCCTGCACGGCCTCGGCTGGCGCGAGTACGCGAGCGTCCCCGCCCAGCACGCGGTCAAGGTCGACGCCTCGCTCGCCCCGCTCTCCGCCTACCTCGGCGTGCTCGGTATGACCGGGCTCACCGCCTACGCCGGCCTGTTCGACGTGGCCTCCTTCAAGGAGGGCGACGCCGTGTTCGTCTCCGGCGCAGCCGGGGCGGTCGGCAGCCAGGTCGGCCAGATGGCGAAGATCAAGGGCGCCTCCCGCGTCATCGGCTCCGCCGGCTCCGACGAGAAGGTCAAGCTCCTCACTGAGGAGTACGGCTTCGACGCCGCCTTCAACTACAAGAACGGCCCGGTCGCCGAGCAGCTGCGCGCGGCCGCCCCGGACGGCATCGACGTCTACTTCGACAACGTCGGCGGCGAGCACCTGGAAGCCGCGATCTCCTCGTTCAACGTGCACGGCCGCGCCACCATCTGCGGCATGATCGCCCAGTACAACGCCACCGAGCCCAGCCCCGCCCCGCGCAACCTCGCGCTGGTCATCGGCAAGCGGCTGCGCCTCCAGGGCATGCTCGTCGCCGACCACTCCGACCTCCAGGACCAGTTCGTGCACGAGGTGGCCGGCTGGCTGGCCTCCGGCGAGCTGAAGTACCGCGAGACGGTCGTCGAGGGCATCGAGAACGGCGTCGACGCCTTCCTCGGGCTGCTGCGCGGCGAGAACACCGGCAAGATGATCGTCTCCCTCGGCTGAACCGCCCCGTCCGGCACCCGTTAGTCTCCATCCAGGCCGCCGCGATCGTGGGCGCGAGTCGCGGCGCACAGCAGGAGGAATCCTCAGCATGACCATTCAGGACATATCCGTCGCATACACCGCCGTCGCCACCGCCGAGAACGGCCGGGACGGCCGCGTCGCCTCGGACGACGGCAAGCTCGACGTCGTCGTCAACCCGCCGAAGGAGATGGGCGGCAGCGGCGCCGGCACCAACCCGGAGCAGCTGTTCGCCGCCGGCTACAGCGCCTGCTTCCAGGGCGCGCTGGGCGTCGTCGCCCGCCAGGAGAAGGCCGACATCTCCGGCTCCACGGTCACCGCGGCGGTCTCCATCGGCAAGACCGCGGCCGGCGGCTTCGGCCTGGAGGTCGCCATCACCGCGACCATCCCGAACGTCGACGAGGAGACCGCGCGGGCACTCGTCGAGAAGGCCCACCAGGTCTGCCCGTACTCCAACGCCACCCGCGGCAACATCAAGGTGGAGCTGACGGTCGCCTGACCGTTCCCGCACCGCACGCCGAGCCCCGCCCCGGTCCCGTTAGGCTGACGCCATGCGTGATCTCGGGGCGGGGCTCGGCTTTCTGATCAGGGGCCAGCGCTGGGTGTTCGGCCACGGCAAGTGGTTCGGCATCGGGCTGCTGCCCGGCCTGGTCACCCTCGTGCTGTACGCGGGCGCCCTCGTCGGCCTCGGCTACGGCGCCGACGACCTGGTGACGTGGGCGACCCCGTTCGCCGACGACTGGTCCTCGCCCTGGTCCGGGCTGCTGCGCACCGCGCTGACCGTGCTCGTCTTCGTCCTCGGCCTCTTCCTGGCCGTGGTCACCTTCACCGCCGTCACCCTGCTGGTCGGCCAGCCCTTCTACGAGTCGCTGTCCGAGGAGGTCGAGCGCACCGAGGGCGGCACGGTCCCCGAATCCGGACTGCCGCTCTGGCGGGAACTGTGGATCTCCGCCCGCGACAGCGTGCGCGTCCTGGTGCGGGTCGGGCTGTACGCGGTCCTGCTCTTCGCCCTCGGCTTCGTGCCCGTCGCCGGGCAGACCGTCGTCCCCGTCATCGGCTTCTGCGTGACCGGGTACTTCCTCGCCGAGGAGCTGACCGCGGTCGCCCTCCAGCGCCGGGGCATGGCCCTGAAGGAACGCCTCGCCCTGCTGCGGGGCCACCGCATGCGCACCCTCGGCTTCGGCGTCCCGCTGGGCCTGGCCTTCATGCTGCCGTTCGTCGCCGTGTTCCTCATGCCCGGTGCCGTCGCCGGGGCCACCCTGCTGGCCCGCGGCCTGGTGGGCGAGGACGGGCGGGACGAGGACGACGACGAGGCGGCCGGGCGTGCGGCGGCCGGCAAGGGGAGAACGGCCGCCGAGGGCTGAACGGCCCGCCCGTCAGCGCACCGAGAACCCGTACACCGTCGTCGACGCGTACTCCTCGCCCGGCCGCAGCACCGTGCTCGGGAACTCCGGACGGTTCGGCGAGTCCGGGAAGTGCTGGGTCTCCAGGGCGATCCCGGCGCACGGGCCGAACGGCCGCCCGTCGAGGTGGTCCGCCGTGTACAGCTGGAGCCCGGGCTCCGTCGTCGTCACCGTCAGGACCCGCCCCGACGCCTCGTCGTACAACTCGGCCGCCGGGACCGTACCGTCCGCGTCGAGCACGTAGTTGTGGTCGTACCCCGCGGTCACCGGCCTCGGCTCGCGGAAGTCGAACCGGGTGCCCGCCACCGGCAGCACCTCACCGGTCGGCAGCGACTCCGCGTCCACCGGGAGGACCGCCCCGGCCGCGATCCGCAGCCGCTGGCCCAGCGCGCTGCCGCGGTCCGCGCCCGCGAGGTTCCAGTAGCTGTGGTTCGTCAGGTTCACCACGGTCGGCGCGTCCGTCACCGCGCGGTACGCGAGGCGCAGCCCGCCGTCCTCGTCCAGGGTGTACGCCGCCGTCACCTCCACGCGGCCCGGGAAGCCCTCCTCGCCGTCCGCCGAGACCAGCGACAGCTCCACCCCGTCCGCGATCTCCCGCGCGTCCCAGACCCGCTTGTCGAAGCCGCGCGCCCCGCCGTGCAACTGGTTGCGGCCCTCGTTGCGGGTGAGGTGGTGGATGCGGCCGTCCAGTTCGAAGGCGGCCCCGCCGATCCGGTTGGCGTACCGGCCGACCAGCGCCCCGAAGTAGGGGCTCGCGTACTCCTGGTACGAGGCCAGGTCCGGCAGCCCGAGCGCGATCCCGGCCCGCACCCCGTCACGGTCCGGCACCCCGACCGACTGCACGATGCCGCCGTACGTGAGGACCCGCACCCGCGTGCCGTCCCGCTCCAGCGTCCAGCGGTGCACGGCGGTGCCGTCCGCGAGCGTGCCGAAGTGTTCCGTGCCGATCGCCGTGTGCGTACCCGTCTCCATGATCAACGACTCTACGCGGGGGGACGGGCCGCCGTGACGTTCCGGTAGGCGATCTCGGCGAGTCGTGCCTGCCCGTTGATGCCCGGATGGAACCAGTCCCACTGGCTGAGCTGCTTACCGGTGAACCGGTAGTCGAACACCGCCCCGCCGTCGTACCGGCAGCGGCTGTCCTTCGCGCACACCTCGCGCAGCACCTCGTTGTACGCCACCACGCGCTCGCGCACCGCCGTGCGCCGCTCCACCGCCGCCGCGCTCATGTCGTCCGCGTCGCTCAGCATCGACTTGCAGATGCCCAGCTTCCAGATCTGCTTGCCCAGCGGATTGGCCCGCCCCTGCGACCACAGCCGCTTCAGGTCCGGCACGCTCGACACGTACACCTGCGCCTTCGGCGCCCCGGCGCGCAGCTTGCGCATCGACACCTCGAACGACCTGCGGAAGTCCGCCACCGGGGTCATCGCCCGCACCGAGTCGCGGCAGGCGTCGTTGGCCCCGATCATCACCGTCACCAGATCCGGGTCCTCGGCCGCCGCCAGCTCCATCTGCTCCGGCAGCTGGGCCATCCGGGCGCCCGACACCGCGTGGTTCCAGCTGCGGTCGGCGGCGCCGGCCGTGCCGAGCAGCCGCACCGCCAGACTCCGTACGGACGTGTCCGTCCCGGTCGACCAGGAGACCTCGGGGCAGTCGGCCAGCACCGAGCACGCGTCGAAGCCGCGCGTGATGGAGTCACCGACGGCCGCGATCGACGCCGGGCTCGGATTCCAGACCGGCCCCGCCGCCGGGGTCGGCCGGCGCTCCGCCGGCGCCGCCCCCTTCGTCGTCCCGCCGGACCCCGAGTCGCAGCCGGCCAGCGCGGCCGTACCGACGCAGGCCAGCGCCGCCAGCCCGGCCAGGGCGGTGCGCGAGCGGTGCCGTACGGACGGGTCGGGCATGGCCTGGTCTCCTCCTGTTCGTGCCCGACGCTCCGCCGGGTGAAGACTGAGGCCGACCGGCGAATGGAGGGCCCCGTGAGCGACGGTACGTCACCCCCGCGCCCCGCGGGCGCGGTAGCTTTTCCCCGGCGCACCCGAGGGGCGCGCGACGCCCGGCTCCACTCGGGTGGCATCCGAACATCACACCACGTCACATACTGTCGCTTTTCCGGAGAATAACTCCCGATGCTGTTTACTGATGACAGGCCGCTGGGAAAGGCGAACCTCGTCCCACACTGGAGGTCCCGGTGACGACACGTGGAGTCCTGTACGTTCACTCCGCACCGCGCGCGCTCTGCCCCCACGTCGAGTGGGCGGTGGCGGGTGTCCTCGGTGGGCGGGTGCAGCTCGACTGGATCAGACAGCCGGCCGCCCCCGGCACCTGGCGCTCCGAGTTCTCCTGGAAGGCCCGCTCCGGCACCGCCTCGGAACTGGCGTCGGCGCTGCGCGGCTGGGACCTGCTCCGCTTCGAGGTGACGGCGGAGCCCTCTCCCTCGGCGGAGGGCGAGCGCTACAGCTCGACGCCCGCGCTGGGCATCTTCCACGCCGTCACCGGCATGCACGGCGACATTCTCGTCCCGGAGGACCGCCTGCGCGCCGCGCTGGCCCGCTCGGCGGCCGGGGAGACGGACCTGGCCGCGGAGATCGCGGGGCTCCTGGGCAAGCCCTGGGACGACGAGCTGGAGCCCTTCCGCCACGCGGGCGAGGGCGCGCCCGTCCGCTGGCTGCACCAGGTCGTGTAGCCCACCCGCTCCCGCGTCGCCGCCGCACACGACGAAGCCCGCGCCCCCCAACAGGGGGACGCGGGCTTCACGCGTACGTGTCAGACGCTGCGGAACGCCAGGACCACGTTGTGGCCGCCGAAGCCGAACGAGTTGTTGATCGCCGCGATCGGACCCTCGGGCAGCGCGCGGGGCGCGTCCCGGACGATGTCCGCGTCGATCGACTCGTCCAGGTTCTCCACGTTGATCGTGGGCGGAGCCATCCGGTGGTGCAGCGCCAGCACCGTCGCCACGGTCTCGATGCCGCCGGCGCCGCCGAGCAGATGACCCGTCATCGACTTCGTCGCGGAGATCGCGACGTGGTCCAGGTCCTCGCCCAGCACCGCGCGCAGTGCCTTGACCTCCGCGATGTCACCCTGCGGGGTGGACGTCGCGTGGGCGTTGAGGTGGGCGATCTCCGACGGCTTGAGGTCCGTCTGGTCCAGCAGGTTCCGCATCGCCGCGGCGATCCCGCGGCCCGTCGGCTCCGGCTGCGCGATGTGGTGCGCGTCGGCGGACAGCCCCTGCCCCAGCACCTCGCAGTAGACCCGCGCACCGCGCTTCGCCGCGTGCTCCGCGGACTCCAGCACGACGACACCGGCACCCTCGCCGAGGACGAAGCCGTCACGGCCCACGTCGTACGGGCGCGAGGCCTTCTCCGGCTCCTCGTTGTTCTTGGACATCGCCATCATGTTGGCGAAGGCGGCGATCGGCAGCGGGTGGATCGCCGCCTCGGTGCCGCCGGCGAGGACCACATCGGCACGGCCGGTGCGGATCATCTCGACGGCGTACCCGATCGCCTCGGCACCCGACGCGCAGGCGGAGACCGGGGTGTGGACGCCCGCCTGGGCGTTCACCTCGATGCCCACATTCGCGGCCGGACCGTTGGGCATGAGCATGGGCACGGTGTGCGGGGAGACGCGGCGTACGCCCTTCTCCTTCAGCACGTCGTACTGGTCGAGCAGGGTGATCACGCCGCCGATGCCGGAGGCGATGACCGAACCCAGCCGCTCGGGCTGGATCGTTTCGTCCTCACCGGCCTTGCCGGTGAAGCCCGCGTCCGCCCACGCCTCACGGGCCGCGATCAGCGCGAACTGCGCCGAGCGGTCCAGTCGGCGGGCGAGCGGACGGGGCAGGACGTCGGCGGGATCGACGGCCGCCAGGGCCGCGATCCGGACGGGCAGTTCGGCGAAACGTTCGCCCTCGAGGGGCTTGACGCCGGAACGGCCCGCCATCAGGCCCTCCCAGGTCGATGCGGAATCGCCACCCAGCGGAGTGGTTGCGCCGATACCGGTGACGACCACGGTGCGATTGGTCGAGTTCACTGGAAAATCTTCTCCACGTGTAGGGGGTCGTGAATCAGCGGCGTCACCGCCGGGTGGCGAGACACGAACCGGCTGGATCAGTCCTGGTGCTTGAGGATGTAGTCCGCGGCGTCGCCGACGGTCTTGAGGTTCTTGACGTCCTCGTCGGGGATCTTCACGTCGAAGCGCTCCTCGGCGGCGACGACGACCTCGACCATGGACAGCGAGTCGACGTCGAGGTCGTCCGTGAAGGACTTCTCCAGCTTGACGTCCTCGGCCGGGATACCGGCGATCTCGTTGACGATGTCGGCGAGACCCTTGACGATCTCTTCCTGCGTGGCGGCCATGACGGCGCTCCTTCGGTGTATTTCTGCTGGGTTCGGGCGTCCGGGCGAAAGGCCCGGTGTGCCTAGGGGAGAGTAACGACCGTCGCGGCGTAGACGAGACCCGCCCCGAAGCCGATGACGAGCGCGGTGTCGCCGCTCTTGGCCTGGCCGGTCGCCAGGAGCCGCTCCATCGCGAGCGGAATCGAGGCGGCGGAGGTGTTGCCGGTGGTCTCCACGTCACGGGCGACCGTGACGCTCTCCGGAAGCTTGAGCGTCTTCACCATCGAGTCGATGATCCGCATGTTGGCCTGGTGCGGGATGAAGACGTCCAGGTCCTCGGGAGCGATCCCGGCCGCGTCCAGCGCCTGCTGGGCGACCTTGGCCATCTCGAAGACGGCCCAGCGGAAGACCGCCTGGCCCTCCTGCGTGATGGCCGGGAACTTGGCGTCTCCGGGCCGGTACTCGGTCCAGGAGACGGTCTGCTTGATCGTCTCGGCCTTGTCCCCCTCGGAGCCCCAGACCGTCGGGCCTATGGCGGGCACCTGGGACGGGCCGACGATGACCGCGCCCGCGCCGTCGCCGAAGAGGAACGCCGTCGCCCGGTCGGTGAGGTCGGTGAGGTCGCTCAGCCGCTCCACGCCGATGACCAGGACGTACTCCGCCGAGCCCTCGACGATCATGCCCTTGGCCAGGGTCAGCCCGTAGCCGAAGCCCGCGCAGCCGGCCGAGATGTCGAAGGCGGCGGGCTTGCCGGCGCCGACCTTGTGGGCGATCTCGGTCGCGATGGCCGGGGTCTGCTTGAAGTGCGAGACGGTGGAGACGATCACGGCGCCGATCTGCTCCGGCGTGATCCCGGCGTCCGCGACGGCCTTGCCGGCCGCCTCGACGGACATCGCCGCCACGGTCTCCTGCTCGGAGGCCCAGTGCCGGGTCGCGATGCCGGAGCGGGAACGGATCCACTCGTCGGACGAGTCGATCGTCTCCAGGATGACCTCGTTGGGCACCACCCGGGTCGGGCGGTAGCCGCCGACGCCCATGATCCGCGCGTACGGAGCGCCCTGGCTGGGCTTGATCTTCGACATGCTCTCGGGCTCCTTACCGGGCACCCGTGTGCTCAGCGATGAGCGCGCGGGCCGCGTCGAGGTCGTCGGGGGTCTTGAGCGCGAGGGTCCGCACACCGGGCAGCGCCCGCTTGGCCAGACCGGTGAGCGTGCCGCCGGGGCACGCCTCGATGAGCGCGGTGACGCCGAGCGCCTCGAAGGTCTCCATGCACAGGTCCCAGCGGACCGGGTTGGCGACCTGGCCCACGAGCCGGGTGATGACCTCGTGGCCGGTGGCCACGGTCTTGCCGTCGGCGTTCGAGACGTACGTCACGGAGGGGTCGGAGACGTCGAGGTCCCCGGCCGCCGCGCGCAGCCGCTCCACCGCGGGCGCCATGTGGTGGGTGTGGAACGCGCCGGCCACCTTCAGGGCCACCACGCGGCGCACCCCCTCCGGCTTGTCCTCGCTGAGCGCGGCGAGCTGCTCGGCGGTGCCGGCGGCGACGATCTGGCCGCCCCCGTTGACGTTCGCCGGGGTCAGCCCGAGCTTCTCCAGGTGGGCCACGGTGACCTCGGGGTCGCCGCCGAGCAGCGCCGCCATCCCGGTCTCGGTGACCGCCGCGGCATCCGCCATGGCGAGGCCGCGGGTGCGTACGAAGCGGAGCGCGGCCTCGTCGCCGATGACTCCGGCGAGGGCGGCGGCGGTGATCTCACCGACACTGTGGCCGGCGACGACAGCCGGCGAGGCGCCGAGCGCGCCGGCCGACAGCAGACCGGCGGCGACCAGCAGCGGCTGGGCCACCGCGGTGTCGCGGATCTCCTCCGCGTCGGCCTTGGTGCCGTAGTGGGCGAGGTCGAGCCCGATGGCCTCGGACCAGGCCGCGACGCGGTCGGTGGCGCCGGGGAGGTCGAGCCAGGGAGTCAGGAAGCCGGGCGTCTGAGCGCCTTGGCCGGGAGCGACGAGTACGAGCACCCTCACACTCTCTCTTGTGAACGGTCCGGAACACCCGTGGGGACAGGGACCAAGAACCGTAGGGGGAATTGTTGATGTCCGACAAAAGTCTAGGACTGCGTATCCCGGTCGGCCAGACGCCCCAGGATGAGGGCGATGCGCAGCGTGAACGCCGAGCGGACATCGGAAGGTGACCAGCCGGTGACGTCTGTCACACGTCGGAGCCGGTAGCGCACGGTGTTGGGATGCACGAACAGCATCCGGGCCGCGCCCTCCAGGCTGCTCGCCTGCTCCAGATACACGCTCAGCGTCTCCAGGAGAGCGGAGCCCGCCTCCTCCAGCGGTCTGTAGATCTCCTCCACCAACTGCTCCCGCGCGGCGGGGTCGCCCGCCATCGCGCGCTCCGGGAGCAGATCGTCCGCGAGCACCGGCCGCGGCGCGTCCTGCCAGGCCCCGCACGCCTTGAGCCCGGCCGCCGCGGCCTGCGCGGACCGGGTCGCGGCCAGCAGGTCCGCCACCACCGGTCCGGCCACCACGGGGCCCGCCGCGTACGGCCCGATCAGGGCCTTCGCCACCTGGAGGGGGTTGTCGCTGCCGCCCGCGATGACGACCAGCCGGTTGCCGAGCACCCCGGTCAGGACCTGGAGCTTGGCGTGCCGGGCGGCGCGCCGGATCGCCTCCACGGTCAGTTCGCTGTCCCCGTCCGGGGCGGTGCCGAGCAGTACGCAGACGTGCTCCGGCGAGTTCCAGCCGAGCGCGGCGGCCCGCGAGACGGCGCCCTCGTCGGCCTCGCCGGAGAGCACCGCGTTCACCACGAGCGACTCCAGCCGGGCGTCCCAGGCGCCCCGTGCCTCGGCCGCCTGCGCGTACACCTGGGCGGTCGCGAAGGCGATCTCGCGGGCGTAGACGAGCAGCGCCTCCCGGAGGGCGGACTCGTCGCCGGGCGCGGCCACCTCGTCGATCGCGGCCTCCATGACCTCGATCGTCGTCCGCACCATCTCGACGGTCTGCCGCAGCGTGATCGCCCGCGTCAGCTCGCGCGGCGCCGTCCCGAAGACATCGGTGGAGATGGCCTGCGGGGTCTCCGGATGCCGGAACCACTCGGTGAACGCGGCGATACCGGCCTGGGCGACCAGGCCGATCCAGGACCGGTTCTCCGGGGGCATCGCCCGGTACCACGGCAGCGACTCGTCCATGCGGGCGATCGCGTTGGCGGCCAGCCGGCCGGAGGACTGCTCCAGCCGTTTCAGGGTCGCGGCGTGGAGATGGGCGTCGTTCGCAGCGGGCTGCTCAGGATCGGGTCGGGGCACGGACACAAGACTGCCTTATCGGGACGGGTGCCCGAAGGGGCGGGGCCGCCGGGGGGCCGGCGACGGGCCGTACCGTCCGGTGCCACGGGCCTGTTCCCGTCCCCGGCTGGCTCGGGCGCGGGGGCCTCCCGCCCCCCGGCCGGCTTCGGTGCGGGCACCTTCCCGGGCCCGGCGGGCTACCGTGGACGGGTGATATCCGTACACCGCGCGGGCGACCGGTTCGAGGGCGGGGACCGGGCGGCCGGCATCGAGTCCCGGCACTCCTTCTCCTTCGGCACCTTCTACGACCCCGACAACCTCCGCTTCGGCCCGATCCTGGCCTGCAACGAGGAGCGGCTGGCCCCCGGCGCGGGCTTCGAGGAGCACCCGCACAGCCACACCGAGATCGTCACCTGGGTCGTCGAGGGCGAGCTGACCCACCGCGACACGGCCGGGCACGCCACCGTCGTACGGGCCGGTGACCTCCAGCACCTCAGCGCCGCCTCCGGCGTCCGCCACGTCGAACGCAACGACGGGGACGTCCCGCTGACGTTCCTTCAGATGTGGCTGGCCCCCCTCGAACCGGGCGGCGACCCGGTGTACACGACGGTCCCCGGCATCGCGGACTCCACCCCCTACGCCCTCCCCGAGTCCGGCGCCATGCTCCAGGTGCGCCGGCTCTCCGAGGGCGAGCGCACGGCGGTGCCGGACGCGCCGAAGGTGTACGTCCACGTCGTACGCGGCGCGGTGGCCCTCGGCGACGAGCGGATGACGCCCGGCGACGCGGCCCGGATCACCGGCGAGGCGGGGCTGGAACTGGTCGCCGGCGAGGCGGCGGAGGTGCTGATGTGGGAGCTGCCGGACTGAACGGGGCGTCTCCGCGGGCGCCTGCCGGACCGAAGGGCGTGGCGCGGCAGGCCGGGCTCACGAGGCGCCGGCGTGGCGCCACATCGACCACATCGGCGGGCCCGAGCGGAAGGTCATCTCCTCCTGGAGGGTGAACCCGTGCCGTTCGTAGAACGTCAGATTGCGTCGGTTGCTCGACTCCAGGAACACCGGCCGTCCGTCGGCGTCCGCCCGTTCCAGCAGCGCGCCCAGCACCCGCGAGCCTCGCCCGGTGCCGCGCGCGTCGGCGTGGGTGCCGATGTACTCGACGTACCAGTGCTCGGGACCGGCCGGGTGGCGGTGCTCCATGGCGAGCAACCGTATCCCCGTACGCGGCAGTTGGGCCCGCCCCGCGCGCAGCAGTGTCCCCGCGTTCCGCAGCAGGTAGCTCACCGGGAGTTTCCACCGTCCCGGCTCCGCCCAGATCGCGGCCACCGTCCGTTCCGGATCGGTCCACACCCGGCCCGCCGGGACCTGCTGGGCGAGATGCGCGGTGAACAGCAACCGCAGCCTGCGGTCCCGGTCGTGCGGCATCAGCCAGGACCAGACGGGATCCTCGACGTAGGCACTGGCGAGCACACCGGCCAGCGCGGGCACGTCGGAGGCGGTGGCGCGGACGATGTCGGTCATGGGCGGGGAGGTTAGCGGCAGCCGGGGACCGGACACCACCGTCGCGGCAGGACCGGTGGCCGACGCGGCCGGCGGGTGCGGGCCGGGGCGGCCGGGTGCCGCCTGCCCAAGGGCTACGAGGGTGGCATCCCGGGTCTGGAGCACATGGTGATCCTCGGAGGGCGGATTCCGGTCAGGCCCGGGCGGAGCGCTGTCCTCCGGGGCGGACGGTGCCTACCTTTGTCTCCCCGGCGGGCGGGTGGGGGAGGCTGAGGCGATGTCAGGTCCGTGGCCCGGTCCGGGAACGGGGCCGCCCTCTCCTCTGTTCCCGCCTCTGTTCCCGCGTATGGGCGTGGTCTTCGGTGATGCTCTCCGGGTGCTGTTCCGGTCGCTGGGGCAGGTTCTGGCAGCGCTGTTGCTCGCGGAGCTGGCGATCTTCCTGCTGACGATCGCCACCCTCGCCGGCATGTACGCGCTTCGGGGAGGGCCCGACGCGACCGGCATGGAACCGGACTTCTTCCTGGACATGGTCCTGGTCGTCCTCCTGCCCTTCGTCGTCGCCGTCTACGGCACCCAGGGGGCCGTGGCGGCCCTGGCCGCCGCCCTGGCGCAGTTGAACGGGACCGGGGCGCGGGTCACGGTGCGCGGTCTTGTGGGGGCGAGCGTGCGCCGAATCCCCGGCGCGACCGGGGGCTACCTGCTGTCCTTCTTCCTGCTGCCCCTCATGCTGACCCCGCTCGCGCCGGTCGCGGTCCGGTTCTGGGTGCTGTACGCGCTCGCTCCGTCGGTCATGGGCCACGAGGGTGTGGGCATGCTCCGGGCCCTGGGCCGGGCACAGCAGCTGACCAGGGGAGCTTGGTGGCGGACGTTCCGGCCCCTGGCACTCGCGGCGCTGCTGGTGATCGGCATGGACCTGATGCTCGGCTTCGTTCCCTTCCCATCGTTGCTGGACTCCGGGTACGGGAACGGGTCCGGGGATCTCGCCGGCCGACTCGGGCTCGTCGGCCTCACCGTCGGCCTCGTCGCGGGGTTCGTCGCCGTGCTGACGGTCCAGGTCGCCTTCATCCACCTGGTCGGTGACCGGCTCTACCAGGCGTTGAGGGAGCGCGAGGCCGCCCTCGCGCGGCCGTACGTGTAACCCCGACCGCCGCCGGACTGGCCGGAGGGGTTACGAGGACGCCAGCTCCGCCAGCACCGCGTCCGTGAACGCCGGCCACACCTCGACCGCCCACGGGCCGAAGGCCCGGTCGGTGAGGGCGACGCAGGCGGCGCCCGCCACCGGGTCGACCCACAGGAAGGTGCCGGACTGGCCGAAGTGGCCGAAGGTCGCGGGGGAGGAGGACGCGCCGGTCCAGTGCGGCGACTTGGAGTCGCGGATCTCGAAGCCGAGGCCCCAGTCGTTGGGGTTCTGGTGGCCGTAGCCCGGCAGGACGCCCTTGAGGCCGGGGTGGACGACGGTCTGCGCGGCGAGCACCGTGCGCGGGTCGAGCAGCCGGGGCGCCTGCACCTCGGCCGCGAAGCGCACCAGATCGCCGACCGTGGAGACGCCGTCCTTGGCGGGGGAGCCGTCGAGCGTCGTGGCGGACATCCCCAGTGGCTCCAGGACCGCCTGGCGCACGTACTCCGGGAACGGGATGTCGGTGGCCTTGGCGATGTGGTCGCCCAGGACCTCGAAACCGGCGTTGGAGTACAGGCGCCGGCTGCCGGGCGGGGCCATCACCCGGTGCTCGTCGAAGGCGAGGCCGCTGGTGTGGGCGAGGAGGTGGCGTACGGTCGAGCCCTCGGGGCCCGCCGGCTCGTCCAGTTCCACGGCACCTTCCTCGTACGCCACCAGCGCCGCGTAGGCGGCGATCGGTTTGGTGACGGACGCGAGGGGGAAGCGGTGCGCGGTCGGGCCGTGCGCACCGGCGACCGTGCCGTCCGCTCGTACGACGGCCGCCGCCGCGTGGGGGACGGGCCAGTTCTCGATCATCGCCAGGCTCTGCATGCGTACGAGAGTAGATTCCTGATCCCGGTCGCCGGAAACCCGCACCCGTCGGTGCTTGCTTCGAGTGCACTCCAACGTCATAGCGTGGAGGCATGACGGTGATGGAGACCACTTCGACACGGACCGACCTCTGCGCCTCCGCGCCCTCGGCGCACCCGCGACCCGACGGGCAGGACCGGTACACGATCAGCGAGGTGGCCGCGTTCACCGGCCTGACCGCCCACACGCTGCGCTGGTACGAGCGGATCGGCCTCATGCCCCACGTGGACCGCTCGCACACCGGCCAGCGCCGCTTCACCAACCGCGACCTGGACTGGCTCGCCTTCGTCACCAAGCTGCGGCTGACCGGCATGCCGGTCGCCCACATGGTCCGCTACGCCGAACTGATACGCGAGGGCGACCACACCTTCGAGGAACGCCAGGAACTGCTGGAGGCGACCCGCCGCGACGTGCGGACGCGGATCGCGGAGCTCCAGGACACCCTGGCCGTACTGGACTACAAGATCGACTTCTATGCGGGCGCCCGCCGGGCGCCGGAAGGGCCCGGGGTCTGATGACCGACGACAAGATCGCCACCACCGAGCTGGGGAGAGGGGGCCCGCAGGTCGGGGTCCAGGGCCTCGGCTGCATGGGCATCAGCGAGTTCTACGGCGACACCGACGAGGTTTCGGCGCGCGAGACGCTGGAAACGGCGCTGGAGGTGGGCGTCACCCTCTTCGACACCGCCGACATCTACGGCAGCGGCGCCAACGAGACCTTCCTCGCGCCGTTCGTCGCGGCGCACCGCGACGAGATCACCCTCGCCACCAAGTTCGGCATCGAGCGGCGCGAGGCGGACCCGGACTTCCGGGGCGTCAACAACCACGCCGCGTACATCCGCACGGCCGTCGAGGGGAGCCTGCGCCGGCTCGGCACCGACGTCATCGACCTCTACTACATGCACCGCCGCGACCCGGAGGTGCCGTTCGCCGAGTCCGTCGGTGCGATGGCCGAGCTGGTGAAGGAGGGCAAGGTCAGGCAGCTGGGGCTCAGCGAGGTCACCGGCCCCGAACTGCGCGAGGCGTACGCCGTCCACCCCATCGCCGCCCTCCAGTCCGAGTGGTCCCTCTTCAGCCGCGACGTGGAGCACAGCGCGGTGGCGGCGGCGGCCGACCTGGGCGTCACCGTCGTGCCGTACTCGCCGCTGGGCCGGGGCTTCCTCACCGGCTCCTTCGCGGACGCGGGCAAGGAGCTGTCCCAGGGCGACTTCCGCGCCTCGCAGCCCCGGATGACCGGCGAGAACGCGAAGACCAACGCGGCCCTCCTGGAGCCGGTCCGCGAGATCGCCGCCGCGCACGGGGCGACCGCCGGGCAGATCGCGCTCGCCTGGGTCCAGCAGCGCGCCCGGGTCCACGGCGTCCCCGTCGTCCCGATCCCCGGCACCCGCAGGCGCCACCGCCTGCTGGAGAACGCGGCCGCCACCCGCATCACGCTCACCGACGGCGAACTGGCCCTCCTGGAGCCGATCGCCGGCCGGGTCGCGGGCGACCGCTACTCGGACATGAGCCTGACCTCGCTCGCCCGGGAGTAGCTCATGGCCGTTCAGCGCATGGACAACGTCGGCATCGTCGTCGAGGACCTGGACGCCGCCGTGGCCTTCTTCGAGGAACTCGGCCTGGAGACGCAGGGGCGCGGGGAGGTCCGGGGCGGGTTCGCCGACCGGTGCACCGGACTCGACGGCGTCCACTGCGAGATCGCGATGATGCGCACCCCGGACGGCCACAGCCGGCTGGAACTCGCGGCCTACCGCAGCCCCGCCCTGATCGACGCCCCGCGCGACCGGCCGCACAACGTGCTGGGCACGCACCGCGTGATGTTCGCCGTGGACGACATCGAGGACACGGTCGCCCGGCTGCGCGCCCACGGCGGTGAACTCGTCGGCGGCATCGCGCGGTTCGAGGACAGCTACCTGCTCTGCTACCTGCGCGGCCCGGGCGGCATCATCGTCGGCCTGGCGGAGGAACTGGGCGGATAGCCGGTGGCGGCGGCGGTGGCGGTGCCCGGGGCGGGCGCGGGCGCGGGTCGGTCGTACGCGGTCCGGCCGTACGCGCCCCGGGCGATCGCCGCGAACGTGCGCAGCGACCGCGTGCCCGGCGCGAAGTAGCCGGTGTGCCCCTCGGCGTCCTCGGCGGGGAC
>NZ_JAKRGC010000081.1 GCF_022347745.1 Streptomyces sp. OfavH-34-F
TGGCGGCGCTCCAGTTCGTCCAGCCGGCGCGCGGCGTTGCGGACCCGGCGGGCGATCTGGCTCTGCACCCGGCCGGCCCGCAGCCCGTACCCCATCTTCTCGGTGTCGCGCGGCGCCCGGTCCGGTGCGACGTTGCGCGCGGTGACCGCCGCCGCCCGCCGCTGCGCCTCGATCTCCTCCTGCTCCTCCGCGTAACGGCGCTCCCACCGGGCCCGCTCCGCCCGCTTCTCGGCCAGGTACGCGCTGTACCCGCCGCCGTAGCGCACCGGCCCGTCGACCGCCGGGTCGAGGTCGACCAGATCGGTGCAGACGGCGTCGAGGAACGCCCGGTCGTGGCCGGCGACCACCACCGGGCCGGGCATCGTCCGCACCTGCTCCTCGACGAAGGCGGCGGCCTCGTCGTCCAGATGGTTGGTCGGCT
Organism: Streptomyces sp. OfavH-34-F; assembly: GCF_022347745.1. Classification (GTDB taxonomy): domain Bacteria; phylum Actinomycetota; class Actinomycetes; order Streptomycetales; family Streptomycetaceae; genus Streptomyces. The sequence continues at coordinate 422 of NZ_JAKRGC010000081.1, forward strand.
CGTCCAGCAGCAGCGCGGACGGCCGCCGTACGAGCAGCGCGGCGAGCGCGAGCCGGCCCCGCTGCCCGCCCGACAGCGAACCCAGCGTCCGTCCGTGCGGGAGGTCGCCGAGCCCGAGCCCGGCGAGCAGGACGGCGGCGCGCCGGTCGGCGTCCCAGACCTCCCGCTCCTCGGCCCGTTCGAGCCGCCGGCCGTACTCCTCCAGGAGTCCCGCGTACGCCGGGGAGTCCTCCGGCGTACCGGACAGCAGCCCGGAGAGCCGGTCCAGCTCCGCGAGGTCGGCGCGGGCCTCGCGCAGCGCGTCGTCCAGGACGCCGGCGACGGTGGAGTCCGCGTCGAACGGCATCTCCTGGTGCAGGAAGCCGACGCCGGCGGGGCGCACGACCCGGCCGGAGTCGGGTTCGTCCACCCCGGCCAGCAGCCGCAGCAGCGTGGACTTGCCGACGCCGTTCTCGCCGATGAGGCCGATGCGGCGGCCGGGCGGGACGGTGAGCGAGACCCCGTCGAGGACACGCCGGGTGCCCAGGGTGCGGACGAGGTCGTGGGCGAGCAGGGCGGGCGGGGGAGCGGGGACGGTCATGCGGTACCTCCGACGTGAACGGGTCAGGGGCCCGCCGGGCACGGAGCCTCGGACGCGGGCCTCACGGCACGTCAGCGGTTCACGCCTCCGGCGCCCCCGTCTCCCGCAGTTCCCCGTCCGCCAGCCGCAGCCACCGCTCCACGCCGATCCGCTCCAGGAACCGTTCGTCGTGACTGACCACCACGAACGCGCCCCGGTACGAGGCCAGCGCGCTCTCCAACTGCCCGGCGCTGACCAGGTCCAGGTTGTTCGTCGGCTCGTCCAGGAGCAGCAGCTGCGGGGCCGGTTCGGCGCACAGCACGCACGCCAGCGTGGCCCGCAGCCGCTCGCCGCCCGACAGCACCCGGACGGGCAGATGGGCCCGGTCGCCGCGGAAGAGGAACCGGGCGAGCAGGTTCATCCGCTCGGCCTCCTCGCGGTGCGGGGCGAACGCGGCGAAGTTCTCGGCCACCGTGCGGTCCTGGTCCAGCAGGTCCAGCCGCTGCGAGAGGTACGCGATCCGCCCGTCGGCGCGCCGGACCGTGCCGCCGTCCGGCTCCACGTCGCCGTTGACCAGCCGCAGCAGCGTGCTCTTGCCGGCGCCGTTGGGCCCGGTCAGCGCGATGCGCTCGGGGCCCCGCACCGTCAGATCGACGCCGGTCCCGGCGAACTGCTCCCGGCCGCCGAGGCGCACCCGCAGCTGCTCGCACTGGACCACGGTGCGGCCCGCGGGCACCGAGGTGTCGGGCAGGTCGAGCGTGATGCGCTGCTCGTCGCGCACCGCGCGCCCCGCCTCGTCGAGCCGGGCCTGCGCCTCGCCGACCCGCGAGGCGTGCGTCTGGCCGGAGCGGCCGGCGGCCTCCTGGGCGCCGCGCTTCATGTTCCCGGCGAAGATGCGGGGGAGACCGGCGTTCTTGAGGTTGCGGGCCGCGTTGCTCGCGCGCCGCTCGGCCCGCTCGCGGGCCTGCTGCATCTCGCGCTTCTCCCGCTTCAGCTCCTGTTCGGCGTTGCGGACGTTCTTCTCCGCGACCTCCTGCTCGGCCCGCACGGCCTCCTCGTACGCGGTGAAGTTGCCCCCGTACAGGCGCAGTTCCTCCGGTCCCAGTTCGGCGATGCGGTCCATGCGGTCCAGCAGCGCCCGGTCGTGGCTGACCAGGAGCAGCGTCCCGTTCCACGTCTCCAGGGTGTCGTAGAGGCGGTGGCGGGCGTCCAGGTCGAGGTTGTTGGTCGGCTCGTCGAGCAGCAGGACGTCCGGCCGCTTCAGCAACTGTGCGGCGAGGCCGAGCGAGACGACCTGGCCGCCGCTGAGCGTGCCGGTGCGCCGGTCCAGGGCGAGGCCGTCGAGGCCGAGCCGGTCGAGTTGGGCGCGGGTGCGCTCCTCGATGTCCCAGTCGTCGCCGATGACCGCGAAGTGCTTCTCGTCCACGTCGCCGGACTCCACGGCGTCCAGCGCGCGGATCACCGCGTCCACGCCCAGGACCTCGGCGACCGAGAGGTCTCCGGTCAGGGGGAGGCTCTGCGGGAGGTGGGCCAGGGTGCCGTTGACGGTGACGGAGCCCGAGCGGGGCCGCAGCTCGCCGGCGATCAGCTTGAGCAGGGTGCTCTTTCCGGAGCCGTTGGGCGCGACGAGCCCGGTGCGGCCGCTGCCCACGGTGAAGGACAGGCCGGAGAAGACCGGGGTGTCGTCCGGCCAGGAGAAGGAGAGGTTCGAGCAGATGAGGGTGGCGTCGGACATGCGAAGACCTCGTGGGTGAGACCGGGGCGGCGAGAAACCGCACTCCCGGAGAAATGGCTGAAGGGAACGACGAGACGGCCACCGCGGCTGCGCCCCTGGCGCCCGCTGTGGCTACGGGTTCCGGGTCTCACCCGGAGATGTCGTCGTCGCCTGCCATGTCTGGTCTCCTCGGTACACGCTGGACAGGCCGACGATCTTAGCAGAAGAGGGCCGAGCGCCCCCGGGAATTTCCGTACGGGAGATCGATTGGCGACGGCTCCCGCGCGGGTCTACCGTCGGGGGAGTGAACGACCTCGTTCACTGACGGCACGAGCGGCCGGCGAACCCATGACGGAATCCCACGCGAGCACCGCACAGGCCACCGCGGCCCCTCGGAAGGGGCGGGGCGGCGGGATCGCCCTGCTGGTCATCTGCTCCTGCCAGCTGATGGTGGTCCTGGACATCACCATCGTCAACATCGCCCTCCCGCACATCCAGACCGCGCTGGGCTTCTCCACCGAGAACCTGTCCTGGGTGATCAACGCCTACACCCTGACCTTCGGTGGACTGCTCCTGCTGGGCGGGCGGCTCGGAGACATCCTCGGGCGGCGCCGGGTCTTCATGACCGGCGTCGCCCTCTTCGTCTTCGCCTCGCTGCTCGGCGGGCTCGCCCAGGAATCCTGGCAACTGCTCGCCGCCCGCGCCCTGCAGGGCGTCGGCGGCGCCATCGCCTCCCCGACCGCGCTCGCCCTCATCACGACCACCTTCCGCGAAGGCCCCGCGCGCAACCGGGCCTTCGGCGTGTTCGCGGCGGTCTCGGCGGGCGGCAGCGCCATCGGACTGCTCGCCGGCGGGGTGCTGGTGGAGTGGCTGGACTGGCGGTGGATCTTCTTCGTCAACGTGCCCATCGGCATCCTGATCGTGCTGGGCACCCGGCGCTGGATCCAGGAGTCCGAACGCCATCCGGGCCACTTCGACCTCGTCGGCGCCCTCACCGCGACCCTGGGCATGGTGTGTCTCGTCTACGGATTCATCCGGGCTTCCGAGGAGGGCTGGAGCAACGCCCTGACGCTCGGCGCGTTCGCCGCCGCCGTCGTGCTGCTCGCCCTGTTCGTCGCCATCGAGCACCGCTCCCGGCAGCCCATCACGCCCCTGTGGATGTTCCGCGACCGCAACCGGGCCGGCACCTACGGCATCATGCTGAGCCTCGCCGCGGCCATGTTCGGGATGTTCTTCTTCCTGACCCTGTTCGTGCAGAACATCCTCGGCTTCAGCCCGCTGCGCACCGGGCTCGCCTTCCTGCCGGTCAGCGTCATCATCGCGATCGGCGCAGGGTTCACCTCCCGGCTGCTGCCGCGCTGGGGCCCCAAACCGTTCATGGTGACCGGGGCGGTGCTCGCCGCGGTCGGGCTGGGCTGGCTCACCCGGACCGACGTGCACAGCTCCTACCTGGGCAGTCTGCTGGGGCCCATCCTGGTCTTCGGCCTCGGCATGGGCCTGCAGTTCGTGTCGCTGACACTGATGGCGCTCTCCGGTGTCGAACCCCGCGAGTCGGGCGCGGCCTCCGGCATCCTCAACACCACCCAGCAGGTGGGCGGATCGCTGGGCCTGTCCATCCTCGTCACCGTCTTCGGCACGGCCAGCCGCAACGAGGCGACCGCCCAGGTGCGCCGGTTCACGGCCGAGGCCACCCCGGGCCAGCTCGCGCAGTTCCGGCGGACCGGCCGGCTCCCGGCGCCCTGGGCCGACCAGGTCCTGGCCTCGGGCGTGTCCACCGCGTTCCTCGCCGCGGCGGCCTTCGCCGTCGTCGCGGCGCTGATCGCGCTGTTCGTCATCCAGGTCCGCCCCTCCGACCTGGAACGGCTGCGCGGCAGCGGGCGGCCGGGCCCCTGAGCCCCGGCCGCCCGTCCGCGCCCGGCCCGGTCAGCCCTTGACGGTGAAGCCCGCCCGCAGCAGGTCCTGGTCCCGCGACGACGGACCGACCAGCAGCTCGAACGCGCCCGGCTCGACCACCCGCCGGCCCCCGGCGTCCACCAGGCTGCACGCGGCCACCGGCAGTTCGACGAGCACCTCGCGCGACTCGCCCGGCTCCAGCCGCACCTGCCGGTACGCCTTCAGCTCCTTCTCCGCCCACGTCACGGACGTCACCGAGTCGGTCACGTAGACCTGTACGGTCTCCAGCGCCGGCCGCCGGCCCGTGTTGGACACGACGACGCGCGCCCGCAGCGTGTCGCCGGTGCCCAGGACGCCGGTCAGCACCTCCAGACCGGAGTAGTCGACGCTCGTGTAGCTCAGCCCCTCCCCGAAGGCGAAGGCCGGCCGCTGCGTCAGATCCGCGTACCGGGTGCCGTGCTGGCCGCGCAGCTGGTTGTAGTACGTCGGCTGCTGCCCGGCGTGGCGCGCGAAGGACACCGGGAGGCGTCCGGACGGCTCGACGAGCCCGAGGACCAGCTCGGCCACCGCCCGGCCGCCCAGCATGCCCGGGTTGAAGGCGTACACGAGGGCCGCCGCGCGGGAGACGGAGGGCGGCAGCACCAGCGGCTTGGAGGCGATGACCACCACGGTGAACGGCGTCCCCGTCGCCGCGAGCGCGTCCAGGAGCGCGATCTGCCCGCCGATCAGCTCCAGCGTCGCGGTCGAACGCCCCTCACCGATCAGCTCGATGCGGTCGCCCACCACGGCCACGACGTGGTCGGCGGCCTCCGCAGCGGCGACCGCCTCCGCGATCAGCGTCTCGGACGGCTCCGCCGGGACCACGATCTCCGGGCGCGGCTGCCCGTCCGGGAAGAAGGCGCCCTCCGGGTCCGGACCCACCGTCAGGATGTCCGCGCCGCGCGCGTGCGTGATGGTCCAGCCGGCCGGCGCGTGCTCCCGGAAGCCGTCGAGCACGGTACGGATCATGGCCCGCGGCTGCCCGTCCGGCAGCCAGTCCGCCTGGCCCGACGAGCCCGCCCAGTCCCCGAGCTGGGTCTGCGCGTCGTCCGCGTTGGGCCCGATCACGGCCACCGTGCGCGGCGCGCTCCCGGCCGGCGCGACCGCGCGCCCGTCGGCGCCGGCCGTGTAACCGCCGTCCAGCGGCAGGGTGCCGTCGTTGGCCAGCAGCACCAGCGAGCGGCGGGCCGCCTCCAGGTTCAGTTCGGCGTGCCCGGAACTGCCGATGACCGCCCGCTGACGGTCCCGGTCGGGGTGGCGCGGGTTCTCGAACAGCCCCAGCTCGAACTTGAGCGTGAGGATGCGGGCCACCGCCGCGTCGATGTCCGCCTCGTCCAGCCGCCCGTCCGCCACGGCCTGCTGGGCGCCCTCGAAGAAGTCCGGCGTCGTCATCACCATGTCGTTGCCGGCCCAGACCGCGGCGGCGGCCGCCTGCGCGTGGTCCGCGTACACCTTCTGCTCCCACACCATGCGCCCGACGTTGTCCCAGTCGGTCACCAGCGTGCCGGTGTACCCCCACTCGCCGCGCAGCACCTCGTTCAGCAGCCAGTCGTTGACGGTGACGGGCACGCCGTCCATGGACTGGTAGCCCAGCATGAACGTACGGCAGCCCTCCCGGGCGACCCGCTCGAACGGCGGCAGGAACCACGCGCGCAGCTTGCGCCGGGAAATGTCGGCCTCGCTGGCGTCCCGGCCGCCCTGGGTCTCGGAGTAGCCCGCGAAGTGCTTGGCGCACGCGAGGATCGCCGTCGGATCGTCCAGCCCCTCGCCCTGGTAGCCGCGCACCATCGCCGAGGCCAGCTCGCCGATCAGGAACGGGTCCTCGCCGAACGTCTCGCTCACCCGGCCCCAGCGCAGGTCCCGCGCGATGCACAGCACCGGCGAGAACGTCCAGTGCACCCCGGTCGCCGCCACCTCCACGGCCGTCGCCCGCGCCACCCGCTCCAGCAGCCCGGCGTCCCAGCTCGCGGCCATGCCCAGCTGGGTGGGGAAGATCGTCGCGCCCTCCCAGAAGGAGTGGCCGTGGATGCAGTCCTCGGCGACCAGCAGCGGAATGCCCAGCCGGGTGCGCCGGGTCAGCTCCGCCGCCTCCAGGACCCGTTCGGGCGAGGCATGCAGGATCGAGCCCACGTGCATGTCCTCGATGTGCTCCCGCACCCCGTCCTTGGCGTTGAGCTGGAGCATCTGCCCGACCTTCTCGGGCAGCGTCATCCGGCCGACCAGGTCCGCGACGCGCTCCGCAACGGGCAGGCTGGGGTCGAGATAGGGCAGGGAGGAGCCCACGGGAATTCCTTTCACGACGTCGACGACGTTCTCGGGTACGCGGAGACCGCGCTCCGGGGACCACCGTACGCCGAATACCGACCTAGTGGTAAGTAAGTGAGTATGGGAACGTACGCAGCACAGCCAGCAGGGACGACCGGGGAGCGTGCCGAGTGACCGGGGAGCGGCGGCGTGGATACGCCAAGGGCCGGGCCAAGCGCGAGGAGATCCTCGACCAGGCCATGGCGATGTTCGGCGAGGCCGGCTACCGGGGCGCCTCGCTGCGGGTGATCGCCACCCGCTGCGGCATCTCGCACCCCGGACTGCTGCACCACTTCCCGACCAAGGAATCCCTGCTGCTCGCGGTCCTGGAACACCGCGACGCGGTGGACGCGCAGTGGCTGGAGGAGGGGCGGCCGACCGGAGTGGACCGGCTGCGACGGCTGGTCGGCCTCGCGGAACTGAACGCCGGGCGGCGGGGGATCGTGGAGCTGTACTGCGTGCTGTCGGCCGAGGCGACGGCCGCCGACCACCCGGCCCACGGCTACTTCGTCGAGCGGTACCGGGACTCGGTGCGCACGACGGAGGTCTCCTATGCGGAAGCCCGCGCGGCGGGCGTGCTGCGCGAGGACGTGGACCCCGGCGCGGCGGGCCGGCAGCTGATCGCGCTCATGGACGGACTGCAGATCCAGTGGCTCCTCGGTGACGGTGACACGGACATGGCCGGGGTGCTGCGGGCGCACATCGGGGCGCAGTTGACCGTGCCGTTCTGATTCCGGGGGCGGACCGGCGAGGTGAGGGGGCGCACCCCCTTTACGGCATTGTCATGTGCCGGTAACTTGCTTGCCGCAAGAGATTTCAGCAACATTCCGGCTGCCGTTGCAGGCGGATGCTCCCCCGTTCGCTCGGACCTTGAGGCGCGTCAGGGTCTCCCGCAGTACGGCACGGGCCCCCACTCCCGTGCCCCGGACGCCACGGCTTCGCCGCCGCCGTGGCCCTTCCCTGGAGACACCATGAAACGCACCCCTCACCGGCTGCTCAGACGCATCCTGGCGTCCGCGGCCGCCGCCGCAGCCGTGGGCGCGCTGCTCACCGCGCTGCCCGACGCCCCCGGCCTGGACGCCCGGCCCGTCGCCGCGTCCGACACCACCACGACCGTCTTCTACTACACCAAGACGAAGAACTGGTCGGCCTACAACCTGCACTACGCGCCGGACGGCGGCTCCTGGACCACCGTGCCCGGAGTGGCCATGGAGGCCGCCTGCACCGACTGGGTCAAGAAGACCGTCCCCCTCGCCGGCGCCCAGGGCCTCCAGGCGACCTTCAACAACGGCTCCGGCGTCTGGGACAACAACGGGGGCAGGAACTACGCCCTCGGCACCGGCACCATCACCGTCAAGGACGGCGTCGTGGCCCACAGCGACCCGTGCGGAGACGGCGGCGGCCCGGACCCGAGCCCCTCACCGTCCGGCGACGCGCACACCGCGTCCGTCTACTACTCCACGGCCACCGTCGGCTGGACCACCACCAACCTCCACTACCGGCCCGCCGGCGGCTCCTGGACGGCCGTGCCCGGCGTCGGCATGGAACCGGCCTGCACCGGCTGGGTGAAGAGGACGGTGGACCTCGGCACCGCGACCTCGATGACGGCCGCGTTCAACAACGGCAACGGCGTCTGGGACAACAACAACGGCGGCGACTACACCATCCCGGCGGGCCTCAGCACCGTCAAGGACAGGGCGGTCGTCAAGGACGCCAAGGACCCGTGCGCCGCCGAGCCTGCCGACACCGAGGCGCCGACCGTCCCGACGGGGCTGACCGCCAAGGCCGACGGGGTGGCCGTCGTCCTCGGCTGGGAACCGTCCACCGACAACAAGAAGGTGACGAAGTACCAGGTCACCCGCACCGGCGGCACCAGGGGAAGCGTCGTCACCGATGTGACCTCGACCGTGCTGTCCGAGTCGGGACTGGAGGAGAACACCACCTACACCTACACCGTCAGGGCGATCGACGCCGCCGGCAACACCTCCGCCGCCTCCGCGCCCGCGAAGGCGACCACCGGCAAGAAGCCCCCGGCCGCAGCCCAGGGCGAGCCGCTGGGCACCGACCCCCGCAAGGACCCCATCTACTTCGTGCTCACCGCCCGCTTCAACGACGGGGACAGCGGCAACAACCGGGGCGGCAGCCAGCACGTCAAGTCGGGCAACGCGGCCAACGACGACCCCATGTTCCGCGGTGACTTCAAGGGCCTGGTCAACAAGCTCGACTACATCAAGGGCCTCGGCTTCTCGGCCATCTGGATCACCCCGGTCGTCCTGAACCGCTCCGACTACGACTACCACGGCTACCACGGCTACGACTTCTACAAGGTGGACCCCCGCCTGGAGTCCGCCGGAGCCTCCTACCAGGACCTCATCAACGCCGCCCACGCCAAGGGCATCAAGATCTACCAGGACGTCGTCTACAACCACTCCTCGCGCTGGGGCGCCAAGGGCCTGTTCACGCCCAAGGTCTTCGGCGTCCGCGACGCCCAGTGGAGCTGGTACTACGACGAGAAGAACGAGGGCTTCGAGTACGACGGCCTGACCGTCGACCCCAAGAGCGGCAAGTCCTACTACAACGGCGACCTGTGGTCCACGGCCGAGCCCGCCGGCAACACCTGCCTCAACTGGGGCAAGCCCACCGGCGCCAGGTCCCCCGAGGGCTACACCATCTACAACTGCCAGTGGCCCAACCCGACATCGGGCATGTTCCCCAAGCAGTACTACCACAACTGCTGGCTCGGCAACTGGGAGGGCGAGGACTCCCGCTCCTGCTGGCTGCACGAGGACCTGGCCGACTTCGACACCGAGTCCGCCCCCGTGCAGAACTACCTGATCGGCGCCTACAACAAGTACATCGACATGGGCGTCGACGGCTTCCGCGTCGACACCGCCGTGCACATCCCGCGCACCACCTGGAACCGCCGCTTCCTGCCCGCCATCCAGGAACGCGTGACCCAGCGCTTCGGCGCGGAGGCGGCGAAGAACTTCTTCGTCTTCGGCGAGGTCGGCGCCTTCGTCAACGACAAGTGGAACCGCGGCTCGGTCAACCACTCCGCCCAGTTCTTCACCTGGAAGGAACGCAAGGAGTACGACGCCGACGACGCCAAGGCCGCGCTGGAGATGTACGCGTACGAGGAGCAGCTCGGCACCGGGAACCAGCCGACCTCCGCCAACGCGTTCCTCGACGGCAACACCTACCACGCCCCGGACCACAGCAAGTTCTCCGGCATGAACATCATCGACATGCGCATGCACATGAACTTCGGTGACGCCACCAACGCCTACAACAACGGCAAGGACTCCGACGACTCGACCAACGACGCCACCTACAACGTCGTCTACGTCGACAGCCACGACTACGGGCCCAACAAGAGCAGCGAACGCTACGCCGGCGGCACCGACGCCTGGGCCGAGAACATGTCCCTGATGTGGACCTTCCGGGGCATCCCCACCCTCTACTACGGATCGGAGATCGAGTTCCAGGCCGGCAAGAAGATCGACTGCGGCCCCTCCTGCCCGCTCGCCACCACCGGCCGCGCCTACTACGGCGACCACCTCGCGGGCAGCGTCACCTCCTCGGAGTTCTCCCGGGTGGACTCCGCCTCCGGCGAGGTCGCCAACACCCTCGCGGCGCCCCTCGTCAAGCACCTCCAGCGGCTCAACCAGATCCGCCGGGCCGTGCCCGCCCTCCAGATGGGCCAGTACTCCACCGAGGGCATCAGCGGCCAGATGGCCTTCAAGCGCCGCTACACCAGCGGATCGACCGACAGCTTCGCCCTCGTCACCGTCACCGGCGGCGCCACCTACACCGGCATCCCCAACGGCACCTACAAGGACGCCGTGACCGGTGACACCAAGGTCGTCACCGACGGCAAGCTCACCGTCGCCGCCCCCGGCAAGGGCAACCTGCGCGTTTACGTCCTCAACGGCCCGGGCAGGATCGGCGCCGCCGGCCCCTACCTGAAGTAGCACCACCCCGCCCGCACAGGCGCCCCGGCACCCGGAACTCCGGCTGCCGGGGCGCCCGCCGTCGGGCCGGCCGGGCTACGCGCCCAGCAGCTCGTCCCGGCCGATCACGGCCGTCGAGCCCGGAGCCGTACACGCGTGAGCGCCCGCGACGGCCCCCAGCCGGGCGCACTCCAGGGGCGCCCGCCCCTCCAGCCTCCCGTACAGGAACCCGGTGACGAACGCGTCGCCCGCCCCGTTGCTGTCCACCACCGGCGCCGGCGGGGCCACCGCCGGGACGTGGACCGGCTCGTCGCCGCCGTCGCGGGTCAGGAGGTACGAGCCCGCCGCGCCCGCCGTGGCGACCACCGTCGCCGCCCGGCCCTTCCCCAGGATCTCCCGCATCACCGCCGGGGTGCGCTCCCCGGTCGCGGCCGCGCTGAAGAACACCAGGTCCGACCGGAGCGCGAACTCCCGCTGATGGTCGCCGATCCCGTCCCAGTCGTGCAGATCCGTGGAGACCGGCACCCCCAGCACCTCGATGTCGTCGTACAGGAACCGGGCGAAGTGCATGATCGACAGATGGACATGGCGGGCCGCACGCAGGCGCGGCAGATAGAAGTCCCGCGGCATCCGCAGGTCCTCCGGGTCGCGGGCGTCGTAGAACGACATCCGGCGGCCCGTCGCGTCCACCAGGTTCACCGCCCGCCGCGTCCCGGCGGGGGAGATCACCGCGTGGAACTCCACATCGGCCTTCGCCAGCCGCTCGCGCACCTGGGCGCCGATCCAGTCGTCGCCGACGCAGTCGAGGAACGCCACGTCCAGCCCCAGCGCGCGGGCCCCGAGCGCCACATTGCCACCCGTGTGACCGGGCCATTCCTGGATCGGGCCGACCATCACCGAGTCGGCCAGCGGGACCGGCAGGGCATCGACGCGGACGATCGTGTCCACCCCGCTGCCACCGACCACCACGATGTCGTATTCCGTTCGCTGCTGGACCACTGAGCCCCCTCTCGTGTACCCGCCGGGACCAGTATCGCCCAGCGCCGGGCCGGACCCGGCGGGCTTCTCTGCGCGCGCCCGCGAGAGCCGCTGGCTATGCTCGATCGGGGGCCGACAACCTGATCCGTGGAGGCTCACGCCATGATGCCGCTGCCCGAACCGCGCGATTACCCGCCGCGCCTCGCCACCGGCGCGTTCATCCTCAACTCCGGCCTCGGCAAGCTCAAGGCCGACGAGGCGACCGCCCAGGGACTGCACGGCATGGCCACCACCGCCTACCCGTTCCTCGGCAAGCTCGAAGCCGCCCGGTTCACCCGGCTGCTCGCCTGGTCGGAGATCGCGGTCGGCTCCACCCTGCTGGCCCCGTTCGTCCCCACCCGGCTCGCCGGGCTCGTCCTCACCGGCTTCTCCGGGGGCCTCCTCGGCCTCTATCTGCGCGTCCCCGGCATGCGCGAGCCCGGCAGCCTGCGGCCCAGCCAGGACGGCGTGCCGCTGGCCAAGGACGCCTGGATGTTCGGCATCGGCCTCGGCTTCCTGTGCGCCCCGGGCCCCCGCTGCCGCACCCGGTGCCGGCGCCGGTGCCGGCACTGACCTCCCGGTGACGGCGGGCGGTGGCGCCGAGGGCGCCGCGGCCCGCCGTCAGGCGTGGACGCGAGCCATCAGCAGCGCGACGTCGTCGTGGTCCCCCGGGTTGCGCAGCTCGCGCAGCAGCCGGTCGCAGGTCGCGCCGAGGGAGGCGTCCGGCCGGCGCAGCAACTCCAGCAGCGTCTCCAGCCGGCTGTCGATGTCGTCGTTCCTGGTCTCCACGAGCCCGTCCGTGTACAGCACCAGCCGGTCGCCCGGGCCGAGCGGCACCGTCACATCGGTGAACGGCACCCCGCCCACCCCCAGCGGCGCCCCGGCCGGCAGATCCAGCAGCACCGGAGCCCCGCCCTCGGGGATCAGCACCGGCGGGAGATGGCCGGCCGTGGACACCCGGCACCGTCCGGCCTTCGGGTCGTACACGGCGTAGACGCAGGTGGCGAACCACGGGTCGAGGCCCGTGGTGATCTCGTCCAGGTGCCCCAGCACCTCGGCGGGCTCCAGGGCGAGCCGGGAGAGCGTCTGGGTGGCGGTGCGCAGCCGGCCCATCGTGGTGGCCGCGTCGATGCCGCTGCCCATCACATCGCCCACCACCAGCGCGGTGCGGCCGTCGCGCAGCCCGATCACGTCGAACCAGTCACCGCCGACCTCGTAGCGCGAGGCGGCCGGCAGGTAGCGGGAGACCACGTCCATGCCGGCCGGGTCGTGGTGGTTGCGCGGCAGCATGCTCCGCTGCAGCGTCAGCGCCGTCTCCTGCTGCTGCCGGTAGAGCCGCGCGTTGTCGATGGCGACCGCGGCCCGGCCGGCCAGTTCGAGGGCCAGCGCCTCGTCCTCCGCGGTGAACGGCAGCGGATTGTCCACCCGCAGGAAGTCGATCGCGCCCAGCACCTCGCCCCGGGCGATCAGCGGCACCGCCATGTAGGAGTGGGCGCCCGACCGGGCGAGGAGGTCCGCCGACTCCGCGTCACGGGCGATGAGCTGGAGCTTCTGCGCGTCGAGATACGGCTCGCGGACCGGCCGGGCCGTCCGTACGCACCGGGTGGCGAGGCGGTCGGCGTCGTAGCGGGCGGGATGCCCGACCGGGTCGGCCGCCTCGTCCGCGGGCGTCGGCCGGACGGAGACGATCGCCAGGGCCTGGAAGAGCAGCGGCCCCTCGCTCGGCCCGGGCTGTCCTTTCAGTACGTGGTCCAGCAGGTCCACCGCGGCCGCGTCGGCGAGCTGCGGCACGGTGACCTCGGCCAGCTCCCGGGCCGTCTGCTGGAGGTCGAGCGTGGTGCCGATGCGCACCGAGGCGTCCGCGATCAGCGCCAGCTGCCGCCGGGCCCGCTCCGCCTCGTCCGCCGCGCGGTGCCGGTCGGTGACGTCGATCAGCGACACGGCGATGCCCAGCACCCGGCCCCCGGCGTCGTCCAGCCGGTACAGCGACACGGACCAGGCCCGCTCGGTCTCCGGGTCGGCGGGGCCGCGGCCCACCATCTCGCGCGACACCCGGGGCACCCCGCTGTCCAGGACCTCCCGCGCCATCGCCTCCGGGTCATCCGGGCCCAGGAACGGCAGCGCCTCACCGATCCGCAGGCCCAGGTGCCCGGCGGCGCTCACCCCGTCCATCCGCTCCAGCGCGGCGTTGGCGGACAGGAAGCGCAGATCGGGCCCCAGCACGCCGAGGCCGATCGGGGACTGGTCCACCAGCCCCACCGACAGCGCCAGGTGCCGTTCGACCCGGCGCAGCACATCGCCGTCCGCCGCCAGGCCCAGCGCGAAGAAGTTGCCCCGATCGTCCTGCAACCGCATATTGCGGAACTCCAGCAGTCGTGTGGTGCCGTCCTTGTGCCGTACGGGGAAGACCCCCGCCCAGGCCTCGCCGCCGCCCATGACCTCGCCGAACAGGCGCAGCACGAGCTCGAAGTGCTCCTCGTCCACCAGCACCCGGGCGGCGAACTCTCCCAGGGCCTCGTCGGCGGAGTAGCCCAGCAGCCGTTCGGCCTGCGGGCTCCACAGGACGATGCGGCCGCGGGTGTCCAGGACGAGCGCGGCGACGCCGAGGACGTCGAGCAGACCGCTCTCGGACGACCGGCGCGCGCCCGCCCGGCGGTCCTCGCCCCAGTCGATCCGCATGTCATCAGTGCCGCCCACCGACGATCCTTCCCCTGCCGTCACCGTGCCCGACCAGGCCCGCGTCTCCCATGGTCACCCCTGAGTCACCGGCCTCGCAGCTCCGAGGCATGCGAAGGGGAGCCTGCGGGGGGTTTCGGAGCCGAAATGCCGGTCACCCGCAGCGTACCGACCGAAACGCGACGCACACGACCATCAGGAGTGAGAGTCCATGGAGAACTGGCGCATGCACGCGGCCTGCCGCGAGGCGGACCCGGATCTGTTCTTCCCGATCGGCAGCACCGGACCGGCGCTCGTCCAGGTGGAGGAGGCGAAGGCGGTGTGCCGGCGCTGCCCCGTCCAGGAGGAATGCCTGCGGTGGGCGCTGGACAACAATCAGGACACGGGGGTGTGGGGCGGCCTCGGGGAGAACGAGCGGCGCGCCCTGCGGCGCCGCGGCCGCCGCCGGGCCCGTTAGCTTTTCCCCGCACCCCTGGTGGAGTATGAAGCGCATGGACACCACGGCCTGGCTCATCGTCGCAGCGGTTCTCGCCGTGCTCATGCTGGCCACCGCCGGGGTGCTGCTGGTACGGGTCCTCAGGGCCAGGAAGCTGCTGGCCGACGCCGGTGTCCCGCTGCACAACAAGGCGCTGGTCTGGGCCGCGGTGCTGTACACCGTCTCGCCGGTGGACCTGCTGCCGGACCCGGTCTACCTCGACGACATCGGGTTCCTCCTGCTGGCGCTGCGCTCGCTGCACTCCGCCGCGCGGGCCGCCGGAATCGGCGGGTCCGGCGAGCGGGCGGAGAAGACGCCGGCCGGGGCCGGGCGGAGCCCGCGCCCGTAACTCCTCGCGCGTCCGGTGCGGAACCGGGCGCGTCCTGATCGTTGACACCTGGACGGGTACACGTCACTCTCTCGGGAGAGCGCTCTCCCATCCGTCGCGGGACGCCGTCCCGCACCCCCTCTTCCGCCAGGAGAGAATGTGTACCGAGCCGGCCCAGCCCTGCCCGCGCGACCACGCACGGGCACGCTGCTGATGACCCTCCTCGCCCTGCTCGCCTCGTCGCTGGTCCTGCTGACCGCGCCCCGGGCCGGGGCGGCCGAGACCCTGCTGTCCCGGGGAAGACCCGCCACCGCCTCCTCGTCGGAGGGCGCCGGTTACGCGGCGTCCGCCGCCGTGGACGGCGACCCCGGCACCCGCTGGGCCAGTGCGTGGGGCGACCCCCAGTGGCTGCGGGTGGACCTCGGGGCCACCGCGGACCTCAGCAGGGTCGTCCTGGACTGGGAGTCCGCCTACGGCAAGGCGTACGAGATCCAGGCATCCGACGACGGCTCCGCCTGGCGCACGCTGAAGACCGTCACCGACGGCGACGGCGGCACCGACGAACTGGCGCTCACCGGCTCCGGCCGGTACGTGAGGATGTACGGCACGGCCCGCCCCGGCGGCTACGGCTTCTCCCTGTGGGAGTTCCGGGTCTACGGCACCACCGGCGGCACGGACCCCGGCCCGGGCACCGGCGGCACCGTCCGGGTCACCGGCTCGCAGGGCGACTGGGCGCTGACCGTGGACGGCGAGCCGTACCAGGTCAAGGGCCTCACCTGGGGCCCGTCCGTCAACGACGCCGCACGCCTCATGCCCGACCTCAGGGCGATGGGCGTCAACACCGTCCGCACCTGGGGTACCGACGGCACCTCCAAGCCACTGCTCGACGCGGCGGCCGCCAACGGCATCCGCGTGGTGAGCGGCTTCTGGCTCCAGCCGGGCGGCGGCCCGGGGAGCGGCGGCTGCGTCGACTACCTGACCGACGACGCCTACAAGTCCGCCTCTCTCGCCGAGTTCGCCCGGTGGGTGGACACCTACAAGAGCCACCCCGGCGTGCTGATGTGGAACGTGGGCAACGAGTCGGTCCTCGGGCTGCAGAACTGCTACAGCGGCGACGCGCTGGAGAAGCAGCGCGACGCGTACACCGCCTTCGTCAACGACGTGGCCAAGAAGATCCACAGCATCGACCCCGACCACCCGGTGACCTCCACCGACGCCTGGGTCGGTGCCTGGCCGTACTACCGGCGCAACGCCCCCGACCTGGACCTCTACTCGGTCAACGCCTACGGCGACATCTGCGGTGTCCGCACCGCGTGGGAGTCCGGCGGCTACACCAAGCCCTACCTCATCACCGAGGGCGGCCCGGCCGGGGAGTGGGAGGTTCCCGACGACGCCAACGGCGTCCCGGACGAGCCGACCGACGTACAGAAGGCGGAGGGTTACACCAAGGCGTGGAACTGCGTCACCGCGCACCGCGGCGTCGCCCTCGGCGCCACGCTGTTCCACTACGGAACGGAGCACGACTTCGGCGGCGTCTGGTTCAACCTGGTCCCGGACGGCAAGAAGCGGCTGTCGTACTACGCCCTCAAGAAGGCGTACAGCGGCTCCACCGCAGGTGACGACACCCCGCCCGTCATCAGCGGCATGACCGTCCAGAACGCCGCCGGCACCCCCGCCGGCCGGGAGTTCACCGTGCGGGCCGACGTCCGCGACCCGGACGGCGACCCGGTCACCTACCGCGTCTACCTCAGCGGCAACTACGCCACCGGCGACAAGAGCCTGGTGGAGGCCGACTGGCGGGCCACCGGCGACGGCACCTTCGCGGTGACCGCCCCCGCCCGGCTCGGCGTGTGGAAGGTGTACATCCAGGCCGAGGACGGACACGGCAACGCCGGCATCGAGACCAGGTCCGTGAAGGTCGTGGCGCCCCCCGTCGACGGCACCGACCTCGCGGCCGGACGCCCCACCACCGCCAGCTCCGCCCAGACCGGCGGCAGCAGCGACTGCCCCTGCACCCCGGAGATGGCGACGGACGGGCGCATGGACACCCGGTGGGCCAGCGACTGGAGCGACCCGCAGTCCCTCCAGGTGGACCTCGGCGAGCGGAAGTCCTTCCACCACATCCAGCTGGTGTGGGATCCGGCGTTCGCCCGGTCCTACGAGGTGCAGGTGTCGGACGACGGCAGTTCCTGGCGGTCGGTGTACGCCACCACCGGCGGCGACGGCGACGCGGACGACCTCGAACTCGACCGGACCACCGCCCGCTACGTGAAGCTCCTCCTCACCCGGCGGGGCACCGGCTGGGGCTACTCGATCCGGCACTTCGGCGTCTACGGCTGAGGGCGGGGCGGGGTGCCGGCGGGACGCTTCCCGCCGGCACCCCGGCGCCGGGCGTGTCGGTGCCGGACCGGGGCGGGGCAGCGGCCATGGTGAAGGCATGAACGCCGCAGACATCCTGACCGAGGGCTACTCCCGCATCCAGGAGACCGTGCACGAGGCCGTCGAGGGCCTCGCGCCCGACGACCTCCACGCCCGGCTCGACGCCGGCGCCAACTCGATCGCCTGGCTCGTCTGGCACCTGACCCGCGTACAGGACGACCACATCGCGGACGCGGCCGGCACCGAACAGCTGTGGACCGCGCAGGGCTGGGCCGGCCGCTTCGACCTCCCCTTCAACGAGGACGCCACCGGCTACGGGCAGAGCAGCGAGGAGGTCGCGGCCGTCCGGGTGGACTCAGGGGACCTGCTGCTGGACTACTACGACGCGGTCCACGCGCACACGCTCGCCTTCCTCGGCACGCTCGACGGCCCCGCGCTGGACCGCGTCGTGGACGAGGCGTGGAACCCGCCCGTCACCCTCGGGGTGCGGCTGATCAGCGTCCTGTCGGACGACCTCCAGCACGCCGCCCAGGCGGCCTACGTCCGGGGCGTGCTGGAACGCCGCTAGGGGGTGCCGCCGGGGCGGGCGGCGCGCCTCAGCGGGCGCTGCTCTCCCCGGCCAGATGGGCGAGGAACCAGGCCCGTGCCCGGTCCGCGACCTCGTCCAGGGTGCCCGGTTCCTCGAAGAGGTGGGTCGCGCCGGGGACGACGTCGAGGCGGCTCTTGCAGCGCAGCTCCGCCAGCGCCCGGCGGTTCAGCTCCAGCACCTCGGTGTCCCGGCCGCCCACCAGGAGCAGGGTGGGGGAGCGGACCTCATGCAGGCGGGTGCCCGCCAGGTCGGGCCGTCCGCCGCGCGAGACGACCGCGCCGATGCCCGTCGCGCGGTCCGCGCCGGCGAGGGCCGCCGCCTGCAACGCCGCCGCCGCGCCCGTGCTGGCGCCGAACACGCCGACCGGCCCGGCGGAGTGCTCCCGTACCCGGCGCACCGCGTCCACCAGCCGGGTGGCGAGGGTGGAGATGTCGAAGACGTGGCCGCCCTCGGCCTCCTCGTCGGCGGTGAGCAGGTCGAACAGCAGCGTGCCGAGCCCGGCCCGGTTCAGCGCCGCCGCGACCGCCCGGTTGCGCGGGCTGTGCCTGCTGCTGCCCGAGCCGTGCGCGAACACGACGAGCGCCCCGGCGTCCCCGGCCGGGGTCAGGGTGCCCGGCAGCACCACCCCGTCGGCCTCCACCCGTACCTCCCGGGCCGGCTCCCCGGACCGCCGCGCCGCCCGCGCCAGCAGGGCGACGACCTCCTCGTCCGGGGTCTGACCGAAGTCCCGGTACCACTCGCCGACCGCGGAGAACCCGGCCGGTGCCGACAGGCACACCACCTCGTCGGCCTCCTCCCGCAGCCGGGCCACGGCGGACGGCGCGGCGACCGGCACGGCCAGCACGACGTGCGCGGCGCCCTGCGCGCGGGCCACGGCACAGGCGGCGAGCGCGGTCGCGCCCGTGGCGATGCCGTCGTCCACGAGGATCACCGTGCGCCCCCGGAGCGGGACGCGCGGCCGGTCGCCCCGGAACGCCCGCGCCCGGCGCAGCAGTTCAGCCTCCTCGGCCCGTTCCACGGCGGCCATCTCGGAGGCCGAGACCCCGGCCCGGCGCACGATGTCGTCGCTGATGACCCGCACCCCGTCCTCGCCGATGGCGCCGAAGCCCAGCTCCGGACGGTGCGGGACGCCGAGCTTGCGGACCACGATCACATCGAGCGGCGCGCCGAGTTCCCGGGCGACGGGACAGGCGACCGGCACGCCGCCGCGCGGCAGCCCGAGCACGACCGGATCGCTGTGCGCGAGGGGGGCCAGGGCCTCGGCGAGCCGTCGGCCCGCGTCGGCACGGTCGGCGAAGAGCACGGGACTCACCCCTGTCGAGGACCACGTACGGCGGTCACCCGCGTCTCGTACGAGCGATCCGCGTACCTCATTCCAATCAACCGCGCCCGCCGGGTGCGCGCAAATCGGCGTCAACGCACCCGAACCGGCCCGGACCTCCTGCTCGCCCGTCTTCTCGCGGGTGTCCAGCCCTCGATCCGTAGATGACAATGAAAACGATTGTCGTTAACGTGTGCCGGGTCGGGTCGCACGGCCCGCCGTCCGGGCCCGCGTGTGCCCGCATTCCTGCAACCGTGCGTTCATGAGGGGGAGTTGTGGCTCATCTGCTGATGGTCGAGAGCTGGGTCGGGTCGATGAGCAGACTGCTGCCCAGAGCCGTCCGGGAGGGCGGGCACACCTTCACCTTCCTCACCCGCGACCTGCACCACTACCTGCGCGCGGCACCCGAGGGGGCCCAGCACCCGCTCCTCGGCGCCAGGCACGTCCTGACCGGCCCCACCAACGACCCCGACCGGCTGCTGCCGTTCGCCGAACAGGCCCACCGCGCCCTCGGGTTCGACGGCGTGATCTCGTCCTGCGACTACTACCTGCCGACGGCCGCCCGCATCGCGCGACGGCTCGGTCTGCCCGGTCCCGCCCCCGAGGCGATGGACCACGCCTGCCGCAAGGACGCCACCCGGGACGTCCTCGCCCGCGCCGGAGTCCCCGGACCGCGCTACGCGGTCTGCGCCGACTGGGTCGAGACCGGCGGGGCGGCGGCCAGGATCGGGTTCCCGCTCGTCGTCAAGCCGGTCGACCTGTGCGCCGGCATGCTCGTACGCCGCGTGGACGACGAGACCCAACTCGCCGACGCCCACCGCGCCCTGGCGGACTTCCCGGTCAACGCGCGCGGCCAGCGCCGCGACCCCGTGGTCCTGCTGGAGGAACTGCTGCACGGTCCCGAAGTAAGCGTCGAGACCGTCACTCACCGGGGCACGACCCATGTCGTCGGCGTGACCGACAAGAGCGTCGGCGGAGCCCCGGCGTTCGTGGAGACCGGGCACATGTTCCCGGCCGCGCTCACCGAAGCGGACGCCCGGGCCGCCCGCGACACCGCTGTCCGGGCGATCGAGGCGCTGGGCCTGGACGACGTCGTCGCGCACACCGAGATCAAACTGACGCCCGACGGCCCCCGGGTGGTGGAGGTCAACCCCCGCCCGGCCGGCAACCGCATCACCGAACTCGTCCGGCACGTCACCGGCATCGACCTCACCGCCGCCTGCGTCGACGTCGCCCTCGGCCGGGAACCGGACCTGCGACCGCACGACACCGGCCTGCGCAGCGCCGCCATCGGCTTCCTGGTGCCCGGGACCGGGGGAGTCCTGGAGGCGGTCGACGGCGGCGACACGGTCGGCGAGGCCCGCGACGTCCTGGAGTTGAGCCTCGCCGCGCCCGGCACCCGCGTCACCGCCGACGGCAGCAACAACGGCTACCTCGGGCACGTCATGGCCGGGGACGCCGCAGGGCTCGGCGCCCGCGCCCGTACGGAAGCGCTGCTGGCGGACCTGCGGCCGCGGGTGGTGACCCGATGACCGCGCACCCCGTCACCCGCCCGGCCCCCGGCTCCTGCGAGGAACTGGTGTCCCGGGTCCTGGCCGGCGCCTTCGGGCCCGATCCGCGCACCCTCCGCGTCAGCACCGCGTTCACCACCCGCCAGTCGGTCCGGCACACCGGACGCACCGGCGGCTACCGCAACGAGGTGCTGAGCCTGCGCATCGCCGAAGCGGTCGGCTCCTGCGCCGTCGAACCGGGCGAACTCCCGGACAGCGCCGCCGACGCCTGCGTCGGCACCGACGCCGCCACGCTGCTCGCCCACCCGCTGCGTCCGGTACGGATCGCCGCACTCGACGCCGTACTCATGCACGCCCTGCCCCACGGCCCCGCCTCCGGCGCCCGGTCGCTGCCGCTGCCCGCGGGCGGCTCGCTGGAGAAGTCACGGGCCAGGGCACACGCCGTCACCGGACTCCTCGACCTGCCGCCCGGCCGCACCGTGCTCGTCGTCGGCGTCGTCAACTCGCTCCTGGCCGCCCTGCGCGAACGCGGCCTGCGCTACGTCCCCTGCGACCTCAAGGGCGGCACCACCGAGTGGGGCGAACCCGTGCGCACGGACGCGGCCGAGCCCCTGAGCCGGTGCGACGCCGTCCTCGCCTCCGGGATGACCCTCGGCAACGGCAGCTTCGAACAGCTCCGGACCCACGCCCTGCGGCACGGCACACCGCTCGTCATGTTCGCCCAGACGGGCAGCGCCGTCCTGCCCCGCCTCATCGGCTCCGGAGTGACCGCCGTCTCCGCGGAGCCCTACCCCTTCTTCTGGCTCGACGGCGGCCCCGGCACCATCCACCAGTACGGAGGCACCCGGTGACCACGGCACTTCTGCGCCCCGCGGGCAACCGCGAACTGCTCGGCCTGGTCGGGCGCACCCCGCTCGCCCGCATCACCGCACCGCTGCCCTGTCCGCACCCCGGCTTCTGGGCCAAGCTCGAAGGCTTCGGCGTCGGCGGCATGAAGGCACGCGCCGCCGTGTCCATGCTCCGGGGCGCCGAGGAACGCGGCGAACTCCTGCCCGGCGCCCCGGTCGTGGAGTCCACGTCCGGCACCCTCGGCATCGGCCTCGCCTTCGCGGGCCAGGCCCTCGGGCACCCCGTCGTCCTGGTCGGCGACACCGAACTCGAACCGTCCATGCGGCAGTTGCTGCGCTCCCACGGGGCCCGGCTGGAACTGGTCGACCGGCCCGCCGAACAGGGCGGCTGGCAGGCGGCCCGGCTGACCCGGCTCCGTGAACTGCTGGCCACGCTCCCGGATGCCTACTGGCCCGACCAGTACAACAACCCCGACAACACCGCGGGCTACGCCTCCCTCGCCGCCGAGATCGCCGGCCGGCTCGACCGGGTCGACGTACTGGTGTGCAGCGTCGGCACCGGCGGACACAGCGCCGGCACCGCCGCCTGGCTGCGCCGACAGTGGCCGGCGATGCGGCTGATCGGCGTGGACGCCACCGGCTCGACGATCTTCGGCCAGCCCGCCCGCCCCCGGCTCATGCGCGGCCTCGGCAGCAGCATCCACCCCCGCAACGTCGCCCACGACCGCTTCGACGAGGTCCACTGGGTCGGCCCCGCCGAGGCCGCCGACAGCTGCCGCCGACTCGCCCGGCACAACTTCGTCAGCGGCGGCTGGAGCACCGGCGCCGTCGCCCTCGTCGCCGCCTGGGCCGCCCGCGTCCGGCCCGGCGCGGTCGTCGTCACCGTCTTCCCGGACGGCCCGCACCGCTACCTCGGCAGCGTCTTCGACGACGGCTTCACCGCCCTGCACAGGCTGCGCGCCACCCCGGCGACCCGCCCCCTCGAAATCTCCCACCCCCGGGCGGCGGAGGCCACCGGCTGGACCCGCTGCACCACCGTCACCGACCCCGCCCGCCTCCCGCACGCACCCCAGGAGCACCGATGAAGTGCACCCTGCGCACCACGGAACTGCGGCTCGCCGAACCGCTGCGGATCTCCCGCTCCACCACCACCGCCCGCGACGCCGTCGTCCTCACCGTCGAGCACCAGGGCCTCCACGGCCACGGCGAAGCCGTCACCAGCGTCTACTACGGGCTCGACACCGCGGCCCTGCGCCGATGGCTGCACCGTTCCGGTGAGGCCCTGGCCCGCTTCCCCGACCCGGAGACCGCCCTCGCCGCCCTGCCCGACACCGCCACCGCGGCGCCCCCGGCGGTCGCCGCCGCCGTGGAGTCCGCGCTCCTCGACCTCGCGGGCAAGCGCGCCGGACAGCCCGTGCACCGGCTCCTCGGCGCCGCCGCCCCACCCAC
>NZ_JAKRGC010000082.1 GCF_022347745.1 Streptomyces sp. OfavH-34-F
GCCTGCGTCCCCCGCCCAGCCGGCCGCTCCCGCGCCGACCGCGCCCAAGCCACCGGCAAAGCCCGCCGCCTCCGCCGCCTCCAGCGGCCAGGTGTCCCGCTCCGGCGGCTCCTCCAACCGCGTCCGCGCCCGGCTCGCCCGCCTCGGCGTGCAGCGCTCCAGCCCGTACAACCCGGTCCTCGAACCGCTGCTGCGCATCGTGCGGGGCAACGACGCCAAGACCGAGACGGCCACGCTGCGCCAGATCGAACGGGCCTACCAGGTCGCCGAGCGCTGGCACCGCGGTCAGAAGCGCAAGAGCGGCGACCCTTACATCACGCATCCGCTCGCGGTCACCACGATCCTCGCGGAGCTGGGCATGGACCCGGCGACCCTGATGGCCGGGCTGCTGCACGACACCGTCGAGGACACCGAGTACGGCCTGGACACCCTGCGCCGCGACTTCGGCGACCAGGTCGCCCTGCTGGTGGACGGCGTCACCAAGCTCGACAAGGTCAAGTTCGGCGAGGCCGCGCAGGCCGAGACCGTGCGCAAGATGGTCGTCGCCATGGCCAAGGACCCGCGCGTCCTGGTCATCAAGCTCGCCGACCGGCTGCACAACATGCGCACCATGCGCTACCTCAAGCGGGAGAAGCAGGAGAAGAAGGCCCGCGAGACGCTGGAGATCTACGCTCCGCTCGCCCACCGCCTGGGCATGAACACCATCAAATGGGAGCTGGAGGACCTCGCCTTCGCGATCCTCTACCCCAAGATGTACGACGAGATCGTGCGGCTGGTGGCCGAACGGGCGCCCAAGCGCGACGAATACCTCGCCGTCGTCACCGACGAGGTCCAGGCCGACCTGCGCGCCGCCCGCATCAAGGCCACCGTCACCGGACGGCCCAAGCACTACTACAGCGTGTACCAGAAGATGATCGTGCGGGGCCGCGACTTCGCCGAGATCTACGACCTGGTGGGCATCCGGGTCCTGGTCGACACCGTCCGCGACTGCTACGCGGCGCTCGGCACCGTCCACGCGCGATGGAACCCGGTCCCCGGCCGGTTCAAGGACTACATCGCGATGCCCAAGTTCAACATGTACCAGTCACTGCACACCACGGTGATCGGCCCCAGCGGCAAGCCCGTCGAACTCCAGATCCGGACCTTCGACATGCACCGCCGCGCCGAGTACGGCATCGCCGCGCACTGGAAGTACAAGCAGGAGGCCGTCGCGGGCGCCTCCAAGGTCCGCACCGACATCCCCAAGAACACCGGACGCGGCCAGGACACCGTCAACGACATGGCGTGGCTGCGCCAGCTCCTGGACTGGCAGAAGGAGACCGAGGACCCCAGCGAGTTCCTGGAGTCGCTGCGCTTCGACCTCTCGCGCAACGAGGTCTTCGTCTTCACGCCCAAGGGCGACGTCATCGCGCTCCCGGCCGGGGCCACCCCGGTCGACTTCGCGTACGCCGTCCACACGGAGGTCGGCCACCGCACGATAGGAGCACGGGTCAACGGCCGCCTGGTGCCGCTGGAGTCCACGCTGGACAACGGGGACCTCGTCGAGGTCTTCACGTCCAAGGCGGCCGGCGCCGGGCCCTCCCGCGATTGGCTCGGCTTCGTCAAGTCGCCGCGCGCCCGCAACAAGATCCGCGCCTGGTTCTCCAAGGAGCGCCGGGACGAGGCGATCGAGCAGGGCAAGGACGCCATCGCGCGGGCCATGCGCAAGCAGAACCTGCCGATCCAGCGCATCCTGACCGGCGACTCGCTGGTCACCCTCGCGCACGAGATGCGCTACCCCGACATCTCCTCGCTGTACGCCGCGATCGGCGAGGGCCATGTCGCCGCCGCCGGTGTCGTGCAGAAGCTGGTCCAGGCCCTCGGCGGCGAGGACGCGGCCAACGAGGACCTGGAGGAGAGCACCCCGCCCTCGCGCAGCCGCAACAAGCGCCGCTCCAACGCCGACCCCGGTGTCGTCGTCAAGGGCGTCGAGGACGTGTGGGTCAAGCTCGCCCGCTGCTGCACCCCGGTGCCGGGCGACCCCATCATCGGCTTCGTCACCCGTGGCAGCGGCGTCTCCGTGCACCGCGCGGACTGCGTCAACGTGGACTCGCTCTCGCAGCAGCCGGAACGGATTCTCGACGTCGAGTGGGCCCCCACCCAGTCCTCCGTCTTCCTGGTCGCCATCCAGGTCGAGGCGCTGGACCGCTCCCGGCTCCTGTCGGACGTCACCCGGGTCCTGTCCGACCAGCACGTCAACATCCTGTCCGCCGCCGTGCAGACCTCCCGCGACCGGGTGGCCACCTCCCGCTTCACCTTCGAGATGGGCGACCCCAAACACCTGGGGCACGTCCTGAAGGCGGTACGGGGCGTGGAGGGCGTCTACGACGTCTACCGGGTCACCTCGGCACGGCGGCCGTAGGCGGGCCCGCCCCGGACACGGAAAAAAGGGGGCCTCCCGCGCGAACGCGGGAGGCCCCCTCCTTCATCCGGACGGTCAGCCGCCGAACTCCTCCAGGCCCTTGAGCGCCTGGTCCAGCAGCGCCTGCCGGCCCTCCAGCTCACGGGCCAGCTTGTCCGCGCGGGCGTTGTTGCCCGAGGCACGGGCGGCGTCGATCTGACCGCGCAGCTTGTCCACGGCGGCCTGGAGCTGACCGGTCAGCCCCGCGGCGCGCGCCCGCGCCTCCGGGTTGGTCCGGCGCCACTCGGCCTCCTCGGCCTCCTGGAGCGCCCGCTCCACCGCCTGCATCCGCCCCTCGACCTTCGGGCGGGCGTCACGCGGTACGTGACCGATGGCCTCCCAGCGCTCGTTGAGGCCCCGGAAAGCGGCCCTGGCCGCCTTCAGGTCCGTCACCGGCACCAGCTTCTCGGCCTCCGCGGCGAGTTCCTCCTTGAGCTTGAGGTTCTCGCCCTGCTCCGCGTCCCGCTCGGCGAAGACCTCGCCGCGAGCCGCGAAGAAGACGTCCTGGGCGCCGCGGAAGCGGTTCCACAGGTCGTCCTCGGCCTCGCGCTGGGCGCGCCCGGCCGCCTTCCACTGCGTCATCAGGTCGCGGTAGCGGGCGGCCGTCGGCCCCCAGTCCGTGGACCCGGAGAGCGCCTCGGCCTCGGCGACCAGCTTCTCCTTGACCTTGCGGGCCTCCTCGCGCTGGGCGTCCAGCGAGGCGAAGTGGGCCTTGCGGCGCTTGGAGAACGCCGAGCGGGCGTGCGAGAAGCGGTGCCACAACTCGTCGTCGGACTTGCGGTCGAGCCGGGGCAGGCCCTTCCACGTGTCCACGAGGGCGCGCAGCCGCTCGCCCGCCGAACGCCACTGCTCGCTGCCCGCCAGCTCCTCGGCCTCGGCGACCAGCGCCTCCTTGGCCTGCCGGGCCTCGTCGGCCTGCTTGGCCTTCTGCGCCCTGCGCTCCTCGCGCCGCGACTCGACCGTCGCGACGAGCGCGTCCAGCCGCTTGCGCAGCGCGTCCAGGTCGCCGACGGCGTGGTGCTCGTCGACCTGGGCGCGCAGGTGCTCGATGGCGGTCGTCGCGTCCTTCGCGGACAGATCGGTGTTCTTCACCCGCCGTTCGAGGAGGCCGATCTCGACCACAATGCCCTCGTACTTGCGCTCGAAGTAGGCCAGGGCCTCCTCCGGTGAACCGGCCTGCCACGATCCGACGACCTGCTCGCCGTCGGCTGTACGCACGTACACGGTGCCCGTCTCATCGACACGGCCCCACGGGTCGCTGCTCACAGCGCCTCCTCCACCTGATGCCCGCGAGGGGATCACCCCCCTGGCATCGTCCACAGTTTCCTGGGGCGGGCAGCGCCCGCCCTGCACCACGCCAATCTAGGCGACGGGCCGCCCGGCTGTCCGCACTCAGCACGGCCGGATTTATTCGGCGGCCACGGGGGCCCGCCGCCGGAATCACACCTTGTCGACGGTCAGCTTCGCAATCTTCACGGCCTTCTTCGGCGCACCCTCGGGGGCGCCGCCCTCCACCCCGGCCTCGCCGACGGCCTGGACGACCTTCAGCGACTTCTCGTCCAGCGTGCCGAACGGCGTGTACGTGGGCGGCAGCTTGCTGTCCTTGTAGACGAGGAAGAACTGGCTGCCGCCGCTGTGCGGCTGTCCCGTGTTGGCCATCGCCACCGTGCCCGCCGGGTAGACCACGGACCCGTCCTTGTCGGCCTTGCCCAGCGCGGTCAGGTTCTCGTCCGGGATCGTGTACCCGGGACCGCCGCTGCTGTCCCCCTTGGGGTCGCCGCACTGCAGCACGGAGACGTTTCCGACGGTCAGCCGGTGGCACGTCGTCCCGTCGAAGAACTTCTCGTCGGCCAGCGACTTGAAGGAGTTCGTCGTGTGCGGGGTCTTCGACGCGTCCATGGTGAACGCGATGTCGCCCTGGCTCGTCTTGAGCGACATCTTGTACCGGGCCTTCTTGTCGATCTTCATCGGCGGCTCCGGCTTCGCCTTCTCGGTGGGGGAGGCCTCGGCGGACGGGCTCTGGCTCGCCGCCGCGTCGGTCTTGTCCTTGCCGTCGTCCCCGCGGGTGGCGAAGTACGTCGCGCCGCCGATGACCGCCACCACGGCCACCGCCGAGGCGATGGACAGCATCAGCCGCCGTGACCTGCGACGGGCCTCCTCCCGGCGCCGCTGCTGCCGCTCGTACTTCTCCCTGGCGAGCTGCCGCCGCCGCTGATCGCTGCTGACCACCGGGTGTTCTCCTTGTACGTCGTGTGATCGGGCCTGGGTTGCCCCGTACGGTATATGGGTTAGCTGTGGAATGAGGAGCGCCGGTAGGCTCTGAACTGCTGTGACCCAGGTCGCCGCTGCTCCCGTTGGACGACCATTAAGGACGATCGTGCTGATTGCCGGCTTCCCCGCCGGGGCCTGGGGGACCAACTGCTACCTGGTCGCCCCCGCCGCAGGCGAGGAGTGCGTGATCATCGACCCCGGCCACCGGGCCGCCGAAGGCGTCGAGGAAGCGCTGAGGAAGCATCGGCTCAAGCCCGTCGCCGTCGTCCTCACCCACGGCCACATCGACCACGTCGCCTCGGTCGTCCCGGTGTGCGGCGCGCACGACGTCCCCGCCTGGATCCACCCCGAGGACCGCTACATGATGAGCGACCCGGAGAAGGCCCTCGGCCGCTCGATCGGGATGCCGCTCATGGGCGAGCTGACGGTCGGGGAGCCGGACGACGTCAAGGAGCTGACCGACGGGGCCCGGCTGCGGCTCGCGGGCATGGAGTTCGGCGTCTCGCACGCGCCCGGCCATACCAAGGGGTCGGTGACGTTCAGGATGCCCGAGACGACGGAGGTCCCCCAGGTCCTCTTCTCGGGCGACCTGCTCTTCGCCGGCTCCGTCGGACGCACCGACCTGCCCGGCGGCGACCACGCCGAGCTCCTCGAGTCGCTGGCCCGCGTGTGCCTGCCGCTCGACGACTCGACCGTGGTGCTGTCCGGCCACGGCCCCCAGACGACCATCGGCCGCGAGCGCGCCACCAACCCGTACCTGACCGGTATGAGCGGTGGGGACGCGCCCCGGCGAGGAATGTGACGAGAGCGGAATCGTGAGCACCTTCAAGGCCCCCAAGGGCACCTACGACCTGACCCCGCCGGACTCCGCGAAGTACCTCGCGGTGCGGGAGGCGATCGCCGCCCCGCTGAAGAACTCCGGCTACGGCTACATCGAGACCCCCGGCTTCGAGGACGTGGCCCTCTTCTCCCGGGGCGTGGGCGAGTCCACCGACATCGTCACCAAGGAGATGTACACGCTCACCACCAAGGGCGGCTCCCAGCTCGCCCTGCGCCCCGAGGGCACCGCGTCGGTGCTGCGCGCCGCCCTGGAGGCCAACCTCCACAAGCTCGGCAACCTGCCGGTCAAGCTCTGGTACTCCGGCTCGTACTACCGCTACGAGCGCCCGCAGAAGGGCCGCTACCGCCACTTCTCGCAGGTCGGGGCGGAGGCCATCGGCGCCGAGGACCCGGCGCTCGACGCCGAGCTGATCATCCTGGCCGACCAGGCGTACCGCACGCTGGGCCTGCGCGAGTTCCGCATCCTGCTGAACTCGCTGGGCGACAAGGAGTGCCGCCCCGTCTACCGCGACGCGCTCCAGGGCTTCCTGCGCGAGCTGGACCTGGACGAGGAGACCCGCCGGCGCATCGAGATCAACCCGCTGCGCGTCCTCGACGACAAGCGCCCCGAGGTCCGTGCGCAGCTGGCCGGCGCCCCCGTGCTGCGCGACTTCCTGTGCGACGCCTGCAAGGCGTACCACGAGGAGGTCCGGGACCTGCTCAACGAGGCGGGAGTCGTCTTCGAGGACGACGAGAAGCTCGTCCGCGGCCTCGACTACTACACGCGCACCACGTTCGAGTTCGTCCACGACGGCCTCGGCTCGCAGTCGGCCGTGGGCGGCGGCGGCCGCTACGACGGCCTCTCCGAGATGATCGGCGGCCCGGCGCTCCCGTCGGTCGGCTGGGCGCTCGGCGTGGACCGCACGGTCCTGGCCCTGGAGGCCGAGGGCATCGAGCTGGCCCTGCCCGCCACCACCAGCGTCTTCGCCGTCCCGCTCGGCGAGGAGGCGCGCCGGGTCCTGTTCGGCGTCGTCAACCAGCTGCGCCGGGAGGGTGTGGCCGCGGACTTCGCGTACGGCGGCCGGGGGCTCAAGGGCGCGATGAAGAGCGCCAACCGCTCCGGCGCCCGGTTCACGATCGTGGCCGGTGAGCGCGACCTCGCCGAGGGCCACGTCCAGCTCAAGGACATGGAGTCCGGCGAGCAGACCCCCGTGCCGGTGTCCGACGTCGTGGCGGCGGTCCGCGCGCGCCTGGGCTGAGCCGAGGCGTCCGGGGGCGGGCGACCGGTCCGCCCCCGGACCCCGCGTCAACGTGAGTGATCCGGATTCATTCCGCACGGTGAATCCGTGCCTGTACGGCTGACGCCCGGCGCGCGTGCGCAGGGAAGACGATCTCCCTCGTCACGGCGGCGCGACCGGCCCGGCGCCCCCGCACCGGCCCGCGCGGATGCGCACATCTTTATGCGCATCGAACGGAATCGCGGCCGAGCCGTGCGGCACAATGACCCTGCCCCAGCAGGCTACTCAGTGACGGAAACGGCGATATGACGACTGCAGCGGTTGACCATCCCTCCTCCGACCAGGACGAGAGCGGCGGGACGCGCACCTTCGGAGGCAGCCGTGCGCTCGCCGTCCTGCTGATGATCACGGGCGCCGCCGGAACGCTCGCCGCATGGGTCATCACGCTCGACAAGCTCAAGATGATGGAGGACCCCTCCTTCGTCCCCGGCTGCAGCCTCAACCCCGTGGTGGCCTGCGGCAACATCATGAAGAGCGAGCAGGCGTCCGCCTTCGGCTTCCCCAACCCCTGGCTCGGCATGGTCACCTACCCGGTGATCATCGGCATCGGCCTGGCCCTGCTGGCCGGCGCCCGCTTCCGCGCCTGGTACTGGCTCGGGATGAACGCGGGCACGCTGTTCGGCGTCGGCTTCTGCACCTGGCTGCAGTACCAGTCGCTGTACAACATCAACTCGCTGTGCCTGTGGTGCTGCCTGGCCTGGGTCGCCACCATCTTCATGTTCTGCTACATCACCACGCACAACATCCGGGAGGGGATCATCCCCGCGCCCGCCTGGCTGCGCAACGGCATCAGCGAGTTCCACTGGGTGCTCCCGGTGCTGTGGGTCGGCATCATCGGCATGCTGATCCTGACCCGCTGGTGGGACTTCTGGACCAGCTGACCCCGGCCCCGCATCCGTCCGCGCCCCCGTGCGCACCTGCCCCCGGACCACCGGCCCGGGGGCATTGTCGGTGGGGTGGCTTAGGCTTCGGGACGTGGAGCCCGACCTCTTTACCGCAGCCGCCGAAGACCGCCAGGAGAAGGACCCGTCCAGCAGCCCCCTCGCTGTCCGGATGCGTCCGCGCACGCTCGACGAGGTCGTGGGCCAGCAGCACCTGCTCAAGCCGGGCTCGCCCCTGCGCCGCCTGGTGGGCGAGGGCAGCGGGGGACCGGCCGGTCCCTCCTCGGTGATCCTCTGGGGCCCGCCCGGCATCGGCAAGACCACCCTCGCGTACGTGGTCAGCAAGGCGACGAACAAGCGGTTCGTCGAGCTCTCCGCGATCACCGCCGGCGTCAAGGAGGTCCGCGCCGTGATCGACGGCGCCCGCCGCGCCGCCGGGGGGTACGGCAAGGAGACCGTCCTCTTCCTGGACGAGATCCACCGCTTCTCCAAGGCCCAGCAGGACTCCCTGCTGCCCGCCGTGGAGAACCGCTGGGTCACCCTGATCGCCGCCACCACCGAGAACCCGTACTTCTCCGTCATCTCCCCGCTGCTCTCGCGCTCGCTGCTGCTCACGCTGGAGCCCCTGACCGACGACGACCTGCGCGGCCTGCTGCGCCGCGCCCTCACCGACGAACGCGGACTCGGCGGCGCGGTGACGCTCCCCGAGGACGCCGAGGAACACCTGCTGCGCATCGCCGGGGGCGACGCGCGCCGGGCGCTGACCGCCCTGGAGGCCGCTGCCGGAGCGGCGCTCGCCAAGCAGGAGACCGCGATCACGCTCCTCACGCTGGAGGAGACCGTCGACCGGGCGGCCGTGAAGTACGACCGGGACGGCGACCAGCACTACGACGTGGCGAGCGCGCTGATCAAGTCCATCCGGGGCTCCGACGTGGACGCCGCCCTGCACTACCTGGCCCGCATGATCGAGGCGGGCGAGGACCCCCGGTTCATCGCCCGGCGGCTGATGATCTCGGCCAGCGAGGACATCGGCCTCGCCGACCCCACCGCGCTGCCCACCGCCGTCGCCGCGGCCCAGGCGGTCGCCCTGATCGGCTTCCCCGAAGCGGCGCTCACCCTCAGCCACGCCACCATCGCGCTGGCGCTCGCCCCCAAGTCCAACGCGGCCACACTGGCGATCTCCGCCGCCCGCGAGGACGTCCGCAAAGGGCTGGCCGGCCCGGTCCCGGCCCATCTGCGCGACGGCCACTACAAGGGCGCCGCCAAGCTGGGCCACGCCCAGGGCTACGTCTACCCGCACGACGTGCCCGGCGGGATCGCCGCCCAGCAGTACGCGCCGGACGCGGTGGGCGACAAGCAGTACTACCGTCCCACCCGCTACGGAGCCGAGGCACGCTACGCGGACGTGGTGGACCGGGTCAGGGAGCGCCTCGGCCGCCCGCCCGCCGGCGACGGCACGGACCCGGCCTGACCGGGGGCGGAAGCGGCGGACCGGGGCGCGGTTCAGCCCGCGGCGGCGAACAGCGTGTGCATCGCCCGGCTGAGTCCCGCCACGTCCCGCACCGGCTCCGGGAACTCGAAGCGCGCGTCGAAGCAGCCGCCGTCCCGCTCGCACACACGGACCCGCAGCCCGAGCCGGTCCAGCGCCAGCGGCACCACGGCCGGCCGGTGCGCGGCGCAGGTGCACGAGGCGCGGGCGCCGAGCAGCCCGCTCAGCCCCGCCAGCTCCCGGGGGTGCGCCGCGTGCAGATGCTGGAGGAGGTCCGCCTCGACGTCGCCGAGCGGGTCGGGGGCGGCGTCGCGGAAGCTCTCCGCCGCCACGGACTCCGTGCCCCACAGGTCGTCGATGTGCGCCTCGTCCGTCTCCAGCCGCAGCATCGTCCGCCCGGGCCCCGCCAGGCCGGGTACGGCGGTCAGCCGGCCGGCGATCCGGGCCCGGCCGCGGATGCGGTGGGGGACGGCGACCGGGGCGACGTCCGTGATCTCCAGCACGGCCGGCACCTCGTCGTCCCCGGCGTCCTCGTCGTACCCGGCCTGCGCGGCGGCGCGGACGACCGGGGAGACCTCGGGGAACTCCAGGAACACATCGCCGTCCGGGCCCACGCCCCGGGAGAGCGGCATCAGCTGGTCCGAGTCCGCCGATTCGAGCCCGGGAACGAGCAGCACCGCGGAGCAGGTACTCTGTACGAGAGTTCGTGTGCGCTCGGCTGCTGACGGCATCCGTGTGATTTCAAGCCCGCTGGGACGCGGCTGACCACGATCTGATCGGTCCTCCGTCATCTCGACGCCCTCAGGCGCGTCGATGCTGTCTGTGCTGTCCGTGACGTGTGTGGTGTTCCCAGGGCGAGACATGCGATCTCCTTGAGTAAGGTGAGCCTAACCTAACCTACAACGGAGGTCTGGAGAACGTGCCTAATCAGTCGCGTCCCAAGGTCAAGAAGAGCCGCGCGCTCGGCATCGCGCTGACGCCGAAGGCGGTCAAGTACTTCGAGGCCCGCCCCTACCCGCCGGGCGAGCACGGCCGCGGCCGCAAGCAGAACTCGGACTACAAGGTCCGTCTGCTCGAGAAGCAGCGTCTGCGTGCGCAGTACGACATCAGCGAGCGCCAGATGGCGCGTGCCTACGACCGCGCCAAGAAGGCCGAGGGCAAGACGGGCGAGGCGCTCGTCGTCGAGCTCGAGCGCCGTCTCGACGCGCTGGTCCTGCGTTCGGGCATCGCCCGGACCATCTACCAGGCCCGCCAGATGGTCGTCCACGGCCACATCGAGGTCAACGGTGGCAAGGTCGACAAGCCGTCGTTCCGCGTCCGCCCGGACGACATCGTCATGGTCCGCGAGCGCAGCCGCGACAAGCACCCCTTCCAGGTGGCCCGCGAGGGTGGTTACGCCACGGACGGCGAGACCCCGCGCTACCTGCAGGTGAACCTGAAGGCCCTGGCCTTCCGCCTTGACCGGGATCCGAACCGCAAGGAAATCCCCGTGATCTGCGACGAGCAGCTCGTCGTCGAGTACTACGCCCGCTGATCCAGGCGCAGTCGCTCTTCACCGGCGCTCAGGCCCGCCCCTTCCCGGCACTCGGGGAGGCGGCGGGCCTTCGCGTTCCGGCCCGCCAGCGCCCGCGCCACCGCCGCCTCCGGCCCCAGCTCCCGGCCCGCGCCGAGCGCCGCCGCGTACCGCGTCTCGCCCAGCTCCCGCAGGGCCAGCTCCTCGCAGCGCGCCCGGGGCGCCCCGTAGTACGCCGAGCCGAACAGCGGCAGTCCCACGGACGGCCAGATGCGGTCGGCGGCCCCCTGGAGCAGCGCCGCCTCCGGCGCATCCCCCTCGGTCACCGTGACGAGCGCCAGCAGTTCGAGGGCCAGCACGGTGCCGAGCAGATCGTGGAACGTGTGGCTGATCGACAGCGACTCGCCCAGCAGCTGCCGGGCCCGCTCCGAAGACCCGCGCTCCAGGGCCGCGTAGGCCAGCACGTACAGCGCGTAGCTCAGGGCCCACCGCTCGCCGTGGTCCTCGCAGATGTCCCGGACCTCCTCGCAGAGCGCCACGGCCCGGTCCGTGTCGCCGAGGAAGCCGGTGGACATGGCGAGTTCGACCCGGGCCATCAGGACGTTGCTGTTCAGCTCGCCCAGCGCCCCGTAGCGGTCGAGCGCGTCGCCCAGCAGATCCCGCGCGCGCTCCATGTCGTCGGTGACCAGGGCCAGGCACCCGGTGCGGTGCACGGCGTACGCGGCGGCCGCGGCGTCGCCCGCCGCCTCGGCCTCCTCCCGGCACTCGGTCAGCGCGGAGATCGCGGTCACCGGATCGCCCTGGACGACCGCGACGTAGCCGAGCACCCACAGGGCCTTGAGCCGCGAGGCGTCGTACGGGGTGTCCTCCTCCAGCACGTGGTCCAGCCAGTGCCGGCCCTCGGCCAGCCGCCCGCAGCCCACCCACAGGAACCACAGCGTGCCCGCCAGGTACTGGGCGAGGTGCGCCTCCTGCGGGCTCTCCAGCGAGCACTCCATGGCCCGGCGCAGATTGGGCAGCTCGCTCTCCGCCCGCGCCGCCACCTCCGCCTGCCGGGGGCTGAACCAGTCCAGCTCGCACCAGGTCGCCAGCCCCAGGAACCAGTCGCGGTGCCTGCGGCGCAGCCGGTCGGCGTCCCCGGTCGCGGCGAGCCACTCCGCCCCGTATTCGCGGACGGTGTCCAGCATCCGGTAGCGGGTGCCGGCGGGGGAGTCCTCGCGCAGCACCACGGACTGCGCGAGCAGCCCGGACAGGACGTCGAGCACCGAGTCGGCGGGCAGGTCGGAGCCGCTGCACACGTACTCCACGGCCTCCAGGTCGAACTGCCCGGCGAACACGGAGAGCCGGGCCCAGAGCAGCCGCTGCGGCGGGGAGCACAGCTCATGGCTCCAGCCGATGGCCGTACGCAGCGTCTGGTGCCGGTCCAGGGTGCCGCGGCCACTGCTGGTCAGCAGTCGGAACCGGTCGTCGAGCCGTTGCAGGACCTGCTCGGTGGACAGGGCCCGCAGCCGTCCGGCCGCCAGTTCCAGGGCGAGCGGAATCCCGTCCAGCCTGCGGCACAGCTCCCGGGCCGGGCCCCGGCTGCGGTCGGTCAGCCGGAAGTCCGGGCGCACCGCGGCGGCCCGGTCGGCGAACAGCCGCAGCGCGTCCTCGTCGGTCATCGTGGCGAGCGGATGGACGCGCTCGCCCGGCAGCTCCATCGGCAGCCGGCCCGCCGCGAGCACCCGCAGCCCGGGGGCCCGCCGCAACAGCTCCCGGACCAGCGCGGCGCACTCGTCCACCAGATGTTCGAAGCCGTCCAGGACCAGCAGGAGGCGGCGGCCGGCGCAGTGTTCGACGAGCCCGGCGAGGGGCGGCCGGGCGGTGTGGTCGGTCAGCCCCAGCGCCCCGGCCACGGCGTGCTCCAGCAGTCCGGCGTCGGGCACGGCGGACAGCTCCACCAGCCAGACCCCGTCGCAGTACCGTTTCTCCAGTAGCGCGGCGGCCCGGGTGACCAGGCGTGTCTTGCCGACGCCGCCCACCCCGGTGACCGTCACCAGGCGGGACTCCTCCAGCGACACCGCCAGCGCGGCCAGCTCGCTCTCGCGGCCCACGAAGTCGTTCAGTTCGGCGGGGAGGTTGCCCGGACGGGGGCGCGCGGCGGAGGCGGCCGGGGTGCCGGAATCCCCGGCGGGCGAAGAGGGGCGCTGAGGGCGTCGCATGAAACACGCAGAGTACTGGCTTGAAAGCACTCCGTACAAACGGCCCGCACGGACACCCGCCGCACGGTGGCTCACGCGGTACGGGGCGTGACCCCGGCGCGATAGGCTCGGGGGAGGCGAACGGCCGCCCCGACGGCCCTCGCCGCAGAGCAGGAGAAACAAGACAGACAGACGACTAGCCAGAGAGCGCGGTGCACTGTGTCCGGTGGTGAGGTGGCCGGGATCCTGGTGGCCGTCTTCTGGGCGATCCTGGTTTCGTTCCTCGCCGTCGTGCTGGTGAGGCTCGCCCAGACGCTCAGGGCGACCACCAAACTCGTGGCGGACGTGACCGAACAGGCCGTCCCGCTGCTCGCGGACGCCTCCGCGACCGTGCGCGCCGCGCAGACCCAGCTCGACAAGGTCGACGCCATCGCCACGGACGTACAGGAGGTCACCTCCAACGCCTCCGCGCTCTCCACCACCGTCGCCTCCGCCTTCGGCGGCCCCCTGGTCAAGGTCGCCGCGTTCGGCTACGGGGTCCGGCAGGCCATCGGCCGCCGCTCCGCCCCGGCACCGGAGGCGCGCTCCGGGCGCCCGGTGATCGTCGGCCGGACCGTGCCCCCGGCACGCGCCCGGAAGCGCAACCGCCGTAATTCCCGCGGATCTAAGGACTGACGCAGCGATGTTCCGCCGTACGTTCTGGTTCACCGCCGGCGCAGCCGCCGGGGTGTGGGCCACCACCAAGGTCAACCGGAAGATCAGGCAGCTCGCCCCCGAGAGCCTCGCCGCGCAGGCCGCCGACAAGGCGGTCGAGGCCGGCCACCGGATCAAGGACTTCGCGCTGGACGTCCGCGAGGGCATGGCCAGACGCGAGGCCGAACTCGGCGAGGCACTGGGCCTCGAAGCCCCGGACGCCCCCGCCCTGCCCGCGGGCGGCACGCCCACCACCCGCCCCACGCTTCCCTACCACTCGTACAACCGGAATGAGGACCACTGATGGAGTCGGCAGAAATTCGTCGCCGCTGGCTGAGCTTCTACGAGGAGCGCGGTCACACCGTTGTCCCTTCGGCGTCGCTCATCGCGGACGACCCGACTCTGCTGCTGGTCCCCGCCGGCATGGTGCCGTTCAAGCCCTACTTCCTCGGTGAGGTCAAGCCGCCCGCGCCGCGCGTCACCAGCGTGCAGAAGTGCGTGCGCACGCCGGACATCGAAGAGGTCGGCAAGACCACCCGGCACGGCACCTTCTTCCAGATGTGCGGCAACTTCTCCTTCGGCGACTACTTCAAGGAAGGCGCCATCGCGTACGCCTGGGAGCTGCTGACCAGCTCCGTGGCGGACGGCGGCTTCGGGCTCGACCCCGAGCGCCTGTGGATCACCGTCTACCTGGACGACGACGAGGCCGAGGCCATCTGGCGCGACAAGATCGGCGTCCCGGCCGAGCGCATCCAGCGCCTGGGCAAGAAGGACAACTTCTGGTCCATGGGCGTGCCCGGCCCGTGCGGCCCGTGCTCCGAGATCAACTACGACCGCGGCCCCGAGTTCGGCGTCGAGGGCGGCCCGGCCGTCAACGACGAGCGGTACGTGGAGATCTGGAACCTGGTCTTCATGCAGTACGAGCGCGGCGCGGGCGACGGCAAGGAGGACTTCCCGATCCTCGGCGACCTGCCGTCCAAGAACATCGACACCGGCCTCGGCCTGGAACGCCTCGCGATGATCCTGCAGGGCGTGCAGAACATGTACGAGACCGACACCCTGCGCGTCGTCATGGACCGCGCCACCGAGCTGACCGGGGTGCGCTACGGCGCCGCCGAGTCCACCGACGTGTCGCTGCGCGTGGTCGCCGACCACATCCGCACCTCCGTCATGCTCATCGGCGACGGCGTCACCCCCGGCAACGAGGGCCGCGGCTACGTGCTGCGCCGCATCATGCGCCGCGCCATCCGCAACATGCGCCTGATGGGCGCCACCGGCTCCGTCGTCCGCGAACTGGTCGACGTCGTGATCAACACCATGGGGCAGCAGTACCCGGAGCTGATCACCGACCGCAAGCGCATCGAGACCGTCGCGCTCGCCGAGGAAGCCGCCTTCCTCAAGGCCCTCAAGGGCGGCACCAACATCCTGGAGACCGCCGTCACCGAGACCAAGGCCGCCGGCGGCACGGTCCTCGCGGGCGACAAGGCGTTCCTGCTCCACGACACCTGGGGCTTCCCGATCGACCTCACCCTGGAGATGGCCGCCGAGCAGGGGCTCTCCGTGGACGAGGACGGCTTCCGCCGCCTGATGCAGGAGCAGCGGGACAAGGCCAAGGCCGACGCCAAGGCCAAGAAGACCGGCCACGCCGACCTGTCCGCCTACCGCGAGGTCGCCGACACCTCCGGCGTCACCGAGTTCACCGGCTACACCGCGACCGAGGGCGAGTCGACGATCGTCGGCCTCCTCGTCGACGGCGTCCCCTCGCCCGCCGCCACCGAGGGCGACGAGGTAGAGGTCGTCCTGGACCGCACCCCGTTCTACGCCGAGGGCGGCGGCCAGCTCGCCGACCAGGGCCGCATCCGGCTCGACAGCGGCGCCGTCATCGTCGTGCGCGACGTCCAGCAGCCGGTGCCGGGCGTCTCCGTGCACAAGGGCTCCGTCCAGGTCGGCGAGGTCACGGTCGGCGCGTCCGCGTACGCCGCGATCGACTCCACCCGCCGCCGCGCCATCGCCCGCGCCCACAGCGCCACCCACCTCACCCACCAGGCGCTGCGCGACGCGCTCGGCCCGACCGCCGCGCAGGCCGGTTCGGAGAACTCGCCCGGCCGCTTCCGCTTCGACTTCGGCTCGCCCGCCGCCGTACCCGGCACGGTCCTCACCGACGTGGAGCAGAAGATCAACGAGGTGCTGGCCCGCGAGCTCGACGTGCAGGCCGAGGTCATGTCGCTCGCCGAGGCGAAGAAGCAGGGCGCCATCGCCGAGTTCGGCGAGAAGTACGGGGAGCGGGTCCGCGTCGTCACCATCGGCGACTTCTCCAAGGAGCTGTGCGGCGGCACGCACGTGCACAACACCG
The DNA here is from genome assembly GCF_022347745.1 of Streptomyces sp. OfavH-34-F. Lineage (GTDB taxonomy): Bacteria > Actinomycetota > Actinomycetes > Streptomycetales > Streptomycetaceae > Streptomyces. Next base: position 15,938 of record NZ_JAKRGC010000082.1, read on the forward strand.
CCCAGCTCGGCCTGGTCAAGCTGCTCGGCGAGTCCTCCATCGGCTCCGGGGTGCGCCGCATCGAGGCCCTCGTCGGCGTGGACGCGTACAACTTCCTCGCCCGGGAGCACACGGTCGTCGCCCAGCTCCAGGAGCTGGTCAAGGGCCGTCCCGAGGAGCTGCCGGAGAAGATCGCGGGCATGCTCGGCAAGCTGAAGGACGCCGAGAAGGAGATCGAGAAGTTCCGCGCGGAGAAGGTCCTCGCGGCCGCCGCCGGGCTCGCCGACTCCGCGATCGACGTCCGGGGCGTCGCCCTGGTCACCGGCCAGGTCCCCGACGGCACCTCCGCCGACGACCTGCGCAAGCTCGTCCTCGACGTGCGCGGCCGCATCCAGGGCGGCCGCCCTGCCGTGGTGGCGCTGTTCACGACGGCCAACGGGCGCCCGCTGACCGTCATCGCCACCAACGAGGCGGCCCGCGAGCGCGGTCTCAAGGCCGGTGACCTCGTCCGTACCGCCGCCAAGACCCTCGGCGGCGGGGGCGGCGGCAAGCCGGACGTCGCCCAGGGCGGCGGCCAGAACCCGGAGGCGATCGGCGACGCCGTCGCCGCCGTCGAACGCCTCGTCACCGAGACGGCGTGACGCCGCAGATGCCGCAGATGCGCCGCGGTCGCCGGCTGGCGATCGACGTCGGGGACGCCCGGATCGGGGTCGCCTCGTGCGACCCCGACGGCATCCTGGCGACGCCGGTGGAGACCGTGCCGGGACGCGACGTCCCGGCCGCCCACCGGCGGCTCGGCCAGATCGTCGCCGAGTACGAGCCGATCGAGGTCGTCGTCGGCCTGCCGCGCTCCCTGGGGGGCGGTGAGGGCCCGGCGGCCGCCAAGGTCCGCGCCTTCGCCCAGGTCCTCGCCCGAGCGGTCGCACCCATTCCGGTGCGGTTGGTGGACGAGAGGATGACCACAGTGACGGCCGCGCACGGGCTGCGCGCCTCGGGCGTGAAGTCCAGAAAGGGCCGATCCGTCATCGATCAGGCTGCCGCTGTGGTGATCCTCCAGAACGCTCTGGAATCCGAACGGGTGTCGGGCAGTCCACCGGGCGAAGGCGTCGAAGTGGTGGTCTGATCGCAATACGGTAACGTTCCGCGCGATGCGCCGGTGTTCGAACATGCACCGCACAGCGAAGAGGCGGAACAGCGTCTCGCGGCTCAAGGGGATCGATGACTGAGTATGGCCGGGGCCCCGGCTCCGAACCGTGGCATCCCGAGGACCCCTTGTACGGGGACCAGGGGTGGGGCGGCCAGCAGCCTGCCCACGGCCAGGCCCCGTACGACGGCCAGTACGGCGCTCAGCAGCAGTACCCGCAGGGCCAGTACGACCCGTACCAGCAGCAGGCACAGCCGCACGACCCGTACGGGCAGCAGCAGCAACAGCAGCAGCCCGACCCGTACGGGCAGCAACAACAGCAGCCGCAGCAGCCCGACCCGTACGCCCAGCAGCACTACCAGCAGCAGGCGCACGCCCCGTACGGGCAGCAGCCGGCGCACGACCCCTACGCCCAGCAGCACCAGCAGCCGCATCAACCGCAGCAGCCCGGCTACGACGCCGGCTGGGACACGGGGCAGCAGGCGATGCCGCCGTACGACGGCCAGCCCGCCGCCACGTACGGCTACGACGAGACGAACGACTACTACGGCACCCCCGACGCCTACCCGCCCCCGCAGCCGCCGGGCCGCCGCGAACCCGCGCCCGCCGAGGCGCCGGAGCCGGCCCCCGACTGGAACCCGGAGGAGCCGCCGGAGGAGACCCACCCCTTCTTCACCGGGGCGGACGAGAAGGACGACAAGGCTCCCCGGGACGACGACTACGACTACGACGACGAGGACGAGGACCACCCCCGCGACTCCCGGCGCGGCAAAGGCGGTGACCGGCGCGGCAAGGGCAAGAAGAAGAACCGCAGCGGCTGCGCCTGCCTGGTCCTCTCGGTGGTCCTGGTCGCCGGCGTCGGTGGCGCTGGCTACTTCGGCTACTCGTTCTACCAGGACCGGTTCGGCCCGGCCCCCGACTACTCGGGCAGCGGCTCCGGCTCCGTCGAGGTGGAGATCCCGAAGGGCGCGTACGGCTACGACATCGGGAACATCCTGAAGAAGGCGGGCGTGGTCAAGAGCGTCGACGCCTTCGTCTCTGCGCAGAACGAGAACCCGAAGGGCAAGTCGATCCAGGCCGGGGTCTACCTGCTGCACTCGCAGATGTCGGCGGCCGAGGCCGTGAAGATGATGGTGGATCCCAAGAGCCAGAACCTCCTGGTCATTCCCGAGGGCACCCGCAACGTCGCCATTTACGCGCTGCTGGACAAGCGGCTCGGCCTCGACAAGGGGACGACCAAGAAGATCGCCAAGTCCAAGAGCGGTGAATTGGGCCTGCCCGGATGGGCGAGCAAGAACAAGGACGTCAAGGACCCGCTCGAAGGCTTCCTCTATCCGGCCGCGTACCCGTTGACGACGGAGACCAAGCCGGAGGCGATCCTCAAGAAGATGGTCGAACGGTCCAACGAGGAGTACAAGAAGCTCGACCTCCAGGGAACGGCCAAGAAGTACAAACTCGACGGCCCGTGGCAGGTGCTCACGGTGGCCAGCCTCGTCCAGGCGGAAGGCCTTACGCACGACGACTTCCGCAAGATGGCTGAAGTCGTCTACAACCGGCTCAAGCCGGACAACACGGTGACGAACCGAAAGCTCGAATTCGACTCCGCGTACAACTACCTCACGAACCAGAGCAAGATCAAGATTGGTTCGAACGAGATCCGCACCAACCCCGATCCCTACAACACCTATTACCACGCCGGCCTGCCGCCCGGTCCCATCGGCAACCCCGGGGACGAGGCTCTGCGTGCGACGCTGAGTCCCACCACCGGTGGCTGGATGTTCTTCATCTCGCTCGACGGCAAGAAGACCCAGTTCACCAAGACGGCGGCCGAGCACGAGAAGCTCAACGAGAAGTTCAAGGAACAGCATGGCCTTCGATGAGGGGCCGCGCCGCGCGGCCGTCCTCGGCTCGCCCATCGCCCACTCGCTCTCCCCGGTCCTGCACCGGGCCGCCTACGCCGAGCTGGGGCTCGACCACTGGTCGTACGACCGGTTCGAGATCGACGAGCGGGCACTGCCCGGGTTCATCGAGAAGCTGGACGGCACATGGGCGGGGCTCTCGCTCACCATGCCGCTCAAGCGCGCCGTCATTCCGCTGCTCGACGAGATCAGCGACACCGCCGCCTCCGTCGAGGCCGTCAACACCGTGATCCTCGGGCAGGACGGCCGCCGCACCGGGGACAACACCGACATCCCCGGCATCGCCGCCGCCCTGCGCGAACGCGGCGTCGAGACGGTGGAGTCCGCCGCGATCCTCGGCGCCGGCGCCACCGCGTCCTCCGCGCTCGCCGCGTTGGCCGGCCTCTGCACCGGACCCGTCACCGCCTACGTGCGCAGCGCGGCCCGCGCCGACGAGATGCGCGGCTGGGGCGAACGGCTCGGCGTCGACGTGCGGACCGCCGACTGGTCCGCGGCCGACCGCGCGCTGACCGAACCCCTCGTCGTCGCCACCACCCCCGCCGGCGCGGCCGACGCCCTGGCCGGGGCCGTACCGGAGCGGCCCGGCACGCTCTTCGACGTCCTGTACGAGCCGTGGCCCACCCGGCTCGCCGCCGCCTGGACCGCACGCGGCGGCGCAGTCGTCGGAGGTCTGGACCTCCTCGTCCACCAGGCCGTCCTCCAGGTGGAGCAGATGACGGGCCGCTCACCGGCCCCGCTCGCCGCCATGCGCAAGGCGGGGGAAGCGGCGCTGGCCGCCCGCTGACGCCCGTGACGTCCGTCTGCTGGACCGGCGGCGGGCCGGGGCCCCGGCCGTGGGAGGATCGGGGGCGGCGGGCCAGGGCCGCGCACCCGGTCGCGCCGCTGGATTTTCGGGCGCGAGCATGAGGAGCACCGTTGAGCAGGTTGCGCTGGCTGACCGCAGGGGAGTCGCACGGCCCCGCACTGGTGGCGACGCTGGAGGGCCTTCCGGCCGGCGTCCCGGTCACCACGGAGATGGTGGCGGACGCGCTCGCCCGGCGGCGGCTTGGCTACGGGCGCGGTGCGCGGATGAAGTTCGAGCGGGACGAGGTCACCTTCCTCGGCGGCGTCCGGCACGGCCTCACCATGGGCTCCCCGGTCGCCGTGATGGTCGGCAACACCGAGTGGCCCAAGTGGGAGCAGGTCATGTCGGCCGACCCGGTCGACCCGGAGACGCTGGCCGCCCAGGCCCGCAACGCCCCGCTGACCCGGCCCCGCCCCGGCCACGCCGACCTCGCCGGCATGCAGAAGTACGGCTTCGACGAGGCCCGCCCGGTCCTGGAGCGCGCCAGCGCGCGGGAGACCGCGGCCCGCGTCGCCCTCGGCGCCGTCGCCCGGTCCTACCTCAAGGAGACCGCCGGCATCGAGATCGTCAGCCATGTCGTGGAGCTGGCCGCCGCCAAGGCGCCGTACGGGGTCTACCCCGTCCCCTCCGACGTGGAGCGGCTCGACGCCGACCCGGTCCGCTGCCTCGACGCCGACGCGAGCAAGCGGATGGTCGCCGAGATCGACCAGGCCCACAAGGACGGCGACACCCTCGGCGGCGTCGTCGAGGTGCTGGCGTACGGCGTGCCGGTCGGCCTCGGCTCGCACGTCCACTGGGACCGCAGGCTCGACGCCCGCCTCGCCGGCGCGCTCATGGGCATCCAGGCCATCAAGGGCGTCGAGGTCGGCGACGGCTTCGACCTCGCCCGGGTGCCGGGCTCGAAGGCGCACGACGAGATCCTGGTGACCGAGGACGGCATCAAGCGCGCCTCCGGCCGGGCCGGCGGCACCGAGGGCGGCCTCAGCACCGGCGAACTGCTGCGCGTGCGGGCCGCGATGAAGCCGATCGCCACCGTGCCCCGCGCCCTGGCGACCGTCGACGTGGTGACCGGCGAGCCCGCGAAGGCGCACCACCAGCGCTCCGACGTCTGCGCCGTCCCGGCCGCCGGCATCGTCGCCGAAGCGATGGTCGCCCTGGTCCTGGCGGACGCGGTCGCGGAGAAGTTCGGCGGCGACAGCGTCCCCGAGACCCGCCGCAACGTGCGCGCGTACCTCGACCACCTCCAGATCCGATGAGCGGTCCGCTGGTCGTCCTGGTGGGCCCGATGGGCGTCGGCAAGTCCACGGTCGGCGAACTGCTCGCCGACCGGCTGGGCACCGGCTACCGGGACACCGACGCCGATGTCGTCGCGAGCGCGGGCAAGCCCATCGCCGAGATCTTCTACGACGAGGGCGAGGACCACTTCCGGGCGCTGGAGCGGGACGCCGTGCGCGCGGCCCTCGCCGAGCACACCGGCGTCCTCTCGCTCGGCGGCGGGGCGATCCTCGACCCGTCCACCCGCGCGCTCCTCGCCGGCCACCCGGTCGTCTACCTCTCCATGGACGTGGAGGAGGCGGTCCGCCGGGTCGGGCTCGGCGCCGCCCGCCCGCTGCTCGCGGTCAACCCGCGCCGGCAGTGGCGCGAGCTGATGGACGCCCGCAGGCACCTCTACACCGAGGTCGCCCGCACGGTCGTCGCCACCGACGAGCGCACACCCGAAGAGGTCGCCCAGGCGGTCCTCGACGCACTGGAGCTGCCGGACGGTGCCCCGTCCGGCCGGGAGAACACACCATGACCGAGCAGGCACCCATCCGCGTCCGCATCGCCGGCAGCGCGGGCACCGACCCGTACGAGGTACTGATCGGCCGGCAGCTCCTCGGCGAGCTGCCCGGGCTCATCGGCGAGCGGGCCAAGCGCGTCGCGGTCCTCCACCCCGAGGCCCTCGCCGAGACCGGCGAGGCGGTCCGCCAGGACCTCGCCGACCAGGGCTACGAGGCCATCGCGATCCAGCTGCCCAACGCCGAGGAGGCCAAGACCGTCGAGGTCGCCGCCTACTGCTGGAAGGCGCTCGGCCAGACCGGCTTCACCCGCACCGACGTCATCGTCGGCGTCGGTGGGGGCGCCACCACCGACGTCGCGGGCTTCGTCGCCGCCTCCTGGCTGCGCGGGGTGCGCTGGATCGCCGTGCCGACGACCGTGCTCGGCATGGTCGACGCGGCGGTCGGCGGCAAGACCGGCATCAACACCGCCGAGGGCAAGAACCTCGTCGGCGCCTTCCACCCGCCGGCCGGCGTCCTGTGCGACCTGGCCGCCCTGGAGTCGCTGCCGGTCCACGACTACGTCTCCGGCATGGCCGAGATCATCAAGGCCGGCTTCATCGCCGACCCGGTGATCCTCGACCTGATCGAGGAGGACCCGCAGGCCGCCCGGACCCCCGCCGGACCGCACACCGCCGAGCTGATCGAGCGCTCGGTACGGGTCAAGGCCCAGGTCGTCTCCAGCGACCTCAAGGAGTCCGGACTGCGCGAGATCCTCAACTACGGCCACACCCTGGGCCACGCCATCGAGAAGAACGAGCGCTACAAGTGGCGCCACGGGGCCGCCGTGTCGGTCGGCATGGTCTTCGCCGCCGAACTGGGCCGCCTGGCCGGCCGCCTGGACGACGCCACCGCCGACCGGCACCGCGCGATCCTGGAGTCCGTGGGGCTGCCGCTCACCTACCGCGGCGACCAGTGGCCGAAGCTGCTGGAGAACATGAAGGTCGACAAGAAGTCCCGCGGCGACCTGCTGCGCTTCATCGTCCTGGACGGCCTCGGCAAGCCCGCCGTGCTGGAGGGCCCCGACCCGGCCGTGCTGCTCGCCGCCTACGGGGAGGTCTCGGCATGAGCCGCCGGGTCCTCGTGCTCAACGGCCCCAACCTCGGCCGGCTCGGCTCCCGCGAGCCCGACGTCTACGGGGCCACCTCGTACGCCGGTCTCGTCGAGGTGTGCCGCACCCTCGGCAAGGAGCTGGGTTTCGACGTCGACGTCCGCGAGACGAACGACGAGGGCGAGCTGATCCGCTGGCTCCACGAGGCCGCCGACGGATCGATTCCGGTCGTCATCAATCCGGGAGCGTTCACGCACTACTCGTACGGGATGCGGGACGCGGCCGCCCAGCGCACCGCCCCGCTCATCGAGGTGCACATCTCCAACCCGTACGCACGGGAGGAATTCCGCCACACCTCCGTCATCGCCCCGGTCGCCACCGGAACCGTGGCCGGATTCGGCATCGGCTCCTACCGGCTCGCGCTGCGCGCCCTGGCCGAGCAACTCGCGGACTGACCTCGCCTTCCGGGCACCTCGGGCCCTCCCCGGCCGTTGCTCCTGTGGCGGCCGGGGAAGGTACCGTTGCCGTTGCACCAGCGCCAGTTGCCTGCACGAGACGGAGTCGCACCGGATGCAGCACGCAGTGGGGGCCCCGCTGCCTCCGCCCCGAGGTCCCGGAAACGGTCCCGCCGGCCCGCCGCACCCCGGCGCGCCG
>NZ_JAKRGC010000083.1 GCF_022347745.1 Streptomyces sp. OfavH-34-F
CGCGGACCGGGTCGTAGGCGGACCAGGACGGCAGTTCGGGGGCGTCCTCGCCGGGGCCGGCCAGGGGCAGCAGGGCGTCGCGGACGGCGGCGGCGTCCGCCGGGCGGTCGGCCGGGTCCTTGGCGAGCAGCCGGTCCGCCAGGCGGGCCAGCTCGGCCGGGACATCCGGCCGGACGAGGCGGAGCGGAGCCGGCACCCCGTGCAGGTGCCGGTCCATCAGGACGTACGCGCTGTCGCCGGTGAACGGGGGGACGCCGGTGAGCATCTCGTACAGCACGCAGCCCAGGGCGTAGAGGTCGGCGGCCGGGGTGACGAGTCCGGCGCGGAACTGCTCGGGGGCCATGTAGCGCGCGGTGCCCACCGTGGTGCCGGAGCTGGTCAGCCGGGTGTCGTCGGGGTCGTCGGTGATCCGGCCCATGCCGAAGTCGAGGACCTTGACCACGCCTCCGCGCGTGAGCATGACGTTGCGCGGCTTGAGGTCGCGGTGGACGACGTCCGCGCCGTGCGCCGCGGCCAGGCCGGCCGCGATCTGGGCGCCGATGGCGGCGGCCCAGGAGACGGGGAGCCGGCCCTCCTCGTCGATGAGGTCGCCGAGGGTGTCCCCGTCGAGGAGTTCCATCGCGAGGTAGGGGCGGCCGTGGGCCTCGTCGACGCCGCCGTCGACGATCCGGGTGAGGTGGGGGTCGTCGAGCCGGCGCATGATGCGGACCTCGCGGGCGAACCGGGCGACGGCCCGGGCGTCGGCCCTCGTGTCCACGGGGCTGCCGGAGCGGTGGCGCAGGATTAGCTTGACGGCGACCAGGTGGTCCGGCGCGCCTTCGGGCACCCGGAGGTCGACGGCGCGGTGCACCTCGCCCATGTTCCCGGAGTCGATCGCTCCGACGAGCCGGAATCTCCCCGCGACCGTTTCCGGGTTCACCGGTCCTCCTCCGCACGCTCCCGCGCGGTCCCGCTCGGGACGGCGCCTCCCCATGGTGGCCGCCGTGCTGCCCGGAGATGCGAGGGGGGTCGGCGCCCCGGGGAAGCGTACACGAAGACCGGCACCGTGGCCCCGGTTCACGGTGTTTACGTCGTCAACGCACCAGCGGGCCGCTCACGCCTCCCGCAGCCGGTCCAGCGCCTCCCCCGCCGCCGCGCCGAGTCGGGGGTGCGGCAGGGCCGCCTCCAGGGCCGGACGGGCATCCGGGTCGCCGAGCGCGCCCAGGCCCTCCACGCAGGCGAGCGCCACGCGCCAGTGCGGTTCGTCCGGGCCGAGCAGGCGGGACAGGGTCGCGGCCAGGGCGGGCGCGGATTCGGGGGCGCGCAGGGCGGTGAGCAGGCGGACCGGGTGGAGGGCGTAGGCGGTGCGCAGGGGGTTGGTGGCGAGGGCGGCGGCGGCCCGCGCGGTGCGGGGGTCGCCGAGGAGGGCGAGGGCGTGGGCGGCGCTGACGCAGCGTTCGGGGTCGCGGTGGTTGAGGAGGAGGACCAGGGTCTCGAAGGCGCGGCGGTCTCCGGCGCAGCCCAGCCGGAAGGCGGCGAGTTCGCGGGCCCAGAGCGGGCGGGCGTGCTCGACGAGCACCCGCGCCAGCGCCTCGGGGTCCTCGGTGGCGAGCAGGGCGCGGTGGTCCGCCGACTCCCCCGCCGCCGCGGCCTCCTGGGCCGATCGGTGCGCCAGCGACCGCAGCTCCTCGTCCATGACGGTCAGCGTACAGGCGGCCACCCTGCGTATCAGAAAGGCGGTTTGATGTGAGGGGGACCACAACCGGCCGGGTCTGGCGCGCTCGTTACCCGCTGGTTAAGCTCAGGTGAGCGGGACAAGTTCCCGTCGCTCCGGTTGGCCTGGTGACGCAGCCGTCCGGAGTGTCGTCGGTTCGGCAGCTTCGCGAGACGTGACCCCGGGACAGGGTCCGTCGCTCCCCTTCCGGTCCCGTGCGTGGATCACGCCCGTGGCCGAGCACCACGACAGGCAACTCCCGTACGCCGTGCGCCGGCCGGGCCCATCGGCCCTTCCCTCGCCCGCGCGCCGTGCGCTCCCTTCAGTCGTCACTCATCCCAGGAGTCCCCTGATGGACACCCCTCTCTCCACCATTGCCGTCGTCGGCCTCGGCACGATGGGCACCGGTATCGCCGAGGTGCTGGCCCGCTCGGGCCGCGAGGTCGTCGGCATCGACATCGACGAGGCGGCCGCCCGCCAGGCCGTCGCCGCCCTGGAGGCGTCCACCGCCCGCGCCGTGGAGCGCGGCCGGCTCACCGAGCAGGAGCGGCGCGAGACCCTGTCCCGGTTCCGCACCTTCTCCGACCTCCGGGCCGCCGCCGACGCGGAGCTGGTCATCGAGGTCGTGCCGGAGTCCTACGAGCTGAAGCAGCAGGTCTTCCGCGAGCTGGACGCGATCGTCCAGCCCACCACGATCCTGGCGACCGGGACCAACGCGCTGTCGGTGACCCGGCTGGCCGCCGAGTCGCAGCGCCCGGAGCGGGTGCTGGGGCTGCACTTCTTCAACCCGGCGCCCGCGATGAAGCTGGTCGAGGTGGTCTCCTCGGTGCTGACCGCCCCGCCGGCCGTGGCGGCGGTCACGGAGCTGGCCCGCGCCCTGGGCAAGGAGCCGGTCGCGGTCGGCGACCGGCCCGGTTTCGTCGCCGACGGCCTGCTGTTCGGCTACCTCAACCAGGCCGCCGCGATGTACGAGGCGAACTACGCGACGCGCGAGGACATCGACGCGGCGATGCGCCTGGGCTGCGGGCTGCCGATGGGGCCGCTGGCCCTGCTGGACCTGATCGGCATCGACACCGCCCGCACGGTCCTGGAGGCGATGTACTCCGCGTCGCACGACCGGCTGCACGCCCCCGCGCCCATCCTGGGCCAGCTCGGCGCGGCCGGGCTGACCGGCCGCAAGGCGGGCCGCGGCTTCTACACCTACGCGGAGCCGGGCAGCGGGACGGTGGTGCCGGACGCGCTGACGCCCGCCCCGCGCGGTGCGGAGGCCGCCGGGCGCCCGGTCCGTTCGGTGGGCGTCGCCGGCTCCGGGACGATGGCCTCCGGTATCGCGGAGGTCTTCGCCAAGGCGGGGTACGACGTGGTGCTCGCCGCGCGCGGCCAGGAGAAGGCGGACCTCGCCAAGGCACGGATCGCCACGTCGCTGGCCCGGTCGGTCGCCAAGGGGCGGCTGACGGAAGAGGCGCGGGACGAGACGCTGGCCCGGATCACCCCGGCCGCCTCGCTGGACGCGTTCGCCGGGGTGGACCTCGCGGTGGAGGCGGTGGCCGAGGACCTGGCGGTCAAGCGGCAGCTGTTCGCCACGCTCGACAAGGTGTGCCGGCCGGGCGCGGTGCTGGCGACGACCACCTCCTCGCTGCCGGTGGTGGAGATCGCGCGGGCGACCGGGCGGCCCGAGGACGTCGTCGGGATGCACTTCTTCAACCCGGCGCCCGCGATGAAGCTGGTCGAGGTCGTGCGCACGGTGCTCACCGCCGACGACGTGCACGCCACCGTCCACGAGGTGTGCCTGAAGGTGCGCAAGCACCCGGTGGACTGCGGGGACCGGGCAGGCTTCATCGTGAACGCGCTGCTGTTCCCGTACCTCAACAACGCCATCAAGATGGTCGAGGAGCACTACGCGTCGCTGGACGACATCGACGCCGCGATGAAGCTCGGCGGCGGCTACCCGATGGGCCCGTTCGAGCTGCTGGACGTGGTCGGCCTCGATGTCTCGCTGGCCATCGAGAAGGTGCTGCACGGCGCGTTCCGCGATCCCGGCCTCGCGCCGGCCCCGCTGCTGGAGCACCTGGTGGCCGCCGGCTGTCTCGGCCGCAAGACGGGACGCGGCTTCCGCGAATATGCCCGGCGCTGACCCGGGGGCCGGCTGGGGCGGGCTGCTCGGTCCTCCGGGCGGCCCGCCCCCGCAGGCGCGCGCCCCCGCGCCGATGCAGTACGTTCACACCATGTCCCAGCCCGCCAGGTCCTCCCGTGTGTCCGCCGCGCCCGACGTCCCGGAAAGTGCCGCAGGCACCCGAGCCGCGGCCCAGCGGCTCAAAATGCGCCGCGAACTGGCCGCCGCGGCGATGGAACTCTTCGCCACGAAGGGATACGAGGCCACCACGGTCGACGAGATCGCGGGGGCGGCCGGCGTGGCCCGGCGGACCTTCTTCCGGCACTTCCGGTCCAAGGAGGAGGCGATCTTCCCGGACCACGACGACACCCTCGTCCGGGCCGAGGCGGTCCTCAACGCGGCCCCCGCGCACGAGCACCCGCTGGACACGGTGTGCCGGGGCATCAAGGAAGTCATGCGGATGTACGCGGCCAAGCCCGCGGTCTCCGTGGCCCGCTACAAGCTGACCCGCGAGGTGCCCACCCTGCGCCAGGCGGAGATCGCCTCCGTGGCCCGCTACGAGCGGCTGTTCACGCGCTACCTCCTGGGCCACTTCGACGAGCGCGACCACCAGCCCGGCAACGACGACCCGCTGCTGGCCGAGGTCGCCGCGTCCGCCGTCGTCACCGCGCACAACCACGTGCTGCGGCGCTGGCTGCGGGCGGACGGGCAGGGCGATGTGGAGGCGCAGCTCGACCAGGCGTTCGCCATCGTGCGCGACACCTTCGGCACCGGCATCGGCGCGGGCCGCACGGCCCGGGAGGACCGCGCCGGGCAGCCGGCCGCCCAGGTGGAGACCCAGGGCGAGGTGCTGGTCGCCGTGGCGCGCACGGACGCGCCGCTGGACGAAGTGATGCGCACCATCCAGCAGGCCCTCAAGGAGCGCTGAGCCCGGACCGGCACCACCCGGGAAAGGCCTCCTGCCCGGCTCCGGAAGCCCCGGAATCCCGCGTCGCCCGGATGAACGATCATGTGTCATCCGGGCGAAATCGCCCTGCCATTTCCGGGCGAATCTCCCCATACCATCCGCCGCGTTGCTCATGCGTGGCAGTCGACTGACAATTGAGGGAAATTACTGGCACGCAGTGCCTTGTCAGCTGTCACGCAGTGCCATACGTTGAGGGCATCCGGGCGGCCGGCGTGCTGGGATCTCACGTACGCCGGCTGTCCCCGCAAGCCACGTGCCTGCGCGCCCGGCGCCTGCGTCACCAGGCAACCCCCCTGCTCCACAGAGCAAACAGCCGAGCACCACCCCGCCGAACCGACGGCGACCTCCCGACCCGTCCCCCCTGTTCGCAGGGCCCCCTCAGCGTTCCCTCAACGCTTCCCCCAGCTCGCAGCCCCGCTCGAGCAGGGGAGATCCCATCCGCCGGAGGCACCCGTGAAGGAAATCCTGGACGCGATCCAGTCGCAGACCGAAGCGCAGAGCGGCTCCGCCGCGGCCACCGCCGCCGACTTCGCCGCGCTGCCGATCCCGGAGTCGTACCGCGCGGTCACCGTGCACAAGGACGAGGCCGAGATGTTCGCCGGCGTCGAGAGCCGGGACAAGGACCCGCGCAAGTCCCTCCACGTCGAGGAGGTGCCGGTGCCGGAACTCGGCCCCGGCGAGGCGCTGGTCGCGGTCATGGCCAGCTCGGTGAACTACAACTCCGTGTGGACCTCCATCTTCGAGCCGGTCTCCACCTTCGGCTTCCTGGAGCGCTACGGCCGGGTCAGCGAGCTGACCAAGCGCCACGACCTGCCGTACCACGTCATCGGCTCCGACCTGGCGGGCGTCGTGCTGCGCACCGGCCCCGGCGTCAACGCCTGGAAGCCCGGTGACGAGGTCGTCGCGCACTGCCTCTCCGTCGAGCTGGAGTCCTCGGACGGCCACAACGACACGATGCTCGACCCGGAGCAGCGCATCTGGGGCTTCGAGACCAACTTCGGCGGTCTCGCCGAGATCGCGCTCGTCAAGTCCAACCAGCTGATGCCGAAGCCGGACCACCTCAGCTGGGAGGAGGCGGCGGCCCCCGGCCTGGTCAACTCCACCGCGTACCGCCAGCTCGTCTCGCGCAACGGCGCCGGCATGAAGCAGGGCGACAACGTGCTGATCTGGGGCGCGAGCGGCGGCCTCGGCTCGTACGCCACGCAGTTCGCGCTGGCCGGCGGCGCCAACCCGATCTGTGTCGTCTCCAGCGAGCAGAAGGCGGAGATCTGCCGGCGGATGGGCGCCGAGGCGATCATCGACCGCAACGCCGAGGGCTACCGGTTCTGGAAGGACGAGCACAACCAGGACCCGCGCGAGTGGAAGCGGTTCGGCAAGCGCATCCGCGAGCTGACCGGCGGCGAGGACGTCGACATCGTCTTCGAGCACCCGGGCCGCGAGACGTTCGGCGCGAGCGTCTACGTGACCCGCAAGGGCGGCACGATCGTCACCTGCGCCTCGACCTCGGGCTACCACCACGAGTACGACAACCGCTACCTGTGGATGTCGCTCAAGCGCATCATCGGCTCCCACTTCGCCAACTACCGCGAGGCGTGGGAGGCCAACCGGCTGGTCGCCAAGGGCAGGATCCACCCGACGCTCTCCAAGGTCTACTCGCTGGAGGAGACCGGCCAGGCCGCGTACGACGTCCACCGCAACCGCCACCAGGGCAAGGTCGGCGTGCTGGCGCTCGCCCCGCGCGAGGGCATGGGCGTGCGCGACCACGAGATGCGCGAGAAGCACCTGGACGCCATCAACCTGTTCCGTGACGCGCCGGCGGAGCGGACCACCGAGCACAGCCGGAACGTGTGACATGAGTGGCCGCCAGAAGGACCGCCCCTGGCTCATGCGGACGTACGCGGGCCACTCCACGGCCGAAGCGTCCAACGAGCTGTACCGGCGCAACCTCGCCAAGGGCCAGACGGGCCTGTCGGTCGCCTTCGACCTGCCCACCCAGACCGGCTACGACCCCGACCACGTGCTCGCGCGCGGCGAGGTCGGCCGGGTCGGGGTGCCCGTCTCGCACCTCGGCGACATGCGCCGGCTGTTCCAGGACATCCCCCTGGAGCAGATGAACACCTCCATGACGATCAACGCCACCGCCATGTGGCTGCTGGCGCTCTACCAGGTCGTCGCGGAGGAGCAGGGCGCCGACCCCGGCAGGCTCCAGGGCACCACGCAGAACGACATCGTCAAGGAGTACCTCTCGCGCGGGACGCACGTCTTCCCGCCGGGGCCCTCCCTGCGGCTGACCACCGACATGATCACGTACACGGTCAACCGCATCCCCAAGTGGAACCCGATCAACATCTGCAGCTACCACCTCCAGGAGGCGGGAGCCACCCCGGTCCAGGAGATCGCGTACGCGATGTCCACGGCCGTCGCCGTGCTCGACGCCGTACGCGACTCCGGGCAGGTGCCCGAGGAGAAGTTCGGGGCCGTCGTCGCGCGGATCTCGTTCTTCGTGAACGCGGGCGTCCGCTTCATCGAGGAGATGTGCAAGATGCGCGCCTTCGGCCGCATCTGGGACCGCGTCACCCGGGAGCGCTACGGCATCACCGACGCCAAGCAGCGCCGGTTCCGCTACGGCGTCCAGGTCAACTCGCTGGGGCTGACCGAGGCGCAGCCGGAGAACAACGTGCAGCGGATCGTCCTGGAGATGCTGGCCGTGACCCTCTCCAAGGACGCCCGTGCCCGCGCCGTGCAACTGCCTGCCTGGAACGAGGCGCTGGGGCTCCCCCGGCCCTGGGACCAGCAGTGGTCGCTGCGCATCCAGCAGGTCCTGGCGCACGAGAGCGACCTGCTGGAGTACGAGGACATCTTCGCCGGTTCGCACGTCGTCGAGGCCAAGGTGGACGAACTGGTCACCGAGTCGCTGGCCGAGATGGAGCGGATCGAGCGGATGGGCGGCGCCATGGCGGCCGTCGAGTCCGGGTACCTCAAGTCCGAGCTGGTCGCCTCGCACGCCGCGCGGCGGGCCCGGATCGAGGCCGGCGAGGAGAAGATCGTCGGCGTCAACGTCTACGAGACGACCGAGCCCAACCCGCTCACCGCCGACCTCGACGGGGCGATCATGACCGTCGACCCGGCCAACGAGGCCAGGGTGGTGTCCGCGCTGCACGCCTGGCGCGACAACCGCGACGAGGCCCGCGCCAACGAGGCGCTGGCCGCGCTGAAGAAGGCCGCCGCCGGCACCGAGAACCTGATGGAGGCGACCGTCGAGTGCGCCAGGGCCGGGGTGACCACCGGTGAGTGGTCCTGGGCGCTGCGGGACGTCTTCGGCGAGTTCCGGGCGCCGACCGGAGTGTCGTCCGCCCCGGTCGCGGTGACCGCCGAGGAGGGCTCGCCGCTCGCCCTCGTACGCGAGAAGGCGGCGCGGACCGCCGCGGACCTGGGCGTCGGGCGGCTGCGGCTGCTCGTCGGCAAGCCCGGCCTGGACGGGCACTCCAACGGCGCCGAGCAGATCGCGGTGCGCGCGCGGGACGCCGGCTTCGAGGTCGTCTACCAGGGCATCCGCCTGACGCCCGAACAGATCGTCTCGGCGGCCGTCGCCGAGGACGTGCACTGCGTCGGCCTGTCCATCCTGTCCGGCTCGCACGCCGAGCTGGTGCCGGACGTGCTGACCCGGCTGCGCCGCACCGGGGCCGGTGACATCCCGGTCATCGCCGGCGGCATCATCCCCCCGGCCGACGCCGAAGCCCTGATCGGGGCGGGTGTGGCGGCCGTGTTCACCCCGAAGGACTTCGGCATCACGGAGATCATCGGCCGTATCGTCGACGAGATCCGGAAAGCGAACAAGCTCGACCCTCTGGAGGTCCCCGCATGACTGCCGTCAACCGACTGCGCCCGCGCCGTTCCTGCCTGGCCGTGCCCGGCTCGAACCCGCGGTTCCTGGAGAAGGCCCAGGGCCTCCCGGCCGACCAGGTCTTCCTGGACCTGGAGGACGCCTGCGCCCCGCTCGCCAAGGAGGGCGCCCGCCACCACATCGTGGACGCGCTGAACAACGGCGACTGGACGGGCAAGACCCGCGTGGTCCGGGTCAACGACTGGACGACGCACTGGACGTACCGCGACGTCATCACGGTCGTCGAGGGCGCGGGGCAGAACCTCGACTGCATCATGCTGCCGAAGGTCCAGGACGCCCAGCAGGTGGTGGCGCTGGACCTGCTGCTGACCCAGATCGAGAAGACGATGGGCTTCGAGGTCGGCCGGATCGGCATCGAGGCGCAGATCGAGAACGCCAAGGGCCTCGTGAACATCGACGAGATCGGCGCGGCCTCGCCCCGGCTGGAGACGCTGATCTTCGGCCCGGCCGACTTCATGGCGTCGATCAACATGAAGACCCTGGTCGTCGGCCAGCAGCCGCCCGGCTACCCGGCGGACGCGTACCACTACATCCTGATGCGCATCCTGATGGCCGCCCGCACGCACGACCTCCAGGCGATCGACGGCCCGTTCCTCCAGATCCGCGACGTGGACGCCTACCGCGAGGTGGCGGCCCGCGCGGCGGCGCTCGGCTTCGACGGCAAGTGGGTGCTGCACCCCGGCCAGGTGGAGGCGGCGAACGAGGTGTTCTCGCCCTCGCAGGAGGACTACGACCACGCCGAGCTGATCCTGGACGCCTACGACTGGTGCACCTCCGAGGAGGGCGGCAAGAAGGGTTCGGCGATGCTCGGCGACGAGATGATCGACGAGGCGAGCCGCAAGATGGCCCTGGTCGTCGCGGGCAAGGGCCGGGCCGCCGGCATGCAGCGCACCTCCAAGTTCGAAGCCCCGGAGGCCTGAGATGCAGTTCGGAAGGACCTACGAGGAATTCGAGATCGGTGCGATCTACAAGCACTGGCCCGGAAAGACGGTCACCGAATACGACGACCACCTCTTCTGCCTGCTGACCATGAATCATCACCCGCTGCACATGGACAGCAACTATGCGGAGAGCACGACCGATTTCGGGAAGAACGTCGTCGTCGGCAACTACGTCTACTCGCTGTTGCTCGGCATGTCGGTTCCGGATGTCTCCGGAAAGGCCATCGCGAACCTGGAGATCGAGTCGCTCAAGCACGTGGCGCCGACCTTCCACGGCGACACGATCTACGGCGAGACGACCGTTCTGGACAAGACGCCGTCCCGGTCCAGGAGCGACCGCGGAATCGTCCACGTGGAGACCAGGGGCTACAAGCAGGACGGCACGCTGGTCTGCGTGTTCCGCCGCAAGGTCATGGTGCCCACCGAGACGTACATCAAGGAGCGGGGCGGCGAGCAGCCCGGCCGCCCGGAGCCGAAGCAGCCCGCGCAGAAGAAGGTGGAGAAGCAGTCATGACCCGACTCGCCCGGACGGCCGGCCTCACCGAGGTCCAGCAGGAGATCCTGTCCACGGTCAGGGATTTCGTCGACAAGGAGATCATTCCGGTCGCGACGCGGCTCGAGCACCGCGACGAGTACCCCACCGAGATCGTGGAGGGGCT
The DNA here is from genome assembly GCF_022347745.1 of Streptomyces sp. OfavH-34-F. Lineage (GTDB taxonomy): Bacteria > Actinomycetota > Actinomycetes > Streptomycetales > Streptomycetaceae > Streptomyces. Next base: position 10,278 of record NZ_JAKRGC010000083.1, read on the forward strand.
CAAGGAGCTGGGCCTGTTCGGCCTGATGATCCCCGAGGAGTACGGCGGCCTGGGCGAGTCACTGCTCACGTACGCGCTGTGCGTGGAGGAGATCGCCCGCGGCTGGATGAGCGTGTCGGGGATCATCAACACGCACTTCATCGTGGCGTACATGCTCAAGCAGCACGGCACCCAGGAGCAGAAGGACACCTTCCTGCCCCGGATGGCGCTGGGCGAGGTGCGGGGCGCGTTCTCGATGTCGGAGCCGGCGCTCGGCTCGGACGTGTCGGCGATCAGCTCCAAGGCCGTCCGCGACGGCGAGGAGTACGTGCTGAACGGCCAGAAGATGTGGCTGACGAACGGCGGTACGTCCTCGCTCGTGGCCGTGCTGTGCCGGAGTGACGAAGGACACCCCGAGGGCACGGCCCCGCACAAGTCGATGACGACGTTCCTGGTGGAGAAGGAACCGGGCTTCGGCGAGGTGCGTCCGGGGCTGACGATCCCCGGCAAGATCGAGAAGATGGGCTACAAGGGGGTCGATACCACCGAGCTCATCATGGACGGACTGCGAATTCCGGCCAATCGGGTCCTCGGCGGCACCACCGGCCGCGGTTTTTACCAGATGATGGACGGCGTCGAGGTGGGCCGGGTGAATGTGGCGGCCCGTGGCTGCGGGGTCGCGCAGCGTGCCTTCGAGCTGGGCGTTTCCTACGCACAGCAGCGCCAGACCTTCGGAAAGCCCATCGCGCAGCACCAGGCGATCCAGTTCAAGCTGGCCGAAATGGCCACCAAGGTCGAGGCCGCTCATGCCATGATGGTGAACGCGGCACGCAAAAAGGACTCCGGAGAGCGAAACGATCTGGAGGCAGGGATGGCGAAGTACCTCGCCTCCGAGTACTGCAAGGAAGTCGTCGAGGACGCCTTCCGTATCCACGGCGGCTACGGCTTCTCCAAGGAGTACGAGATCGAGCGCCTCTACCGCGAGGCCCCGATGCTGCTGATCGGTGAAGGTACCGCCGAGATCCAGAAAATGATCATCGGTCGCCGGCTCCTCGAGGAGTACCGTTTCCAGGGTTGATTGTCCCTTTCGCGGCGATTTGACCGCGAAGAAGATCACACCTTGTCCTCCTCAACCGGTGCCTTCCAGACGTCCGACTCGGCTGCTGGCTTGCCCAGTTGCGGCTGGCAACCGATAACATCGCCGGAAGAAAAGCCGCCGTCCCCCGTTGCCAGCGCGGCCTCATCCGCTACGAAGGTCATCCATGCCCGACAGCCATTCCTCTGCCTCACGCGGCCGGGTCCGCATCGCACGCGGAGCTTCGCCGTGGCTCCTGCCGACCGTCGCCACCGCCGCCCTCAGCCTGACCCGCGCCCGCCGGTCCGGACGCTGGGCGGCCGTGGCCGTGCCCACCACCGCGCTCGCGGCGGGCATGCTCTGGTTCTTCCGTGACCCGGAGCGCGAGATCTCCGGGGGGCGCGTCATCTCACCGGCCGACGGCGTGGTGCAGAGCATCATGCCGTGGAAGGACGGGCGTACCCGCGTAGCGATCTTCATGAGCCCGCTGAACGTCCACGTCAACCGGGCGCCGCTGGCCGGCACGGTGACGTCGGTGGAGCACGTGCCCGGTGGCTTCGTTCCCGCCTTCAACAAGGAGAGCGAGAACAACGAGCGCGTCGTCTGGCACTTCGACACCGAGCTGGGCGACATCGAAATGGTCCAGATCGCCGGCGCGGTCGCCCGGCGCATCGTGCCCTACGTGCCCGAGGGCACGAAGGTTGAGCAGGGTGAGCGCATCGGTCTGATCCGCTTCGGCTCGCGCGTCGACATCTACCTCCCGGAAGGTGTGGACGTGGCGGTCGAGGTCGGCCAGGCCACCACCGCAGGGGTGACTCGCATTGACCGTGATTGATCCCGATCCACAGACCGGCTGGGTGCCGGAGGCCGACGTGGAGGACGACGCCGAGGACATGCCGCTCTCGCTGCGGCTGTCGATAGCGGACACCCTCACCCTCGGTAACGCGACGTGCGGGTTCATGGCGGTGTACTTCACCACCACGGGCATCCTGATCCCGCACCTGACGGGCAGCGACGAGAGCGGCATGGCGCGGCACTCCGCGGCCACCGCCGTGATCCTCATGCTCATGGCAGCGGTGTTCGACCTCTTCGACGGGCTCGTGGCCCGCAAGCTGCGGTCCTCGCCGATGGGTGCCGAGCTGGACAACCTCTCGGACCTGATCAGCTTCGGGCTCGCCCCGGCGTACTTCGTCCTCGTGTACGGCATGGTCGCGGACGACGCACACCAGCGGGTCTCGGCGCTGGCGGCGATCGTGGTGCTGCTGGCGGTGGTGCTCAGACTCGCGCGGTTCTCCTGCGTGACGATGAAGGACGGCATGTTCCAGGGCATGCCGAGCCCCTTCGGAGCGCTCACGGTCATCTCGATCGTGCTCCTGGAGCTGCCCTTCGTGCCGACGCTCCTCGCGATCATCGGGGTGGCGTGGCTGATGGTCAGCCGGGTCGAGTACCCGAAGCCGCGGGGTGTCCTCGCGGTGGCGATGCTCGGCTGGATCGTGGCCGCGATGGGCTTCCTGGCGGCGTGGGCGCTGGACGCCCCCGGCGGCCAGCTGCTCCTGCAGACCGGCTGCGCGCTCCAGGTGGTGCTCGGCGCGGTCATCCCGCTCTTCGCGACCGCCCGCCGGGTGAACACCTTCCGCGGCAACCGGCGCGAGGCACGGGCGGCGCAGCTGCCGTAGCGGACGGTACGAACGACAGAGGGCCCGGATGCCGGCAAGGCATCCGGGCCCTCGTGCGTCGCGGGTGCTACTCGGCCTTGTACGAGGCGGCGGCCGGTGCGGCCTGGGCCGGGCGGACCACCTTGAGGCCGCCCGGGACCTTGTCGTCGGGCTTCATGATCACGCTCTCCCGGGTGGAGGGCGCGGCCGGGTCGGTGAAGTCGTGGGAGACCCCGAAGTCGGTGCCGAAGCCGGTGACGGACAGCAGCGCCTTGTCGACGCCCTCACGGGTGAGGTCCTTCGCCGTGCACGCCTTCTTCAGCGCCTCGCCGTACAGCTCGGCGGCCGTCCAGCCGGCGATGACGCCGTTGTCGAGGCCGTCCTTCGGGTAGGCGGCGGCGTACTCCTTGGCCAGCTTCGCCGGTCCGGCGCCGGGGTCGCCGATGGGCAGGGTGGAGGCGGCGACGTAGTAGTCCTTCATCAGGGCCGGCCCCGCCTGGGTCTTGAGCAGCTGCGGGGCGTACGCGGAGTTGTTGCCGATGACGGGGACGTCGAAGCCGGTGGCGGCGGCGACCCCGACGAGCGAGGCGGCCTGGCGGGGTCCGGCGCTGACGACGACTGCCTTGACGCCCGCCTGCTTGAGGGCGGCGACCTGGGCGGTCATGTCGTTGTCGGTGGGCTTGATCTTCTGCTCGACGACGGTGAGCCCCGCCTTCTTCGCCGCGTACCGGGAGCCGGCGAGCGCGTTCTCGCCGTAGTCGCCCTCGAAGTAGACGTGGCCGATCCGGTCGCCCTTGGCGATGCGCTTCTCGTCGAGCAGGTAGTCGATGGCGTTGATGGTCTCGACGTCGTACGTGGCGCCGATGACGCGGACGTACTTGCTGCCGAGCAGGTTCGCCGACCAGGCCTGCGGCAGGACGAGGCCCTTGTCCCGGCCCTCGACGCGCTGCTCGACGGCGGCGACGAACGGGGAGCCGATGAACTGGGCGAAGCCGAGGACCTTGGGTTCCAGCTCGGTGTAGCCGGCGACGGCCTTCTGCGGGTCGTAGCCGTGGTCGCGCACGGTCAGCTCGATCTTGCGGTCGCAGATGCCGCCGGCCGCGTTGGTCCGCTTCACCCAGAGCTGCTGGGCCTGGGTGACGCTCTTGCCGAGCGAGGCGTAGACGCCGGTCATGTCGGTGAGCGCGCCGAGCGTGATCACCGAGTCGGTGACGCCCTGGCCGGTCTTCACGCCGCCCTCGGTGCCGGCGTCTCCCCCGTCCGAGGTCTTGGCCTTCTCGCTGCATCCCACGAGGGTGAGGGCGAGGGCCGCGCACACGGCCCCGAGCACACGCAGTTTCATTTCTTCTCCCCAGATTTCTTCATCGGGCGCGTCAGGCCGCCGGGCAGGAACAGGACCGCCGCGACGACCGCGGCGCCGTACAGGTAGCGCGACGCCTCGCCCGGTGCCAGGCCGCCCGTACCGGGGGCCGCGACCAGGGGCAGGGAGTCGCTGTAGTGGGTGAGCAGCTGGGGCAGCAGCGAGACGAAGGCGGCGCCGACGACGGCTCCCGCCACGGTGCCGAGCCCGCCGATCACGATCATGGCGAGGTATTCCAGGGACAGGACCATGCCGAAGTACTCGGGCACGGTCCGCTGGAAGACGAGGGCGAGGAGCACCCCGGCCAGTCCGGCGTACATCGAGGACAGGACGAAGACGCCCGCCCGGTAGCGGGCCACCGGCACGCCCATCACCCCGGCCGCGATGCGGTGGTCCCGGATGGCGTTCAGCGCCCTGCCGGGCCGGCCGCGCAGCACCCCCCGGGCGAACAGGCCGCTCAGCAGGAGGGCGAGCAGGGCCACGTACCAGAGCTTCTCGGCGGACTGGAACGGTACGGCCGCCACCAGCACCTCGGTGTCGTCGAAGTCGAAGCCGAAGAGGGAGAGCGGGGGCACGGCGCGGCCGTTGTAGCCGCCGGTGAGGGAGGAGGCGTTGAAGAGCACGTGCTGGCCGATGAAGATCAGCGCCAGGGTCGCGATGCCGAGGTAGGCGCCGCGCAGCCGGCCCGCGATGGGGCTGAACAGTCCGCCGGCGGCCCCGGCGAGGAGGACGGCGAGGACGGCGGCGAGCCAGCTGGGCAGGCCGAGCCCGGACAGGGTGTGCCCGTTCTCCGTACCGCTCTCCCCCGCCAGGACGCAGTAGCCGTACGCGCCCACGGCGAGGAAGAAGGCGTGGCCCATGGAGAGCTGGCCGGTGGCGCCCGTGAGGAGGTTGAGGCCGATGGCGCCGATCGCGGCGGCCATGGCGAACAGTCCGGCCTGGAGCCAGAAGCGGTCCAGGTAGAACGGCAGGGCGAGCAGCAGGACCGGTCCCGCCGTCCACAGCCAGGTGCGGGGGCGGCGCAGCCGGGCCGCGAGGGCCGCGGCGGGGGCGGGTGCGGTGGTGGTCTCAGACACGGGCGGGCTCCTTGGTGCCGAGGAGTCCGGCGGGGCGTGCGAGCAGCACGATCACCATCACCAGGTAGGGGGCCACGTCGCCGATGCCCCGGCCGAGGAAGGACAGTTCGCCCTGGTAGCCGGTGGCGAGGGATTCGGTGACGCCGACGATCAGCCCGCCGGCCAGGGCGCCGGTCGTGGAGTCGAGCCCGCCGAGGATGGCGGCGGGGAACGCCTTGAGCGCGGCGAGCGAGGTGGCCCGTTCCAGTCCTGGGGTGGGGAAGACGGTGAGGAACAGCGCGGCGACGGCGGCCAGGGCCCCGGCGACCGCCCAGGCGGCGAGCGAGACCCGGCCGAGCCTGATCCCCATAAGGGCCGCGGTCTGCGGGTTCTCGGCGGCGGCGCGCATCGAGACGCCCCAGGAGGTGAAGCGGAAGGCGAGCAGGAACACGGTGATGAGGAGGGCGGCGGCGAGGAACGCGGCGATCCGGGTGTGGGCGAGCGTGACGCCGCCGATCGTGAGGACGCGGTCGCCCCAGGGGTCGCCCAGGGAGAGCACCTCCGTGCCCATGCGCCGGGTGAGTTCGGTGGTCAGCAGGATGTCGACGCCGATGGTGACGATGGCCAGGACGCTGTGGTCGCCGCCCCGGTAGCGGCGCATCACCAGGTACTCGACGGCGGCGCCGACGACGGCCGCGCCCGCGATGCCGGTGGCGAGGGCGGGCCAGAAGCCGATGTCGTCGTGGAGCACGGCGGTGACGTAGCCGCCGGCGAGGAGGAGTGAGGCGTGGGCGAAGTTGACGACCTCGGTGGCCTTGAAGATGACGACGAAGCCGAGCGCGATCAGCGCGTAGACCGCGCCGATGGACAGGCCGCCGAGGAGGAGTTCGATGAAGGTGGTCATTGGGGGGCTCCCAGATAGGCCTGGACGACGGCCGGGTCGTTCTGGACCTCGGCGGGGGTGCCGCCGGCGATCCTGCGTCCGAAGTCGAGTACGGTCACGGCGTCCGCGAGGCGCATCACCACGCCCATGTCGTGTTCGACGAGCACGATGGAGATGCCGAGGCCGTCGCGGACCCCGGCGACGACCTGCGCGGTGCGGCGCCGTTCCTCGGCGGTCATCCCGGCGACGGGTTCGTCCAGGAGGAGCACCTGCGGTTCCATGCACAGCGCCCGGCCCAGTTCGACGAGCTTCTGCTGCCCGTACGGCAGGGCGCTCGCGGGCCGGTCCAGTTCCCGGTCCAGTCCGATGAACGCGGCGATCTCGCGGACCCGGTCGCGGTGGCGGCGCGCCTCGCGGGCGGCGGACGGCAGCCGCAGTCCGCTGGCCAGGAACCCGGCGCGGGTCAGCCGGTGCCGGCCGAGCATCAGGGTGTCGGCGACGGTGGCGTGCGGCGGCAGCGCGAGGTTCTGGAAGGTGCGGGCGACGCCGAGCGCGGCGATCTCGTGCGGGGCGCTCCCGGTCAGTTCCTCGGTGCCGAGGCGCACGCTCCCGGAGGCCGCCCGGTAGACCCCGGACAGCACGTTGAACGTGGTGGACTTGCCCGCTCCGTTCGGGCCGATGACGGCGTGCACGCTGCCCGGCTCGACGGTGAACGAGACGCCGTCGAGCGCGGTGAGTCCGGCGAACCGGACGGTGATGTCCCGGACGGCGAGGGGCGCGGGGGCGGTGGTCACGCGGACCACCTGCCGAGGGTGGGTACGGGGTCGGCCGCCGCCCGGTCCGCGTCGGCGGCGGCCGCCTCGTCCACGACGCCCAGGTAGCGGCGGCGGACCTCGTCGGAGGCGGCCAGTTCACCGGCCGGGCCGTGCAGGGTGACCTCGCCGACCTCCAGGACGTACGCCGTGGTGGCGAGGCCCAGCGCGATCGACGCGTTCTGCTCGACCAGCAGCACGGACGTGCCGGAGGCGTTGATCTCGCGCACCGTGTCGGCGATGCGCTGCGCCATCAGGGGCGCGAGGCCGAGCGAGGGTTCGTCGAGCAGGAGCAGCCGGGGCCGGGCCATCAGGGCGCGCCCCATGGCCAGCATCTGCTGTTCGCCGCCGGACAGCAGCCCGGCGCTCTGGTGGGCGCGGCGGGCCAGGACCGGGAACAGTTCGTGCACGCGTTCCAGTGCCTGGGCCGCCGCCGCGCGTCCGCCGGGGGCGCCGAGGGCGCCGGCCCGGAGGTTGTCGGCCACGGTCATCCGGGCGAACACCTGCCGGCCCTCGGGCACCTGGACGATCCCGGCGGCGACCACCCGGTCGGGCCGCAGCCCGTCCAGGGGGCGGCCGTCGAACCGGACGCCGCCGGTGGCGGTGCCGCCGTGGAAGCCGAGCGTCCGCGATACGGCCCGCAACAGTGTGGTCTTCCCGGCCCCGTTGCCGCCGAGTACGGCGGTGATCGCGCCGGCGGGCACATCGAGGGAGACGTCGCGCAGTGAGCGGACCGGGCCGTAGGCCACGGACAGTGCGCGGATCTCGAGCGTCGCCATGTGCGTCCTCCTCCTTCCGCGTTCCTGTGGAGCCACAGGTCAGCAGGGGTGGGAGGGGGGCGTCCATGGGGTGCGGGGGGACGCGTTGCGGGTGCCCCGCACGGGGCGGTACGGGGTTGTGCGGGCGCACAGACCGGGCGGGGGCGCCGGGCGCGGCGCCCCCGCCGTCAGCTCAGGAAGTCGCGGGCGATCGATTCCGCAACGCGCTCCAGCAGCGGCCCGGCCTCGGCCATGCACACCGCCGGGTCCGGTTCCAGGTCCGTGAGGGCGTACGCGCGGCGGATGCCCGCGCCCTCCAGCGCCTGCGGGGTGAGCGCGAGGCGTCCGCAGACCGCCACCACGTCCACGCCGGCCGCGCGGGCCGCCGCGGCGACGCCCGCCGGGGCCTTGCCGTGGAGGGTCTGGGTGTCCAGGGAGCCCTCGCCGGTGATGACGAAGGTCGCCCGTTCCAGCGCGGGTGCGAAGCCGAGGACGTCGAGCATGACCTCGATGCCGGGCCGGAACCGCGCGCCGAGCGCGACGAGCGCCCCGTAGCCGATGCCGCCGGCCGCCCCGGCGCCGGGGAGCCGGGCCTGCTCGGGGCCGAGGAGGGAGGCGTAGTGGGCGAGCGCGGCGTCGAGGACCGCGATGTCGTCCTCGGTGGCGCCCTTCTGCCGGCCGTAGACCTCGGGGGCGCCGGTCGGGCCGGTGAGGGGGTTGTCCACGTCGCTGGCGAGGATCAGGTCGAGGCCGGCGAGGCGGGGGTCGAGGCCGGAGAGGTCCGCCTCGGCGAGGTCGGCGAGACCGCCGCCGCCGGGTCCGACCGGTTTGCCGTCGGCGTCGAGGAAGCGGGCGCCGAGGGCGGAGAGCATGCCGGCCCCGCCGTCCGTGGTGGCGCTGCCGCCGACGCCGAACACGATGGTCCGCGCCCCCGCCCCGACGGCGGCGAGCAGGAGTTCGCCGGAGCCGTACGTGGTGGCCGTGAGCGGGGCGAACACGCCGGCGGGCAGGTGCTGGAGGCCGGACGCCTCGGCCATCTCGACGACGGCGGTGGTGCCGCGCACCGCGTACGCGGCGGTGACGGGGTCGCCCAGCGGTCCGGTCACGCGCGCCTCGCGGCGCTCGAAGCCGGCGGCCACCGCCGCCGCCACGGTGCCGTCGCCGCCGTCCGCCACGGGCAGGGTCTCCACCCGTAGCCCGGGAAGGACGCGCCGCAGTCCGGCCGTCACCCGCTCGGCGACCTGCACGGCCGTGAGCGAGCCCTTGAACTTGTCCGCCGCGACGAGTACGCGTGCGGTCTCCATCACTGCTCCGTCCGTCACCTTGATTCCCTTTGCATTCGAACAGGCAGTCGCGCCGCCCCGACCCTATCCGCAGCACCCCCTCCGTGCCCATGGTCTGATCGATCAAACCGGACCTAGGCTGGCGCGGTGACCACTACGGACTACGCCACTTACATCGCCGGTCTTCCCAAGGTGCTCGTCGGGGCCGCCTGCCTCTTCCGGGACGCGGCGGGCCGGGTGCTGCTCGTCGAGCCGAACTACCGCGAGGGCTGGACGCTGCCCGGCGGGACGGTCGAGTCGGCGGACGGGGAGAGCCCCCGGCAGGGGGCGCGGCGCGAGTCGCTGGAGGAGATCGGCCTGGACGTCCCGCCGGGCCGGCTGCTGGTGGTGGACTGGGTGCGCGGCAGCGACCGGCCGCCGATCGTGGCGTACGTGTACGACGGCGGGGTCCTGGACGACGAGCGGCTGAAGGCGATCCGGCTCCAGGAGTCGGAGCTGCTGTCCTGGAAGCTCGTCGGACCGGCGGAGATCGACGCCCATCTGTCGGGGGCGCGGGCCGGCCGGGTGCGGGCGGCCCTGCGGGCGCTGGAGTCCGGCGCGGGCGCGGTGGAGCTGGAGGACGGCCTCCCGGTCGGCTGAGCCGGGTCGCCCCGGGCCGGTGCGGGGCCCGTTCCGGCATCCGGCGGTGGCGGGCCCGGGTGGCCTGCTACCGTCGCGCCATGGCGAAGGTAGCGGTCAGTCTCGATGCGGAACTCGTGGTCGAAGTGATGGTGCTCGCGGGGGTCGGCAATCCGCAGGACGCCGTCGAACTCGTGGTGCGCGACTACATCGCCCGCGGCCACCGCACGGAGGCGCGCACCGCCGCGCGCGAGGAGCTGCTGCGCGAGGACGAGCCCAGGCCCCCGGAGACCCAGGGCTGACCGCACGACCCGGCCCTTCCGGTAATATGAACCGCTGCGAAGGGGAGTAGCCCCGCAAACCGGTCGTCGACACACTGGAACCCCCGGGTTCCCGGTGGCCGGGCTCGTGATCGGGATGATCGCGGGTGGGCGAGACCTTCGGTCAGGTATGACACACGCCCACGCCCCGTGGGCGGTGCCGTCATGCCGGGCCGAGTGGTCCTCCGAAACGCCCGAGCGGCACTTCGCGGAGATCCGGGGCCCGGCTCGTACAGAAAGCCACCGGAATGCATCTCGACCCCCTGGCGATCATCACCGCTTTCGGGCTGATCTTCCTCGCCGAACTCCCGGACAAGACGATGTTCGCGTCGCTCGCGATGGGCACGCGCATGCGTCCGCTCTACGTCTGGTTCGGCACCTCGTCGGCGTTCATCGTGCACGTCGCCATCGCGGTGGGTGCGGGCGGGCTGCTCGGGCTGCTGCCCGACTGGATCGTCAAGCTCGTCTCGGCCTGCCTCTTCGCGTTCGGCGCCTTCATGCTGCTGCGCGGCGGCGGTGACGACGAGGACGACGAGGCGGGCCCGAAGACGGTGACCGGTTTCTGGCCGGTGTACTCGACGGCGTTCACGGCGGTGTTCATCAGCGAGTGGGGCGACCTCACGCAGATCACCACGGCCAACCTCGCGGCGAGCAACGGTCCCTGGTCGACCGCGATCGGCTCCGCCGCCGCCCTGATGTCGGTGTCCGCGCTGGCGCTGCTGGCGGGCCGGTTCATCGCCAAGCGCGTGCCGCTCAAGACCGTCCAGCGCATCGGCGGCCTGTGCATGCTGGGGCTGGCGATCTGGACGGCGGTGGAGATCTTCACCGGCTGACCGGAGGGAAGCGCTACGGGTGGGGCCCCGCACACGGGTGTGCGGGGCCCCACCCGTACCGCTCAGAACAGGGCCGGTGTGCTCCGTTCGGTGCCGTTCTCGAAGGCGAGCAGCCGCTGCTTGCGGTCCAGGCCGCCGCCGTAGCCGGTGAGGCCGCCGGACGCCCCGATCACCCGGTGGCAGGGCACGATGATGCCGACCGGGTTCTTGCCGTTGGCCAGCCCCACCGCGCGGGAGGCACCGGGTTTGCCGAGGTTCTCGGCGAGTTCCCCGTAGGTGCGGGTCTCCCCGTACGGGATGAGCCGCAGCTGCTCCCAGACGCTGCGCTGGAACGGGGTGCCGTCCAGGCGCAGCGGCAGGTCGAAGGTGCGCAGGTCGCCGGCGAAGTAGGCGTCGAGCTGGCGGGCGGCCTCGGTGAAGGGGCGCGGGTCGGGCTCGCCGAAGGTCTCCTCGGGGGGCCGGTGGCGCTGGCCGGTCATGTAGAGGCCGGCCAGGACGCCGTCGGTGGCGACGAGCGTGAGCGACCCGTAGGGGCTGTCCACGACGGTGTGCTGCCGGGTCACGGGGTTCCTCCTGCGGGGGGAAGGTGGTTGATGGGGTGGTCGTCCACGGTCCAGAGGTACTGGACGGCGTACGCGCGCCAGGGGCGCCAGCCGGCCGCGCGGGCGGTGAGGGCGGCCGGGGTCGCGGGCAGGCCGAGCCGCTGGGCGGCCCTGCGGATGCCGAGGTCGGTCGGCAGGAAGGCGTCCGGGTCGCCGAGCGCGCGCATGGCGACGGCCTCGACGGTCCAGGGGCCGAAGCCGGGCAGGGCGGTGAGGTCGGCGCGGGCCCGCTCCCAGTCGGAGTCGGGGCCCAGCCGCAGCGCACCGTCCGCGAGGGCCCGGACCAGGGTGGTGAGGGTGCGGCGGCGGGTGCGCGGCAGGGCCAGCCGCTCGGGGTCGAGCCCGGCCAGCGCCTCCGGGCCGGGGAAGAGGTGGGTCAGTCCGCCCTCGGGGTCGTCGACGGGGGTGCCGTGCGCGGTGACGAGGCGGGCGGCGTGGGTGCGGGCGGCGGCGGTGGACACCTGCTGGCCGAGCACGGCGCGGACGGCGAACTCCGCGCCGTCCACGGTCCTGGGCACCCGGCGGCCGGGGGCGGCGTCGACCAGCGGGGCGAGCAGCGGGTCGGTGCGCAACTGCCCGTCCACCGCGACCGGGTCGGCGTCCAGGTCGAGCAGCCAGCGGCACCGGCTGATGGCGAGCGTCAGGTCGCGCGGGTCGGTGAGGGAGAGCCGGCAGGCGATGTGGTCGGGGCGCGGGGCGAGCGCGACGATGCCGTGGCCGTGCGGCAGGGCGAGGGTGCGGCGGTAGGCCCCGTCGCGCCACTCCTCGACGCCGGGGACGGCGGTGGCGGCGAGGTGGCCGAAGAGGTTGCTCGGGTTGAGCGGGGCGCGGTACGGCAGGCGCAGGGCGATGACGCCGGGGGTGGCGGGCGCCGGGGCCGTGCGGGCGGCGCGGGCGCGCAGTTCGCCGGGGGCCAGGGCGAAGACCTCGCGGACGGTCTCGTTGAAGGTGCGCACGGAGGAGAACCCGGCCGCGAAGGCGACCTCCGCCAGGGGCAGGGCGGTGGTCTCGATGAGCACCCGCGCGGTCTGGGCGCGCTGGGCGCGGGCCAGGGCGAGCGGTCCTGCGCCCAGTTCGGCGCGCAGCTGGCGCTCGATCTGGCGGGGCGAGTAGCCGAGGCGGGCGGCGAGCCCCGGGACGCCTTCGCGGTCCACGACCCCGTCGCGGATGAGCCGCATGGCGCGGGCGACGGAGTCGGCGCGGGCGTTCCAGGCGGGCGAGCCGGGGCTGGTGTCGGGCCGGCACCGCTTGCAGGCCCGGAACCCGGCCTGCTGGCAGGCCGCCGCGCTCGGGTAGAACGTCATGTTCTCGTCCTTGGGCGGGACGACCGGGCAGCTCGGGCGGCAGTAGATCCGGGTGGTCAGGACGGCCGTGAAGAACCAGCCGTCGAAGCGGGCGTCCTTGGACCGGACGGCCCGTACGCAGCGCTCGGTGTCGGTGTGCATGGTCCCAGGATGGTCCACGGAGGGGGCCGGGGGCTGGCGGAAATCCGACATGGGCGTCGCGCTGCCGGGGCCCGCGCGGCGCCCGGCGCGTCCGGGCCGGGTCTCCGCGTCCCGGCCGGGCCGGCCG
>NZ_JAKRGC010000084.1 GCF_022347745.1 Streptomyces sp. OfavH-34-F
GGACTGGACGCCGGTGCGGGAGGCGCTGGAGCGCTGGGAGGCGCAGTGCGCGGAGCACGAGGCGGCGGAGGGGCCGGGCTCCGCCCCGCTCGTCCGCAACAGCGCGGGCCTGCTGCTCGAAGCCCTGGAGGACTTCTCGCGCGGCCTGACGCCGTGACGTCCCCGCCCCGGGCAGCTCGTTCCCGGCCCCGTCGCTTCCGCAACCGGTGAGCACCGCCGCGGCCGGCGGCCCGGTGGCCGGTGTCGCGCCGGTTCGCGCGTTCCCGTACGGGTCGATTTCCCCGTGAATGGAATGGCCGTCCGAGTGGCTGCCTCCATCGATCTGCGGATCCGGACACCCGGGGAGCGGTCAACTCGCGTGATCGGGAGCCGATCCGGCTATTTCCCCGTCTCTCTTCCCAAGAGCTGTAATCGCGGCGCCACCCCGCGTGCACGTGCATCTGCTCGTGCATCCGCTCATGCATCAGAAATTGAACACAGCTATGATCCGGGACAGTTGACACTTGCACCTTGCAACTCGGGGAGCGTCCTGTGCACCACGTGTACAACGGCATGGCGGCCACAGAGCTTCGCGGAGTCGTCTGGCAGAAGAGCAGACACAGCAACTCCCAGGGTTCCTGCGTGGAGTTCGCGAAACTGCCCGACGGGGGAGTGGCGATGCGCAATTCGCGCCACCCGGACGGCCCGGCCCTGGTCTACACGCCGGCCGAGATAGAGGCGTTGCTGCTCGGCGTCAAGGACGGCGAGTTCGACCATCTGGTCGGCTGAACCGCCGGCCGTACACCACAGAGGGCCGAACACCGGGGAGATCCCACGGTGTTCGGCCCTCGGGCGGTGTGTAACGCGGTGCGCCGGCCGGTCGCACCGCCCCCCGTCACACCGGGTCGCCGAGCCGGAACAGCGCCCAGACGACCTTGCCTCGCGCCGCGGTGGTGCCCGCGACGCTCTCGGTACTCAATACGGGCGACGGGTGCCAGCCCCAGCAGTCGCTGAACGACTCCACCAGGAACAGCCCCCGGCCCGACTCGGCCGAGTCCGCCGCCTCGGAGGCGACCGGACTCGCGTGGCTCGGATCGCGCACCGCGCACACCAGCCGCGAGGTCCAGCGCATCAGGTGCAGCCGCACGGGCTGCTCCCGGGGCTCGCGCGGCGGGTCGGCCGGCAGGGCGTGCCGCAGCGCGTTGGTCACCAGCTCGGAGACGACGAGCGCGACGTCGTCGAACCGCTCGCTCAGCCCCCAGCCCCCCAGGGTCGACCGGGTGAACTGCCGGGCGCCGCCCACCGCCTCGTAACGGGCGGGCAGTGTGCAGGTGGCTGATCCGGAGACGGCTGAGGGATCGATGGGGGGAAGCCCCTGCCGTAACGGCTCGAGCATCGTCGATCCATTCGTCCCCATGCGAGGCACTCCCGGGAATCGCGGCTGTATCGGTACTGCGTACCGGGGAACAGCGGCACAACACGAACGAGCACGCAGGTGCGCGGGCTCCATGGTTCCGAATGCGCAGGGCAGATGCAAGGGCAGATGCACGTGCACGCGCCGGACCTGTCCGGCGCCGTCCCGTTCCGGGTCATTTCTTCCGGGGCCGCGTTTCGCCGACTTACCAAGCTCTTCCCATTTCCGTAATCGAATGAGTACGGGCTGAAGCGTTTTGATGGCAGAATCCGGCACTTGGGGTTCAGGGGGAGCCCCGATGCCAGGAAGCGATGGGGAGGGTTGGACCAGTGGCGGCAGGCGAGTCGAGTGGGTCCGTGGTGCGGCGCATCCTGCTGGGCTCCCAGCTCAGGAGACTGCGTGACTCGCGAGGCATCACGCGCGAAGCGGCCGGCTACTCCATCCGGGCCTCCGAATCGAAGATCAGCCGCATGGAGTTGGGACGGGTGAGCTTCAAGGCCAGGGACGTCGAGGATCTGCTCACGCTCTACGGCGTCACGGACGAGGCGGAGCGCGACTCCCTGCTCGCCCTGGCCCGTGAGGCCAACGTGGCGGGCTGGTGGCACAGTTACGGGGATGTACTGCCCGGCTGGTTCCAGACCTACGTCGGCCTGGAGGGTGCGGCCTCGCTCATCAGAATCTACGAAGTCCAGTTCGTGCACGGACTGCTCCAGACCGAGGACTACGCCCACGCGGTCGTCGCCCGCGGCATGCGCGGAGCACCGGCCGCCGAGATCGAGCGCCGGGTCGCGCTGCGCCTGGAGCGGCAGAAGGTGCTCGTCTCCGAGCGCGCCCCCCGATTCCACGCGGTACTGGACGAGGCGGCGCTGCGCCGCCCGTACGGCGGCCGCGAGGTGATGCGGGCGCAATTGCGGCATCTGATCGATATGTCGGAGCAGCCCAACATCACGCTCCAGGTGATGCCGTTCAGTTTCGGCGGCCACTCGGGCGAGAGCGGCTCCTTCACGATGCTGCGATTCCCGGAATCCGATCTGTCGGACATTGTCTATTTGGAGCAGCTGACAAGTGCGCTCTATCTGGACAAGGACGAGGACGTCGCCCAGTACGAAAAGGCGATGGCGCGTCTTCACGAGGACAGCCCCGGCCCGGAAGAGAGTCGTGACCTGCTGCGAGGACTTCTCCAACTCTCCTGAAATTTCAGTAGGATGACGATCCCACAGGAGTCTGCACCTGAGTTGTTAAGGGATCGCATGTCCTTCTTCCAAGAGCTGGCCGGCCAGTACATCGACGGTGAATGGCGGACGGGCACCGGCTCCTGGGACATCATCGATTTCAACCCGTTCAACGGGGAGAAGCTCGCCGCGATCACCATCGCTACGGCCGCCGAGGTGGACGAGGCGTACCGCGCCGCCGAGCGCGCCCAGGGCGAGTGGGCCGCGACCAGCCCCTACCGCCGCCGCGACGTCCTGGAACGGGCCCTGCGGGTCACCGAGTCGCTGGCCGGTGAGATCACCGAGGCGATCATCGACGAGCTGGGCGGCACCCGCGCCAAGGCCGAGTACGAGCTGAGCCTCACCCAGGAGTTCCTGCGGGAGGCCATCCGCCAGGCGCTCTCCCCGGAGGGCCGCGTCCTGCCCTCCGCGGCGGACGGCCGGGAGAACCTGCTCTACCGGCTGCCGGTCGGCGTCGTCGGCGTCATCAGCCCGTTCAACTTCCCGCTCCTGGTGACGATGAAGTCCGTCGCGCCCGCCCTCGCCCTCGGCAACGCGGTCGTCGTCAAGGCCAACCAGAACTCGCCCGTCGTCGGCGGCGGCCTGGTCGCCCGGATCTTCGAGGAGGCCGGGCTGCCGGCCGGGCTGCTCAACGTCGTCGTCACGGACATCGCCGAGATAGGCGACGCGTTCATCGAGCACCCAGTGCCCAGCGTGATCTCGTTCGCCGGATCGGACCGCGTCGGCCGCCACGTCGCCGCGACGGCGGGCGCCCTCTTCAAGCGCACCATCCTCGAACTCAGCGGCAACAGCGCCCTGGTGGTGCTGGACGACGCCGACATCGACTACGCGGTGGACGCCGCCGTCTTCAGCCGATTCATCTACTCCGGCCAGGTCTGCATGGCCGCCAACCGCATCCTCGTGGACCGCGCGGTGGCCGACGCGTTCACGGAGAAGTTCTGCGCCCGCGTGGCCGCCCTCAGGACCGGCGACCCGCGCGAGCCGGACACCCACATCGGCCCGGTCATCAACACGTTCCACGCCGACGCGCTGGCCGCCCTGGTGGACCAGGCGATCGCCGAGGGCGCCGAGGCGCCGGTACGGGGCGGGGTGCGCGGCAACCTCGTGGAGCCGACCGTGCTCACCGGGCTGCCCGAGGGCTCCCCGCTCCTGAGCCAGGAGATCTTCGGGCCCGTCGCCCTGCTGATCCCGTTCGACGGTGAGGACGAGGCCGTGCGCATCGTCAACGACAGCCCGTACGGCCTCAGCGGTGCGGTGCACACCGCCCGCACCGGCCGCGGGGTCCGGTTCGCCCAGCGCATCCGCAGCGGCATGTTCCACGTCAACGACTCCACCGTGCACGACGACCCGGGCATCGCCTTCGGCGGCGAGAAGGACTCCGGTCTCGGCCGGATGAACGGCGACGCGGCGGTGGAGGCGTTCACCACCCAGAAGTGGATCTCCGTCCAGCACGGCCGCAGCGTCTTCCCCTTCTGACCCCGCCCGCCCCTCCCGTCAGGGCCTGTCCGGCGGATCATGGCCGGGGTCGCGACGCCTGGCACGGCACCTCGCCGCGTTGCCGAAACGCCCGGATAGCTCCGCTATCAGGCCGCTCCGGCGCCTTGCGATGCACCGCACCAGACGCCGCGCCCCCCCCGACCCTGATCCGCCGGACAGGCCCTAGGCTGGTCACCGGGTTGACCAGAGAGGTGAGGGCATGTCCGCGATCCGGCTGCTGGTCCTCGGTGCCGTGCGCCAGCACGGCCGGGCCCACGGCTACCAGGTCCGCAACGACCTGGAGTACTGGGGCGCCCACGAGTGGTCCAACGCCAAGCCCGGCTCCGTCTACCACGCGCTCAAGCAGCTCGCGAAGCAGGGCATGCTCCTCGCCCACGAGGTCGCCCCGAGCACGGCGGGCGGCCCGCCGCGCATCGAGTACGAGATCACCGAGCGCGGCACCGAGGAGTACCTCGCCCTGCTGCGCGCCTCGCTGACCTCGTACGACCAGCGCATGGACGTCCTGTCGGCGGGCATCGGCTTCATCGTCGACCTGGAGCGCGCGGAGGCCGTCGCCCTGCTGCGCGAGCGGCTGGCGAACCTCGCCACCTGGCGCGCCGCCGTCACCGAGCACTACCTCCCGGAGGACGGCCCCGAGGCGCTGGGCCACATCGGCGAGGTCATGAACTACTGGGTCCACTCGGCGGACGCCGCTGCCGAGTGGACGCGCGGCCTGATCGCCCGCATCGAGGGCGGGGCGTACGTCTTCGCGGGCGAGGGCGAGCCCTTCGTCGGCGTCCTCGCGGAGGGCGAGGAGAACCCGTACGCGACGGGCATCCCCGATCCGGGCGACGCCGGCTGACGGCCGGTAGCGACTAATCAAGTTTGACCAATGGCCGGACATGGCTTACCTTCGAGATGCTAGTCAAGTTTGACTACTGGGGGTGTGGCCGTGCGGGACGCGATCGTGGTCGAGGGAATGCGCAAACGATACGGGGGGAGGTGGGCCCTGGACGGGCTGGACCTGACGGTCGCCCGCTCCACCGTGCACGCGGTGCTCGGACCCAACGGGGCCGGGAAGTCCACGGCGGTCCGCGCCCTGGCGACCCTGCTGCGGTACGACGGGGGCCGGGCCGAGGTCGCCGGGCACGACGTGCGGCTCCGGCCGCGCGAGGTCCGCCGCCGGATCGGGCTGCTCGGGCAGTACGCGGCGCTGGACGAGGAGCTGGACGGCCGGCAGAACCTGGAGATGTTCGGCAGGCTGCACCACCTCGGCGCCCGCCGGGCCGGGGCGCGGGCGGGCGAACTGCTCGACCGCTTCGGCCTCGCGGACACCGGCCGCAAGGCCGTCCGCCACTACAGCGGGGGCATGCGCCGCCGCCTGGACCTGGCGGCCTCGCTGATCACCGGCCCCGAGGTGCTGTTCCTGGACGAGCCGACGACCGGCCTCGACCCGCGCGGCCGGGCCGAGGTGTGGGCGGCGGTGCGCTCCCTGGTCGGCGACGGCACGAGCGTGCTGCTCACCACGCAGTACCTGGAGGAGGCGGACCAGCTGGCGGACCGGATCTCCCTGGTGGACGGCGGCCGGGTGGTCGCCGAGGGCACGGCCGACGAGCTGAAGACCCGCGTCGGCGGCGACCGCATCGACGTCGTCGTGCGCGACGCCTCCCAGCTGGCGCGCGCCGCCGCGCTGCTCGACGGCGGCGCGGTCACCGACCCGGAACGCCGGATCGTCGGCGCCCCGGCCCCGGACCGGATGGCGGCGCTCGCCGCGGCGGTGCGGGCGCTGACGGACGCGGGCATCGAGGCGGAGGACATCGCGGTGCGCCGCCCGACCCTGGACGAGGTCTTCCTGACCCTGACGGGCGGCCGGAACGAGACGGAGGTGGCCGCATGAGCGCGGTGACGTGGGCGGTGTCCGATTCCTGGACGATGACCCGGCGCGAACTGGCCCGCTGGGCCCGGCAGCCGGGCCAGGTGGCGGTGGGCCTGGCCTTCCCGGTGATGCTGCTGCTGATGTTCACCTATCTGGTCGGCGGCGGGCGCGGCGTCGAGGGGGACACGGCGGAGTACCTGGTGCCCGGCATGCTGGCGCTGACCATGGGCTTCGGCCTGGAGTCCACCGTGCTGGCGGTCACCCGCGACCTGGAGAAGGGGGTCGTGGACCGGTTCCGCTCGATGCCGATGGCCTCCGGGGCGGTGCTGGTCGGCCGGGCCGCCGCGGACATGCTCCAGTCGGCGGCCGCGCTGGTGGTGCTCACGGGAGTGGGCCTGGCGGTCGGCTGGCGCTGGCACCACGGACCGGACGCCGCGCTCGGCGCGATGGGGCTGCTCCTGCTGCTGCGGTTCGCGATGCTGTGGCTGGGCATCCTGCTCGCGCTGGTGGCCGGGCGCCCGGAGCGCGCGCAGGCCGTGCAGATCCTGGTCTGGCCGGTGGGCTTCCTGTCCACGGTGTTCGCGACGCCGGAGACGATGCCCGGATGGCTGGGCGCCGCCGTCGAGTGGAACCCGCTCTCGGCCACCGCGACGGCGGTGCGCGAGCTGTGCGGCAACCCGGGCGCGGACGGCGGCTCCTGGGCGGCCGGCCACGCCCAGCTCCTCGCGGTGCTCGGCCCGTTGGTACTGCTCGCGGTGTTCTTCCCGCTCGCGGTGCGGAGGTTCGCGCGGCTCGGCCGCTGACCTCTCAGTGGTGGAAGGACGTGGCGGCGTTCTGGTCGCGGGTCAGCGGGTGCGGCTGGGCGCGCAGTTCGGGCATCAGCAGCCGCAGGTCCTCGATGAGGAGTTCCGCCAGGTCGGAGGAGAAGCCGTTGCGGCACACGATGCGCAGCACCGACAGGTCCTCCCGGTTGGCCGGGAAGGTGTACGCGGGCACCAGCCAGCCCCGCTCGCGCAGCCGCCGCGACACGTCGAAGACGTCGTAGGACTTCACCTCCGGCCTGGTGGTCAGCGCGAAGACGGGGAGCTGGTCGCCCCGGGTGAGCAGCCGGAAGTCGCCCAGCTCCTCGATCTTCGCGGCCAGCCCCGTCGCCACGTCCCGGGCCGCCTGCTGCACGGCCCGGTAGCCGTCCCGGCCCAGCCGCAGGAACGTGTAGTACTGCGCGACGACCTGGGCGCCGGGCCGGGAGAAGTTCAGCGCGAAGGTCGGCATGTCGCCGCCCAGGTAGTTCACCCGGAAGACCAGTTCCTCGGGGAGTTCGGCGGCCGACCGCCACAGCGCCCAGCCGACGCCCGGATAGACCAGGCCGTACTTGTGGCCGGAGGTGTTGATGGAGGAGACGCGGGGGAGCCGGAAGTCCCACACCAGTTCCTCGTCCAGGAACGGCGCGACCATGGCGCCGGACGCGCCGTCCACGTGGACGGGGATGTCGAGGCCGGTGCGTTCCTGGAGGCGGTCCAGGGCCGCGCACAGCTCCGCGATCGGCTCGTAGCTGCCGTCGAAGGTGGAGCCGAGGACGCCCACGACGCCGATGGTGTTCTCGTCGCAGAGGTCGGCGGCGGCCTGCGGGTCGAGGTGGAAGCGGTCGCCCTCCATGGGGACCAGGCGCGGCTCGACCTCCCAGAACGTGCAGAACTTCTCCCAGCACACCTGCACGTTCACCCCCATCACGAGATTGGGGCGGGCGGTCGCCGGGTAGCGGTCGGCGTTCTTCGCCGCCCAGCGGCGTTTGAGCGCCATCGCGGCGAGCATGCACGCCTCGCTGGACCCGGTCGTCGAACAGCCCACGGCCGCCGAGGGGTCGGGGGCGTGCCAGAGGTCGGCGAGCATCGCCACGCAGCGCCGCTCCAGCTCGGCCGTGCGCGGGTACTCGTCCTTGTCGATCATGTTCTTGTCGCGGCACTCGCCCATCAGCACCGCGGCCTGCGGCTCCATCCAGGTGGTGACGAAGGTGGCGAGGTTGAGCCGCGAGTTGCCGTCGAGCATCAGCTCGTCGTGGACGAGCCCGTACGCGGTGTGGGGCGGCAGCGGTCCGTCGGGCATCCGGTGCCGGGGCGGCGCCGACTCCATCCCGGCGACCGGGTCGGCCTCCCCGTAGAACGGGTTGAGCGCCAGCCTGCGCTGCGCGGCGGACGGTTCGCCCTCGTGCGCGGAGCCACGGTGGAGCGGCATCACGGACCTGCCCTTCTCGGCTCGCGCCCGCGAGACCGGACGAATCCGACGATACGGACGGCCCGCGCGGCTGCCACCCGCTGCTGGTCCGTCCGGTGCGCGGGGCTCTCCGGCGCCGCACACCGCGGCCCGCCCCGCGCCCCGGCCGCCGCTCAGCGCATCGCCGTACCGTCCTCGCGCAACTGCATCAGCGGGCGGCCGGTCACCAGCAGCCAGCCGGGCAGCAGGGCGACGCACAGCACCGGGAGCAGCGCCGTGTCCCCGGCCAGCACCGCGGCCGTGAACAGGCTGAGCCAGCCCTGCCGGGTGACGGCGAGGAGCACGCCGAGCACCGCGCACGTCACCGCGAGCGCCACCGGCACCGCGTCCACCAGGGCGTGGGCGCACAGCCCGAGCGCCACACCCGAGAACACCGCCGGGAAGATCCGGCCGCCCCGGAACCCGCAGGTCGCGGCGATCACCAGGGCTGCCGTCTTCACCACCGCCATCGTGCCGAACTCGGCGGCCGACCAGCCGTCCGGATCGGCGGCGATCGTCTTCACCTCGTCCAGCCCCTTGAACAGGGTGAGGTGTCCGCCCAGCGCCCCGAGCAGCCCGAGCGCCAGGCCGCCCAGGGTCAGGGCGAGCACCGGGTGCCGCAGCGCCCGGAAGCAGCGGTGCATCAGCGGGAACACGTACACCGCCGCGAGGCCGAGGACCGCTCCGGCGGACGCGATCACGACGGCGGAGAGCAGGTCGCCCCAGCCGGCGTGGGTGTACGCGGGCAGCGCCAGGTCGAAGCTGGGGTGTTCGGCCAGGGACATGGTGAGCGATCCGGCGGCCCCGGCGGCGAGCGGCCCGAACAGCTTGTCCCAGAGCGCGCCGGGCCCCGGCGTGGAGGCCAGCGACTCGGTGAGGATCAGGGCGGCGGCGACCGGGGTGCCGAAGAGGGCGCCGACCGTGCCGGCGGCGGCGAGCCCGAGCCACAGCCGGCCGGGCGCGTCGGGGGCGAGCCGCTGGCCGGCCCAGGCGGCCAGGGCGATGTTGGCGGCGGTGATCGGGTTCTCCGGGCCCAGGCTGACGCCGCCGGCCAGGGCGAGGACGGTGACCAGGAGCAGGCCGGGCACCACGTGCGGCGGCAGCGGCGGGTCGACGAGGCCCATGGTCGCGGGGTCCGGTCCGGCCCGGCCCGGTACCGCGCGGACCACGAGGCCGGTCACCAGGCCGGTGACGGTGAGCATGACGATCATCCAGAGCGAGGAGAACCGCCCGACGGACAGCGCGTCGGGCAGCGTCTTCCACAGGACGTCCTGCAACTCCTCCGCGAGCAGGCTGACTCCGAGCAGCACCAGGGCCGAAGCCACCCCGACGGCCAGGGCGGGCACGATGAGCGCGAGCAGCCGCCGGGCGGGCGCGGGCTCGGCGACGGCGGAATCGGACGTCATCGCCACACCATAGCGATGCGAAAGCCGTAAAAGCGTGCAAAAGGTGCAGGCGCTCGGCGGCGCTCGCACCGCACGCCGGCGCGATGCATCGGAGCCCGGCCGCCCACCCGCGCGCCGCCGGGCGTAAACGGTCACAGAGACGGGTGGAACCCGGGGCCGCCCCGGGGCGTTGATAGCTTGGGGCGGCCACGCAGCCGCCTTTCGATCCCTCATCATGGAGCCCGGACCCTTGAATACGCTTGCGCTCGGACCGAGCTGGCTGGACCCGGACTATCTCATCGGTCAGTTCGGCCTGATCGGTGTGCTGGTCATCGTCTTCGCCGAGTCCGGGCTGTTGATCGGGTTCTTCCTGCCCGGTGACTCCTTGCTGTTCACCACCGGCCTGCTGGTGACGACGGGCAAGCTGCACACCCCGCTGTGGCTGGTCTGCGTCCTGGTCGCCCTGGCGGCGATCATCGGCGACCAGGTGGGGTACCTCTTCGGCCGCAAGGTCGGCCCCTCCCTCTTCAACCGGCCCGACTCCCGCCTCTTCAAGCAGGAGAACGTCGAGAAGGCCCACGAGTTCTTCGAGAAGCACGGCCCGAAGTCGCTGATCCTGGCCCGCTTCGTGCCGATCGTGCGCACCTTCACCCCGATCATCGCCGGGGTCAGCCGGATGAACTACCGCTCGTTCATCGTCTTCAACATCATCGGCGGCATCCTGTGGGGCGTCGGCGTGACCCTGCTCGGCGCCGCCCTCGGCAACGTGAAGGTCGTGCACGAGAACATCGAGGCGATGCTCATCCTCATCGTGCTGATCTCGGTCGTGCCGATCATCATCGAATTCCTGCGCGCCCGCGGCAAGGGCAAGAAGGAAGGGACCGCCGCGAGCGGCGAGTCCTCTCCGCAGGAGCCGGCCACCGGCCGCCGCGGCGGCCGTCACGCCAAGCGCTGAGCCCCACCCCGTCCGTCAGAAGCCGCGCGTCCGCTTGGCCGCGCGGCGGTTCGCCCCGCCGACCGCCCCCGGCACCCGCATGAACAGCCGGGAGATCTCGCTCCCCAGGTTCACCCCGATGGCGATGGCCAGCGCCGTCGCCACCGCCGTGGACAGCGAGGCCAGCCCCCGGTCCAGCTCGTTCTGCGCCACCCCGAGCAGCCCGAAGTACGTCGCCGAACCGGGCAGCAGCGGCCCGATCGCCGCCGTGATGTACGGCAGCGACGACGTGTAGCGGTACCGCGAGAACAACTGCCCGAACAGGCCGACGAGCCCGGCCGCCGCCGCCGTCGCGGCCACCGCCGACAGCCCGCCCGTACGGGCCATCGCCCCGAAGACCACCCAGGCCACACCCCCGTTCAGCGTCACCGCCAGGACCGTGGCCCGCTCCTGCTGGAGCAGGATCGCGAAGGACAGCGTCAGCACCATCGACGCCAGGATCTGGATGACCGGCCGGTCGTGCGAGATGAGCCGCGCCTCCGGATTCAGCTCCGCACCCAGCTGGAGCCCCCCGTACAGCGCCAGCAGCACCCCGGTGACGATGGCGATGAAGAAGTACATGACCTCCAGGAGCCGCGCCGAGGCCGTGATGTAGTACCCGGTCAGCCCGTCCTGCACCCCCGCCACCAGCGCCCGCCCCGGCAGCAGCGCGAACAGCCCACCGGTGATCACCGCCGACGGCCGTACGTCCGACCAGTGCGTCAGCGTCAGCGCCACGCCCATCGCGGCCGGCGGCATCGCCGCCACCACGAACTGGTAGAACTCCGGCAGCCCGCGCCCCGCGCACAGCCAGGCCAGCCGGTCGCCCAGCATCGCCCCGACCATCGCCACCAGGAACACCAGCGCGCCACCGCCGACCAGCACCGACGCCGCACCCGCCAGCGTGCCCGCCGCCAGCGTCAGCACCCAGCCGGGATACGGATGCCGGTTGCGCCGGATCTCCGCGAGCCGCCGGTACGCCTCCTCCAGCGACACCTCGCCCTCGACCGTCGTGATGTCGTCGATCAGCCGGAAGACCGCCGCCAGCCGGGTGTAGTCCGTGCCCCGGCGGCGCACCGTACGGCTCGCCGTCACCGGGTCGTCCACCAGGGACGGCTGGTGCGAGATCGACAGCAGGGTGAACGTCACGGTCGGCTCGCAGCGGTCGAGCCCGTAGCTGCGGGTCACCGCGAACATCGCCGCCTCGACGTCCTCGGCACCCTCGCCGCCCGCCAGCAGCAACTCCCCGATGCGCAGGGTCAGGTCCAGCACGCGCGGCACCGCGGGGGCCGTCTCGTCGTGCCGCTGGATCGGCTCCGGCGCCGGGCGCTCGGCCACCGGCAACCGCAGCATCGTGCGCATCCGGTCCTGCCAGGGCGCCTCCTCGGTCAGCTTGACCATCGGGATACCGTGCGCCGGAGTGAACACCGGAGGCGAGTCCCGGAAGCTGTACGTGCTCGGCGGCGCGAACGCCGAACCGCCCGTGTCACCCCCCGAAGCGGAACCCGGACCGGAACCGGAACCGGCCGCCGGGGGCTCGGGCGTCACCCCGGCCGGAAGGGCGAACTCCGACGTCGGGCTGTCCTCCTCGGGCGGCGCCGCGGGCGGCTCGGTCCCGGCCGGCCGCGCGAAGGCACTGTGCGCCTCGTCGGACTGGGGCTTCTCGTCCTCGGGACCGCCCGCTTCCGCCACCACTCGACCTCGCTCCTCCTCGGCTGCGCGTCCTCGGCCGCACTCCTGCCCAGTATGGTCACGCCCAAGGGAGGGCATGCGAAACGGGCGGCACACCCGAGGTGTACCGCCCGTGGCACCGACCGCCTACCGGAAGCGGAACGTCAGTGCGCGCCGCCCTGCGCCTCGAGGCGCTTGCGGGAGGCGTCGATCTCGGCCTCGGCCTCGGCGCGGCCGACCCAGTCGGCGCCCTCGACGGACTTGCCCGGCTCCAGGTCCTTGTAGACCTCGAAGAAGTGCTGGATCTCCAGGCGGTCGAACTCCGACACGTGCTGGATGTCCTGCAGGTGCTCCACCCGGGGGTCGGACGCCGGGACGCACAGCAGCTTGTCGTCGCCGCCGGCCTCGTCGGTCATCCGGAACATGCCGATCGCGCGGCACTTGATGAGGCAGCCGGGGAACGTCGGCTCCTCCAGGATGACCAGCGCGTCCAGCGGGTCGCCGTCCTCGCCGAGGGTGTTCTCGACGAAGCCGTAGTCCGCCGGGTAGCTGGTCGAGGTGAAGAGCCGACGGTCCAGACGAATCCGGCCGGTCTCGTGATCCACCTCGTACTTGTTGCGCGAACCCTTCGGGATCTCGATAACGACGTCGAACTCCACGGGTGGCTCCTCCATGATCAACACATACGACTGGTGGTTAAGTGTCCCTCACGCAGATGTGTGCTCGCGAAAGGGGCTGGTCAACGGTGGCCGAGCCGGTGGAAAGACCGTCGACCGAACCGTCCGGCGGGCCGGACGGGGGTCTCGCGGCCCGTCTCGGCGTCCGCGGCCCCGTGAACAACTGGCAGTTCACGGCCGTCTCCGCCGTCGCCGGACTGGCCCTCGCGGCCGGCGCCGTCCTCGTCGCCGGCCCCTGGGACTCGGGTCAGCGTAAGGCCGAGCGGGACCGCGCGACCGTCGCCGCCCGCACAGGTGGCGCACATCACGCCAAGGACCCCGGGGGCCCCGCCCCCGCCCCCAGCGCCCCCGCCGTCCTCGACGCCCTCGGCACCGCGGGAACGGTCACCCGGGACGCCCCGGCGGGCCCCGACCGCGACCTGCGCGCCGTCCTGGACCCGCTGATGGGGAACGACGCGCTCGGCAGCCGGCGCGCCGCCGTCGTCCTGGACACCGCCACCGGCGAACGGCTCTACGGCAAGGGCGCCGAAGCCGCCATGACCCCCGCCTCCACCGTCAAGATCGCCACCACCGTCGCCGCCCTCGACGCCCTCGGCCCCGCCCACCGCATCCCCACCACCGTCCGCGCCTCCGCCGACCTGCGCACCGTCACCCTCGTCGGCGGCGGCGACCCCACCCTCACCGAGGCCGACCTGCGCGCCCTGGCCACCGAGACCGCCCGCGCCCTGGGGACGGGCAAGGCGCGCTCCGTCCGCCTGCGCTACGACACCTCCCGCTACACCGGCCCCGCCCACCACCCGATCGGCCCCAACGAGAACATCGCGCCCATGAGCGCCCTCATGGTCGACGAGGGCCGCCGGGACGACTCCACCAAGGGCCCCGCCCCGCGCACCGAGGACCCGGCGGGCGACGCCGCCCGCGCCTTCGCCCGGTTCCTGGACGACGCCGGGGTCACCGTCAAGGGCGCCCCCGCGCACGGCCGCCCCGCCAAGGGCGCGCACACCGTTGCCACCCACCGCTCCGCCCCGCTCTCTAACCTCGTCGAACGCGCCCTGACCAACAGCGACAACGACATCGCCGAGGCCCTCGCCCGGCAGACCGCCATCGCCGCCGGGCAGCCCGCCGACTTCGACGGCGGCCGACGGGCCGTCACCGCCCGGCTGAAGAAGCTCGGCCTCCCCCTCAAGGGCGTGAACATCGCCGACGGCAGCGGACTCGACCGCGAGGACAAGGTCACCGCCGCCCTCCTGGCCGGACTCCTCGCCCGGGCCGCCGACCCCGGCCACCCCGAACTCCGCCCCGTCCTCACCGGCCTCCCCGTGGCCGGATTCACCGGCACCCTCAGCCGCCGCTACACCACCGAGGACGGGGGCACCGGCTTCATCCGCGCCAAGACCGGCACCCTCACCGGCGTCAACAGCCTCGCCGGCACCGTCGTGGACACCCGCGGCCGGCTCCTCGCCTTCGCCTTCCTCGCCTCCGGCACCACCGCCCCCGCCGAGGCCCAGAAAGCCCTCGACGAACTCGCCACAGCCCTCGGGTCCGGCCGGCGATGAGCCCGTCAACACCTCACCGCGACACGGGCAGAGCACGTACGGTTGACGCATGACGAGCATCGGTGGTGCAGGGATGGTCGACTGGAACCTCGCAGTCGCGACGGCGACCCGCCTCGTGCGGCCCGGACCCGAGATCGGCCGCGAGGAGGCCCGCGCGGTCGTCGCGGAACTGCGCGCGCACGCGAAGGCGGCGGAGGAACACGTCCGCTCCTTCACCCGGATGATCCCCGAGGGAACCGAACCGGAGGACACCCCCGTCCTCGTCGTCGACCGGGCCGGCTGGATCAGGGCCAACGTCGCCGGCTTCCGCGAACTGCTGCGCCCCCTCCTGGACAAGATGGAGGAACGGCGCGGCGGCGGCGCGGGCGGCGCCGTGTTCGGCGCGGTCGGCTCCAAGGTCACCGGCGTCGAGGTCGGGATGCTGCTGTCCTTCCTCGCCTCCCGCGTCCTCGGCCAGTACGAGACCTTCGCCCCGGCCACCCGCGACCTGCCCGCCTCCGCCGAGGGCGGCGGCCGGCTCCTGCTGGTCGCCCCCAACATCGTCCACGTGGAACGCGAGCTGGAGGCCGACCCGCACGACTTCCGGCTCTGGGTCGCGCTCCACGAGGAGACCCACCGCACCCAGTTCACCGCCGTCCCCTGGCTCCGCGACCACCTCCAGGGCGAGATCCAGTCGTTCCTGGACGAGACCGACGTGGATCCGATGACCTTCCTGGAGCGGCTGCGGGAGGCCGTCCAGACCGTCGCCGGCGGCCGGCCCGACGGCGAGTCGGACGAGGACGGCGGCCGCAGCCTGGTCGAGATCGTCCAGACCCCCGCCCAGCGAGAGATCCTCGGCCGGCTCACCGCCGTCATGTCCCTCCTGGAAGGACACGCCGACTACGTGATGGACGGCGTCGGCCCCGACGTGGTGTCCTCCGTCGCCGAGATCCGCGAGAAGTTCCAGCAGCGGCGCGCCCGCGGCGCGGGCCGCCTCGACCAGGTCCTGCGCAAGCTGCTCGGCCTCGACGCCAAGCTGCGCCAGTACCGCGACGGCGAGCGGTTCGTGCGTGCCGTGGTCGACCGGGTCGGCATGGACGGCTTCAACCGCGTCTGGACCTCGCCCAACACGCTCCCCACCAAGGCCGAGATCGCCCGTCCCGAGGACTGGATCGCGAGGGTGCACCGTAAGGCAGAGTCGTGATCACGCCCCCGGCTCCGAAGGCAACGCGCCGGTAATCACCCATCCGAGGGACCGTAGGGGCATGGGAAGGCGTGCAATGCTCGATGAACGGCATTGCTCTGTCACCATCGACGCACTCTGAGTGACGGCACTCCTTCCCGTCCCGGCACTCCGAGACTCTCCCTGAAGACCTTCACGAAGGGCACCGGACATGGGTCCCCATCCTGCGGTCGCGGCGATACGCCTGGCGGTCCGCCGCGTACTCCACGACGTCATCGACGCCTACGCCGAACAGACCGGACGCGCCCCCGCGCGGCCCGAACTCGTCCAGGCCGGAGCGGGCAGCCGCCGCGGCGCACTCCCCGACCGCCCCGACACCCCCCTCGTCCTCGTGGCGTGCTCCGGCGGCGCCGACTCCATGGCGCTCGCCTCCGCCCTCGCCTTCGAGGCCCGCAAACTCCCCGTCCGGGCCGGCGGCATCACCGTCGACCACGGCCTCCAGGACGGCTCCGACACCCGCGCCACCGAGGTCGCCGCCCGGCTCTCCGCCATGGACCTCGGCCCGGTCGAGGCCGTCGCCGTCCGCGTCGGCCGCGAGGGCGGCCCCGAGGCCGCCGCCCGCGACGCCCGCTACGCCGCCCTCGACGCCGCCGCCGAACGCCACGGCGCCGCCGCCGTCCTGCTCGGCCACACCCGCGACGACCAGGCGGAGACCGTCCTGCTCGGCCTCGCCCGCGGCTCCGGCATCCGCTCCCTGTCCGGCATGGCCGCCGCCTCCGGCCCGGCCGGCCGCTACCGGCGCCCGTTCCTCCAGCTCGACCGGCAGACCGCCCGCACCGCCTGCCTCGCCCAGTCCCTGCCCGTCTGGGACGACCCCCACAACGTCGATCCCGCCTACACCCGCTCCCGGCTGCGCCACGAGGGCCTGCCCGCCCTGGAGAAGGCCCTCGGCAAAGGCGTCGTCGAAGCCCTCGCCCGTACGGCCCAGCTCTCCCGCGACGATGCCGACGCCCTCGACACCTGGGCCGCCGAGGCCGAACGTGACGTACGCGACGACGCGGGCCGGCTGGAGTGCGCCAAGCTGTCCGTGCTGCCGCCCGCCGTACGCCGCCGGGTGCTGCGCCGGGCCGTGATAGAGGCGGGCTCCCCGGCCGGCTCCCTCTTCGCCCGGCACATCGAGGAAGTGGACCGCCTCGTCACCGGCTGGCGCGGCCAGCAGGCCATCAACCTCCCCGGCCGCGTCGAAGCCCTGCGCCAGGGTGGCAGACTGGTCATCCGGCAGAGCTGACGCACGAGCGGCTGACATGCAGGGCGAGCGGTCCCGCAGGTGTCCGGGACTCCATCCCGGACCCGGCAGGCACAGAAAGAGACGCGGGTGAACGAGAAGGACATGGGCACCGACCTCCAGTCGGTGCTCCTCACCAAGGAAGAGATCGACGCGAAGCTGGTCGAGCTGGCCGCGAAGATCGACGCGGAGTACGCCGGCAAGGACCTGCTCCTCGTCGGGGTCCTCAAGGGCGCGGTCATGGTCATGGCGGACCTGGCGCGCGCGCTGTCCACCCCCGTCACCATGGACTGGATGGCCGTCTCCTCGTACGGGGCGGGTACCCAGTCCTCCGGCGTCGTCCGCATCCTCAAGGACTTGGACACCGACATCAAGGGCAAGCACGTCCTGATCGTCGAGGACATCATCGACTCCGGCCTGACGCTGTCCTGGCTGATGTCGAACCTCGGCTCGCGCGAGCCGGCCTCGCTGGAGATCTGCACCCTGCTGCGCAAGCCGGACGCCGCCAAGGTCGCGCTCGACTGCAAGTGGGTCGGCTTCGACATCCCCAACGAATTCGTCGTCGGCTACGGCCTCGACTACGCGGAGAAGTACCGCAACCTCCCCTTCGTCGGCACCCTCGCCCCGCACGTATACGGAGGCTGAGGGCGCGCGGACCCGCCGCGGGGCGTATCGGGAACCCTGGCGGGTACTCCACCGTTGAGCCTCAGAAGGCGGGATTGCCGTACGTCCGAGGCGGACGCCGGTGACCATGCTGGGGTACCGTCCGAAGAACAGTCTTTACTCACAGCAGCATTTACCTACGGGCAGGAGGGACGGGGCGGCTTTCGCTCCGTATGGATGGACGTGAAGCGATACTTCCGTGGGCCGGTCATGTGGATCGTGCTGGCCGTCCTCGCCGTGGTCGTGTTGATGAATGTCGTCGGCTCGGGCGGCGGCTACAAGACGGTGGACACCGGCCAGGTGATCCAGGCGATCAGCAAGAACCAGGTGGACCAGGCCAAACTCACCACCGGTGACGACCAGATCATCAAAATCGAGCTGAAGGACGGCCAGAAGCTGGCCGACGAATCCGGCAGCAAGTTCCAGGCGAGCTATATCGGCAACCAGGGCGTCCAGCTCGCCGACATGCTGCAGAAGAAGTTCGAGAGCGGCGACATCAAGGACGGCTACACCGTCTCGCCCTCGAAGCAGTCCCCGTTCGTCTCGATCCTCTTCTCGCTGCTGCCGTTCGTCCTCATCGTCGTCGTCTTCCTGTTCCTGATGAATCAGATGCAGGGCGGCGGCTCCAAGGTCATGCAGTTCGGCAAGTCCAAGGCCAAGCTGATCACCAAGGACACCCCCAAGACGACCTTCGCCGACGTGGCGGGTTCGGACGAGGCGGTCGAGGAGCTCCAGGAGATCAAGGAGTTCCTCCAGGAGCCGGCGAAGTTCCAGGCCGTCGGGGCCAAGATCCCCAAGGGTGTCCTGCTGTACGGGCCTCCCGGCACCGGCAAGACCCTGCTCGCGCGCGCCGTCGCGGGCGAGGCGGGCGTGCCGTTCTACTCGATCTCCGGTTCCGACTTCGTCGAGATGTTCGTCGGTGTCGGCGCATCCCGGGTCCGCGACCTCTTCGAGCAGGCCAAGGCGAACGCCCCGGCGATCGTCTTCGTCGACGAGATCGACGCCGTCGGCCGCCACCGCGGCGCCGGCATGGGCGGCGGTCACGACGAGCGCGAGCAGACGCTGAACCAGCTCCTCGTGGAGATGGACGGCTTCGACGTGAAGGGCGGCGTCATCCTGATCGCCGCCACCAACCGGCCGGACATCCTGGACCCGGCGCTGCTGCGTCCGGGCCGCTTCGACCGCCAGATCGCCGTGGACCGCCCCGACATGCAGGGCCGTCTGGAGATCCTCAAGGTCCACCAGAAGGGCAAGCCGGTCGCCCCGGACGTCGACCTCGGCGCCGTCGCCCGGCGCACGCCCGGCTTCACCGGTGCCGACCTGTCGAACGTGCTGAACGAGGCCGCGCTCCTGACGGCGCGCAGCAACCAGAAGCTCATCGACAACGCCACGCTGGACGAGGCCATCGACCGCGTCGTGGCGGGCCCGCAGAAGCGGACCCGGATCATGTCCGAGAAGGAGAAGAAGATCACCGCGTACCACGAGGGCGGACACGCCCTGGTCGCGGCGGCCTCTCCCCAGTCGGACCCGGTCCACAAGATCACGATCCTCTCCCGCGGCCGCGCCCTCGGTTACACGATGGTGCTCCCGGAGGAGGACAAGTACTCCACGACGCGCAACGAGATGCTCGACCAGCTGGCGTACATGCTGGGCGGGCGCGCGGCCGAGGAGCTGGTCTTCCACGACCCGACGACCGGCGCGGCGAACGACATCGAGAAGGCCACGGCAACGGCCCGCGCGATGGTCACGCAGTACGGCATGACGGAGCGCCTCGGCGCGATCAAGTTCGGCGGCGACAACACCGAACCGTTCGTGGGCCGCGAGATGGGCCACCAGCGCGACTACTCGGAAGAGGTCGCCGCGCTGGTCGACGAAGAGGTCAAGAAGCTCATCGAGACCGCCCACAACGACGCGTGGGAGATCCTCGTCGAGAACCGCGACGTGCTGGACACCCTGGTCCTGCGCCTCCTGGAGAAGGAGACGCTGGGCAAGGAGGAGATCGCCGAGATCTTCGCCCCGATCGTCAAGCGCCCGGCCCGCCCCGCGTGGACCGGCTCCGCCCGGCGTACCCCGTCCACCCGTCCTCCGGTCCTCTCGCCGAAGGAGCTGGCCCTCACCAACGGTGCGAGCACGGCCGGCGGCTCGGTCGCGGACTCCGTCTCCAGCACCAAGGAGACGCTGCCCGAGGAGCGGCCCGAGAGCTAGTCATCACCCCGGTGTGTTCCCCGTCACGGGGTTCCCACCGGGCCCGGAATGGATGCCGCGCCCCCCAGGTTCTAGCCTGTTGGGGGCGCGGCATTTTCCGTAGACCTGCGCGGATGCCCCCGCAGTGACAGCTCAAGGAACGAGGCACAGATGACCGACCCGGTGACGCTGGACCCCCAGCCCGCGATCGGCGAGTTCGACGAGAAGCGTGCCGAGGCCGCGGTCCGTGAGCTGCTCCTGGCCGTGGGCGAGGACCCGGACCGCGAGGGCCTGCGCGAGACACCGGGCCGGGTGGCACGGGCGTACAAGGAGATATTCGCCGGGCTGTACCAGCGGCCCGAGGACGTCCTGACGACCACGTTCGACCTGGGCCACGACGAGATGGTGCTGGTCAAGGACATCGAGGTGTTCAGCACCTGCGAGCACCACCTGGTGCCGTTCCGGGGCGTCGCCCACGTCGGGTACATCCCGGCCACCAGCGGCAAGATCACCGGCCTGTCCAAGCTGGCCCGGCTGGTGGACGTCTACGCCCGCCGCCCGCAGGTGCAGGAGCGGCTGACGACGCAGATCGCCGAGTCCCTCATGGAGATCCTGGAGCCGCGCGGGGTCATCGTCGTCATCGAGTGCGAGCACATGTGCATGTCGATGCGCGGCATCCGCAAGCCCGGGGCGAAGACGCTGACGTCCGCCGTGCGCGGGCAGCTGCGCGACCCCGCGACGCGCGCCGAGGCCATGAGCCTCATCATGGCCGGCTGACCGGCCCGCCCACCGCAGCGGCGGCGGCCTAGGCCGCCGCCGCGTCCGGGCGGTCGTCGTCCTTGTCGTCCGGGAGCTTGCAGACGTGTTCCAGGAAGAGGGCGGCGGCGATGACCGCGAGGCCCGCCAGGACCGCGAAGCCGGCGTAGACCGCCTGGTCGCGGCGGGGCGGGATGTCCAGCGAGCCGAGCAGGAAGACGGCCGTGCCGCCGTACATGCCGGCGACCAGGGCGACGACGAGGGCGCTCGCCTGGGCGAAGACCAGGGCGCGGGCGGCCATCAGGGGCTCGACGCCCTTCGCGCCGGGACGGCGTTCGCGCTGGGCGCGGAGGCGGGCGCGGATGGACAGGGCCGTGGCCAGCAGGACGACGGCGATCACCGCGAGCACGATGGGCGCGGCCAGCGGCACGCTGGGCAGGGTGCCGAAGGAGTCCCAGAGGCGGGCGCCGCCCCAGGAGAGGACCCCGGCGGCGGCGAAGAGGCCGGCCAGGACTCCGAGCCGTAGTTGCTTCACCGGGTGAGCCGCCCTTCGCCGCCTGTGGTCCGTCGTGCTGTGTGCTCAGAGCCTAACGACTACTCGGGCAGCCGGAGTTCCAGGTCGGTCCGGGGGAGCACCCCGTCGCGCCCGACGCCGCTCAGCAGGTCGGCGACCGGTCCGGCGCCGGGGATCTGTGCCTCGGGGTCCACGTCGTGCCACGGGGCGAGGACGAAGGCGCGCTCACGGGCGCGGGGGTGGGGGAGGGTGAGCACGGGGTCGTCGGAGACGACGTCGGCGTAGGAGACGATGTCCACGTCGATCGTGCGGGGCCCCCAGCGCTCCTCGCGGACCCGCTCGAAGGCTTCCTCGATGGCCTGGCCGCGCTCCAGCAGGGAGGACGGCGGCAGGGTCGTCTTCACGACGATCACCGCGTTGAAGTACGACGGCTGGGAGCCGGGCTCGACGCCCCACGGCTCCGTCTCGTACACCGGGGAGACCGCCTTGACCCGGAGGCCGGGCGTGTCCTCCAGCGCGTCGATGGCGCCCTGGAGGTTCTCCAGGCGGTTGCCCAGGTTGGCACCGAGCGAGAGCACGGCGAGTTTGGGGTTGGAGAGGGTGATGTCCGCCGCGTCCACCTGCTCGACCACGGAGGCGGGCACCGGCTGTACGGTCGGGTCGCTCTGCCCTTCGGTGGAAAATGCAGTCATGCTCGGCTCCGGGTGATGGTGATGGTGACGTCGTCGAACGGGACGGTGATGGGCGCGTCCGGCTTGTGCACCACGACCTCCACCTCCTCGACGCCGTCGTGCTTGAGGCACTGCTGGGCGATGCGCTCCGCGAGCGTTTCGATCAGGTCGACCGGCTCGCCCTGGACCACCGCCACGACCTCTTCCGCGACCACGCCGTAGTGCACGGTCTTCGTCAGGTCGTCGGCGGCTGCCGCGGGGCGGGTGTCGAGGCCGAGCACCAGGTCGACGATGAACGTCTGGCCCTCCTCCCGCTCCCGGGGGAAGACGCCGTGGTGCCCGCGGGCCTTGAGGCCGCGCAGCGCGACACGATCCACGCGAATCACTCCTGCTGTCGTTGGTCGTAGGGCACGGGGCCGTGTGCGGTCGGCCGGGTACCCGATTTCGAATCTACCCGCGCGCACCGACACCCCTTTCCCGCGGGGGAGGGCCTTCGGGCACGGAACAGATAGCCGCTGATACCCCGATGCGGCCGGTTCCAATCCGGCCGGACCCGCATTCGAGCCCTCTTTCGCGCCCCGCCGGGGCAGCGGCCGACTCAGGACGGGGGTACTTCGTCCTCTTCTTCGCCTGTTTCGGCCAGTACGGGTGATCCGTGGTGCGACCAGAGCTTCCAGCCGTCAGAAGTGCGCCGGAACACATTCGTCGCGACGACGAGCTGGCCGACGAGCGGCCCGAGCGAGGCGCCCTCCTCGGCGGGGCCGCCGCTGAGGATGTTCTCCGTACAGGTCACCAGGGCGGTGTCGCCGGTCATGGAGACGCCGACGTCCGTCAGGAAGAACTGGATGTACTCGGTGTTCGCCATGATCAGCGCGTAGCTGCGCAGCACCTCGCGCCGCCCGCTGAGCACCGGCCAGCCGGGGTGGACGCAGGAGACCGTCAGGTCCTCGCCGGGCAGCCAGGCGGCCGTCAGCGCTTCGAGGTCGCCGCGCTCCATCGCCTCGTAGTACGCCGTGTTGGCCTGCTCGACGGCCGCGATGTCGGCGGCGGCCTCCGCGTGCTCGTCCTGCGGCCCGGTCACGCGGCTCCCTCGATGGCGCGGGCGACCCGCACGGCGTCGGCGGTGGCCCGGACCTCGTGGACGCGCACCGCCCAGGCCCCGGCCCGTGCGGCGAGCGCGGAGACGGCGGCGGTGGCCG
>NZ_JAKRGC010000085.1 GCF_022347745.1 Streptomyces sp. OfavH-34-F
GAGGCGGCGACGGCGGCGGGGACGGCGGCACCCTCGAAGGGCCCCGCGGCACCCGGGCGCCCGTCGCGCGGC
Organism: Streptomyces sp. OfavH-34-F; assembly: GCF_022347745.1. Lineage (GTDB taxonomy): Bacteria > Actinomycetota > Actinomycetes > Streptomycetales > Streptomycetaceae > Streptomyces. Next base: position 73 of record NZ_JAKRGC010000085.1, read on the forward strand.
CCGCCCGGCCCTGAACCGGGAGCCGGCGTCAGTGACCCGAGGTGGCCTTCAGCCCCACGACGGCCACCAGCAGCAGGCAGACGAAGAAGATCCGGGCCGCCGTCACCGGCTCGTGCAGCACGACCATGCCCAGGATCGCCGCACCCGCGGCGCCGATGCCGACCCACACCCCGTACGCCGTGCCGATCGGCAGCGTCCGGGCCGCGTGCGACAGCAGCATCATGCTCGCCACGATGCCCAGACCGGTGAACACACTCGGCCACAGCCGGGTGAACCCCTCGGTGTACTTCATCCCGATCGACCAGGCCACTTCCAGCAGACCGGCGACGACCAGCAGCACCCACGCCATGACAGAACCTCCGACGAGAGAGAACACGCGAACTTCACGGGTGCGTCGTCTTTGCCAACCCGGTACGGCGCGTCTCGTCGGGGTGTCCCCACCGTAGCAAAGGACGGCCGAAGGGCCCGGTGACGGTGGTCACCGGGCCCTTCACTCCCTCACTCCAGGAGGGCACTCACAGATACAGGCCGGTCGAGTCCTCCGAGCCCTCGAACCGGTCGGCGGCCACCGCGTGCAGGTCGCGCTCGCGCATCAGCACGTACGCCACGCCCCGCACCTCGACCTCCGCCCGGTCCTCCGGGTCGAACAGCACCCGGTCCCCAGGCTCGACCGTGCGCACGTTCTGCCCGACCGCCACCACCACGGCCCACGCCAGCCGACGGCCGACCGCGGCCGTCGCGGGAATCAGAATGCCGCCCCCGGAACGCCGCTCGCCCTCGGGCGACTCGGACCGGACCAGCACTCGGTCGTGCAGCATCCGGATGGGCAGCTTGTCGTCGGTGTTCTCGCTCACGCCCCGCAACCTACCGGGCGGCGGCCCGCGCCCGCGCGAGGGGGCGGCGGTTCGCACCCGCGCCCGGCGGGAGCGGCCGGCGGCACCGGGTCAGCGCTTGCCGCGGCGGGAGACCACGACCAGGCCGACCACGCCCACCGCGAGCAGCGCGGCCGGAATCACGCGCTCCAGCCGGGGGCTGCCGGTCTCGGTGACGAACTGGGCCCGCACGTCCGAGACCGCGCGGTTCACCGCCACGTACGCGCGGCCGGCCGTCCGGTCCACGGTTCCGGCCACCTTCGCCTTCGCGTCACCGATGATCGTCTTCGGGTGCACCCGCACCCCGATCTCATCGAGTACCACCGCAAGCCGCTCGCGCCTGCTGATGATGTCCGCCTCGATCTGCGCAGGGGTCCTGGCATCCGACACCGCGCCGCCTCCGTGGTCCTCGTCCGGTAAACCTTCATCGACAGTCTGTCAGTTCCACCGCGTCCGCACCCGGCGGCACCCCCATTACGCTCGGTCCCGTAGACCCCACGTACCAACGAGGAGAACCATGAGCGAGCGCCTCCAGCCCGGCGACACCGCCCCCGCCTTCACCCTCCCCGACGCCGACGGCAACGACGTCTCGCTCGCGGACCACAAGGGCCGCAAGGTCATCGTCTACTTCTACCCCGCCGCTCTTACCCCCGGCTGCACCAAGCAGGCGTGCGACTTCACGGACAACCTCGACCTGCTCGCCGAGGCCGGTTACGACGTCATCGGGGTCTCCCCGGACAAGCCGGAGAAGCTGGCGAAGTTCCGCGAGAAGGAGAACCTCAAGGTCACACTGGTGGGCGATCCCGCCAAGGAGACCCTTGAGGCGTACGGCGCGTACGGCGAGAAGAAGCTCTACGGCAAAACGGTGACGGGCGTCATCCGCTCCACCGTCGTGGTGGACGAGGACGGCAAGGTCGCCCACGCCTTCTACAACGTCAAGGCCACCGGCCATGTCGCGAAGATCATCAAGGACCTCAAGATCTGAGGCCGGCGGGATTCCCGGGGAATGCGGTGCCCCTTCCCGGCCCGGCCGGAACGAACCGTCCGTTGAGCCATATGGCCGAAATCATGTGATGGACATCGCATTCCCTCGCCGAACCGGTTTGCGACCGCCATGTCCGCGCAGAAGCCTTTCCTGAAACAGTCGCCGAGGAAAGGAACCGGCCATGGCGGCCTCCGACCCCCAGCAGGTGGCCGACCCGGAAGCGGTCAAACGCCATCCCGCGCTGTTCCGCGCCATCCGCAAGAGGCAGAACCCGAAGCTGCGGCGCACGGACATCACCGTCACGGACGACCAGTCGGTGAAGCGCGCGGTCAAAGCGGCCTCGCTCGGCAACGCGATGGAGTGGTTCGACTTCGGCATCTACTCCTACCTCGCCGGAACCATCGGGCACGTGTTCTTCCCCTCCGGGAACGACACCACCCAGCTCCTGTCCTCCTTCGCCACCTTCGCGGTCGCCTTCCTGGTCCGCCCGCTCGGCGGCATGTTCTTCGGGCCGATGGGCGACAAGATCGGCCGCAAGAAGGTCCTCGCCCTGACGATGATCCTGATGGCGACGGGCACCTTCGCCATCGGCCTCATCCCCTCGCACCAGACCATCGGCGTGTGGGCCGCGGTCCTGCTGATCTTCTTCCGCATGCTCCAGGGCTTCTCGACGGGCGGCGAGTACGGCGGCGCCTCCACGTTCATCGCGGAGTACGCCCCCGACAAGCGGCGCGGCTTCTTCGGCAGCTTCCTGGAGTTCGGCACCCTCGCCGGCTACGTGGGCGCGGCCGGCCTGGTGACGCTGCTGTACGCGGTCCTGGACGACGCCCAGATGAACTCCTGGGGCTGGCGCATCCCGTTCCTCGTCGCGGGCCCGCTGGGCCTCGTCGGCCTGTACCTGCGACTGCGGCTGGACGAGACCCCGGCCTTCCAGAAGCTGGAGGGCGGCACGGCGCACGCCACGGAGGCGGCGGACAGCGTCGAGACGACGGCCAAGGGCGACCTCGCCAAGATCTTCCGGGACTACTGGCCGACGCTCATCCTCTGCATCTGCCTGGTCGGCGCGTACAACATCACCGACTACATGCTGCTGTCGTACATGCCGACGTACCTCTCGGACGAGCTGGGCTACAGCGAGACGCACGGCCTGCTGATCCTGCTCGGCGTGATGGTCTTCCTGATGCTGGTCATCAACAAGGTCGGCACGCTCTCGGACCGCTTCGGCCGCAAGCCGCTGCTGATGACGGGCATGCTGGGCTTCCTGATCTTCTCGCTGCCGTCGTTCCTGCTGATCCGCCAGGGCAGCATCCCGGCCATCATCATCGGCATGCTGATGCTGGGCCTCTCCCTGGTCTGCATGCTCGGCACGATGTCCGCGGCGCTCCCGGCCCTGTTCCCCACGAACGTCCGCTACGGCTCCCTCTCGGTCGGCTACAACCTCTCCGCGTCGATCTTCGGCGGCACGACCCCGCTGGTGATCACGGCCCTGATCAGCGTCTCGGGCTCCAACCTGATGCCGGCGTACTACTCGATGGCGGCGGCCCTGATCGGCGTCATCGCGGTCGCCTGCATGAAGGAAACCGCCAACAAACCCCTGGCGGGCTCCCCGCCCTCGGTGGAAACCCCGGAAGAAGCAGAAGAACTGGTCGCCTCCCAAACCCCGGACCCCAAGTTCTGACCCGGCCGCTGGGGTGAGGGCGCCCGCCCCGGTAGCATGTCTGACTGCTGGCGGCGGTGGTGCAATGGCGACACAGCAGACTTAGGATCTGTGGCCCGTGAAACGGCTTGAGGGTTCGAATCCCTTCCGCCGCACAGAAACGGCCTGGACTTCGAAGGTTCGAAGTCCAGGCCGTCCGTGTGTTCGGGCCCGTCACCCCACCAGTTCGCGTACCACCGGGACCAGGGCGCGGAAGGCCTTGCCGCGGTGGCTGATCGCGTTCTTCTCGTCCGGGGTCAGCTCCGCGCAGGTGCGGGTCTCGCCGTCCGGCTGGAGGATCGGGTCGTAGCCGAAGCCGTGGGTGCCGGACGGGGTGTGGCGGAGGGTGCCGGTGAGGCGGCCCTCGACCACGCGTTCCGTGCCGTCCGGGAGGGCGAGCGCGGCCGCGCAGGCGAAGTGGGCGGCGCGGTGGGGGGCGTCGATGTCCGCGAGCTGGGCCAGGAGCAGGTCCAGGTTGGCGCGGTCGTCGCCGTGGGTGCCGGACCAGCGGGCCGAGAAGATGCCGGGGGCGCCGCCGAGGACGTCCACGCAGAGGCCGGAGTCGTCCGCGATGGCCGGGTGGCCGGTGGCCTGCGCGAGGGCGTGGGCCTTGAGCAGGGCGTTCTCGGCGAAGGTGACGCCGGTCTCCTTGACGTCGGGGACCTCCGGATACGCGTCGGCGCCGACCAGTTCGTGTGTGAGGCCGGCGGCGGCGAGGATCGCGTGGAGTTCGGTGATCTTCCCGGCGTTGCGGGTGGCGAGGATGAGACGGGTCATGCGACCAGTATCGCCGGGCCGGGTCTCACGCCTCGTCCGGCAGCCGGGCGGCCAGGGCGCGGATGCCGGCCAGCACCTCGTCGGCGGTGGGCGCGGCCTCCGGGTCGGTGATGTGCTGCATCATCAGGCCGCTGAGGAGCGCGAGCTGGACCGAGCCCAGGCCGCGCACGGTCTCCTCGGTCAGCTCGTCCTCGGGGGTGCCGGTGACCTCCCGCGCCATGCCGCTGCGCCCCTGCCGCAGCCCCGCCGCCACCTGCTCGCGCAGCTCCGGGTCGCGCTGGGCGCGCAGGACCGTCTCCAGGTTGGCGAGCCAGAACGTCCGGTTGGCCGAGAACGCCTCGATCAGCCGCTGCCAGAGCGCCCCGAGGTCGCCGCCCTCCTCCGTGGGTCCGAAGACCTGGCCCCCGGAGTCGAGGGCTTCGAAGAGGGCCTGGTTGAGCAGGGCCTCCTTGGAGCCGAAGTGGTAGCCGATGGCCGCCATGCTCACGCCCGCGGTGGTGGCGAGGTCGCGGACCGTCGTGCGCTCGTAGCCCTTCTCGAAGAGGCATGTCCTCGCGGCTTCCAGCAGCTTCTCGCGGTTTCCCGTTCCCATGCGCGGATCGTAGCAAGGGACTGGGCGCCCGCGTGAGACGAACGCCTGATGCGAACGCCTTGGGCAATCGCCTTGCGCGATCGCCCAAATCACGGTTAGCGTCAGCGCCGTCGAACGGTCACGCCCACCCAGGGAGCCCCGGATGTCCTCCAGCACGCCCCGCACGTCCCGTATCGCCACCGCCGTCGCCGCCTCCGTCGCCGCGGCCCTCGCCCTCACCCCGCTCACCACCGCCCCCGCCGCCGCGCGGACCACCGGCGGCGACGGCCCGGGCGCCCGGGTCATGACGGCGGAGGGCCCCGTGCGGGGCACGGTCGCCGGCCCGGTCCGCACCTTCCAGGGCATCCCGTACGCGGCCCCGCCCACCGGTGAGCGCCGGTGGAAGAAGCCGCAGCCGGTCCGCCCGTGGTCGGCCGCGCTGGACGCCCGCGCTCCCCGGAGCGCCTGCGTGCAGCCGGTCGACCAGCCCATCTCGATAGCGGGTGGCGGCAGCGAGGACTGCCTGTACCTGAACGTCACCACCCCGGCCGGACCGCCGTCGCACCTGCGGCCGGTGATCGTGTGGATTCACGGCGGGAGCTTCGTGTACGGGGACGGGGCGAGCTACGGGGCGGCGAAGCTGGCGGCCGCCCGGCAGGGCGCGGTGGTGGTGACGGTCAACTACCGGCTGGGGGCGTTCGGCTTCCTGTCGGCCCCGGGCCTGCGCGCGCCGGCCGATCTGGGGCTGCTGGACCAGCAGGCGGCCCTGCGGTGGGTGGCGCGCAACGCGGCTGCCTTCGGCGGCGATCCGGCCAACGTGACGCTCATGGGGCAGTCGGGCGGCGGCTACAGCGTGTGCGCGCAGTTGGTGTCGCCGGGGGCGCGGGGGCTGTTCCACAAGGCGATCGTGCAGAGCGCGGGGTGCGCCGGGCCGGACGGTTCGTTCACGCGGGCCGAGGCCGAGGAGCAGGGCCGCGCGGTCGTCGAGGCGGCCGGGTGCGACGACGGGGACGCGGCGGACGCGGTGGACGCGTGTCTGCGGGGCCTGTCGGCGGAGGATCTGGTCGCGGCGTCCGCCGCCGGGCACGACGGGTACCGGCCGGTGGTGGACGGCGAGGTGCTCCCGGAGGCGCCGGCGCGGGCGATCGCGGCGGGCCGGTTCGCGCGGGTGCCGGTGCTGCACGGTTCGACGCGCGACGAGATGAGCGGCCTGGCCGGTCTGGACGAGGTCATGACGGGGCGTCCGCTGACCGCCGAGGGGTACGCGGAGAAGGTGGCCGAGGCGTTCGGGGCGGACGCCCCGGCGGTGCTGGCGGAGTATCCGGTCCGGGACCACCAGGCTCCGGGGGCGGCGTGGTCTGCGGTGCTGACGGACTCGGAGTGGTCGACGGCAGCCCTGGACACCCAGCGGGCGCTGGCGCGGCACACTCCGGTGTACGCGTACGAGTTCGCGGAGGCGTCCTCGCCGTACTTCCGGGGCTTTCCGCGTCCGGCGAGCTTCTCGCTGGGCACGGGGCACATGGTCGATCTCGCGTACCTCTTCGAGAACGACCTGTTCGAGCCGCTGGACGCGGCGCAGGAGGGGCTGTCGGACACGGTGGTCGGCTACTGGAGCCGCTTCGCGAGCACGGGCCGGCCGAACGGCGCGGGGCTGCCGCAGTGGCGGCGGTTCACGTGCGGCGACGGGTACGTGCAGGCGCTGGCGTCCGGCCGGGTGGGGCGGACCGACTTCGCGGCCGGCCACCACTACGGCTTCTGGAAGCGGCTCACCGCGTCCTGAGGCGGGCGGGGGGTGTCCCGGCGGGCAGGGGCCGCCGGGACAGCCGGGGATCAGGGGGTGCAGACCTTGGCGATCTCGCCGGCGGCGTCGGTGACCGGGGTGATGTCCGGGGTGGCGTCGCCCTTGTCGATGGCGTTGCGGACGTTGGTGACGCCGGCGCGGAGGTCGTCGACGGCCTTGCCGAGGTCGGCGTTGTCCGTGGTGTCGCTGAGGTCGCCGAGTTCCTTCTGGATGTCGTCGAGGGCTTCGGACGCCTGGGTGGGGTCGCTGGAGGCGTCGGACACCGCCTGCTGGAGGTTGTCGACGCTGGTGGCGATGGCGTCGGCGGTGCGGACGCAGTCGAGGGTCTTGTCGAGGGCGCCGCAGCCGGCGACCGCGGTGGCGGTGACGGTGACGAGCGCGGCCGTGACGGCCAGGGCGATGCGTGGGTGGCGGTGGCGCGCGGCCATGGTGTGGTCCCTCCCCGGTGAACGGATACGCGGACGGGCGCCCGGTTCGACCCGTGCGCCCGTATGCGTATCGACGCCGTGGGAGGGTTCTTGGTTGCCTCTTTGCCCGGTTCAGGCGCCGAGGGCGGTGGCCAGCGCCTCGTTCTGGAGCCGGGCGAGGTCGGCGCAGCCGGCGGTGGCGAGGTCGAGCAGGGCGTTCAGCTCGGTGCGGTCGAAGGGTTCGGCCTCGGCGGTGCCCTGGACCTCCACGAAGCGGCCGTCGCCGGTGCAGACGACGTTCATGTCGGTCTCGGCCCGGACGTCCTCCTCGTAGCAGAGGTCGAGGAGCGGGGTGCCGTCCACGATGCCGACGCTGACGGCGGCGACGGTGCCGGTCAGCGGCTTGCGGCCGTGCTTGATCAGCTTCTTGCCCTGGGCCCAGGCGACCGCGTCGGCGAGGGCGACGTAGGCGCCGGTGATGGCGGCGGTGCGGGTGCCGCCGTCGGCCTGGAGGACGTCGCAGTCGAGGACGATGGTGTTCTCGCCGAGTGCCTTGTAGTCGATGACGGCGCGCAGGGAGCGGCCGATGAGCCGGCTGATCTCGTGCGTCCGGCCGCCGATCTTGCCGCGTACGGATTCGCGGTCGCCGCGGGTGTTGGTGGACCGGGGCAGCATGGAGTACTCGGCGGTGACCCAGCCCTCGCCGCTGCCCTTGCGCCAGCGCGGCACGCCTTCGGTGACGGAGGCGGTGCAGAACACCTTGGTGTCCCCGAAGGAGACGAGGACGGAACCTTCGGCGTGCTTGCTCCATCCGCGTTCGATGGTGACGGGGCGGAGCTGCTCGGGGGTACGGCCGTCGATACGAGACATGCGGCCGAGCCTATCGGGTGGCGGGGGCGGCGGTTTCCGCCCCGGGTGGGGGCGGGCGGGTGCGCCGAAGGCCCCGGTCCCTTGGCGGGTCCGGGGCCTTCGGGTATCGGCAGGTGGGGCGCCGACGGGCGTTCAGGGGTGTTACATCATGTCTTCGATGTCGGCGGCGATCGGGTCGGCGTCCGTGCCGATGACGACCTGGATCGCGGTGCCCATCTTGACGACGCCGTGGGCGCCGGCGGCCTTGAGCGCGGCCTCGTCGACCTTGCTCGGGTCGACGACCTCGGTGCGCAGGCGCGTGATGCAGCCTTCGACCTCCTCGATGTTCTCGATTCCGCCGAGCCCGGCGACGATCTTCTCAGCCTTGCTGGCCATGGCCTTCTCCCTGGTTCTTCACGTACGTGCGACGGCCCACCCTGGGTCCGTTTCGTCACGGTAACGCACGGTTGGCCCAACTTCACGGGCGAGTCCCCCGGTCATCGCCAATGATGACGATCACCGGCACCCTGCCCGACGGGCAGGCTCCGCACCGTACCCCAACTGGTCTACACCAGTCTGCAACGACCGCCAAATACGCCGTGTTCCGGGAGGACGCCGATGAGCTCGAGCAGCGAAGCCGTCCCGCAGAAGAGGTGGTGGAACGGACTGTTCCAGGGCCTCCAGAAGATGGGCCGCAGCCTCCAACTGCCGATCGCCGTGCTGCCCGCGGCAGGCATCCTCAACCGGCTGGGCCAGCCGGACGTGTTCGGGGACGACGGGCTGGGCTGGAACAACGTCGCCAAGGTGTTCGCGGCGGCGGGCGGCGCCCTGCTGGACTCCGGCATCGGCCTGCCGCTGCTGTTCTGCGTGGGTGTGGCGATCGGCATGGCCCGGAAGGCGGACGGTTCGACCGCGCTCGCCGCCGTGGCGGGATTCCTCGTCTACTACGCGGTGCTGCACGCGTTCCCGGTGGACTGCGACAAGGGCCAGACGTTCGTGTCGGGCGGCATCTGGTTCGGCAGCTGCGTCGCCGGGGACGCGACCGTGACCCCGGCCGCGTACCAGAACCCGGGCGTCTTCGGCGGCATCGTGATGGGCCTGATGGCGGCCTGGTTCTGGCAGCGGTTCCACCGGGTCAAGCTGGTGGACTGGCTCGGCTTCTTCAACGGCCGCCGGCTCGTCCCGATCATCATGGCCTTCGTCGGCCTGCTCTTCGCGGCGCTGTGCGCCTGGGTGTGGCAGCCGATCGGCGACGGCCTGACGAGCTTCTCGAAGTGGCTGGTGGACCTGAACTGGCTGGGCTCCGGCATCTTCGGCGTCGCCAACCGCGCGCTGCTGGTCATCGGCATGCACCAGTTCCTGAACACCTTCGTCTGGTTCCAGTTCGGTGACTTCGAGAAGCCGGACGGCACGATGGTCCACGGTGACATCAACCGCTTCCTGGCGGGCGACCCCACGGCCGGCCAGTTCACGTCGGGCTTCTTCCCGATCATGATGTTCGCCCTGCCGGCGGCGGCCCTCGCCATCTACCACTGCGCCAAGCCGCACCGGCGCAAGGCGGTGGCGGGCATGATGATCTCGGTCGGCCTGACCTCGTTCGTCACGGGCATCACCGAGCCGATCGAGTACTCGTTCCTCTTCGTCGCGCCGATCCTCTACGTGATCCACGCGGTGCTCACCGGTGTGTCGATGGCGGTGACCTGGGCCCTGGGGGTCAAGGACGGCTTCAGCTTCTCGGCCGGCCTGATCGACTACGTCATCAACTGGAGCCTGGCGACGAAACCGTGGCTGATCATCCCCATCGGGCTGGCGTTCGCCGTCGTGTATTACGTCATCTTCCGGTTCGCGATCACCAAGTTCAATCTCCAGACACCGGGCCGCGAGCCCGAGGAACTGGAGGAGGAGATCGAGCGCAACCTCACCAAATAGCGGCATTATGCAAGGTCACTGACCTTGTCGGCGCAGACCCCCGGACCCTTCGGTCCGGGGGTTTCCCGCATGTCACGGTGCGTATGCGCCAGCTGCTGCGAAGTAGTCGGAAATTGCAGGTTCCTTATCTATCCCTCACCGTGCTACAACTGGTCTACACCACTCAGTGGTCCAGACCACGCGACGCCTCGCGCGCCGCGTTTCTCGAGTCGTCGCCCACCCAAATCCCCCTGTCCCCGGCGGCGCCTTGCTTACTGGAGGAAGTTGATGAGTACGGCCACCGCTACGGCGGCCCCCGCGAAGAAGCGGGGCTCCGGCCTGTTCCAGGGCCTGCAGAAGGTGGGTCGCAGCCTGCAGCTGCCGATCGCGGTGCTGCCGGCAGCAGGCATTCTGCTCCGTCTCGGCCAGCCCGACGTCTTCGGTGACGACGGTCTGGGCTGGCACAAGGTCGCCTCCGTGTTCGCCACGGCAGGCGGCGCGGTCTTCGACAACCTGCCGTTGCTCTTCTGCATCGGCGTCGCCATCGGCTTCGCCAAGAAGTCGGACGGCTCGACCGCCCTCGCGGCGCTGGTCGGCTTCCTGGTGTACAGCAACGTGCTCAAGGCCTTCCCGGTCACCGAAGCGGTGATCCAGAAGGGCGAGGACACGGCAGCCACGTACAACAATCCGGGTGTCCTCGGCGGCATCCTGATGGGTCTGGTCGCGGCGATCCTGTGGCAGAAGTTCCACCGCACCAAGCTGGTGGACTGGCTCGGATTCTTCAACGGCCGCCGCCTGGTCCCGATCATCATGGCCTTCGTCGGAGTCGCCTTCGGCGTCTTCTTCGGCCTGGTCTGGGAACCGATCGGTGACGGCATATCCAACTTCGGCGAGTGGATGACCGGTCTCGGCTCCTTCGGCGCCGGCCTCTTCGGTCTGATCAACCGCGCGCTGATCCCCGTCGGCATGCACCAGTTCGTCAACACCGTCTCGTGGTTCCAGCTGGGTGACTTCACCAACGCCGCCGGCGAGGTCGTGCACGGTGACCTGAACCGCTTCTTCGCTCACGACCCGACCGCCGGCCAGTTCATGTCGGGCTTCTTCCCGATCATGATGTTCGGTCTCCCGGCCGCCGCGCTCGCCATCGCGCACTCCGCCCGCCCCGAGCGCCGCAAGGCCGTCATGGGCATGATGGTCTCGCTGGCCCTGACCTCGTTCGTCACCGGTGTGACCGAGCCGATCGAGTTCTCGTTCATGTTCATCGCGCCGCTGCTGTACGCGATCCACGCGGTGCTCACCGCCATCTCGATGGCCGTCACCTGGGCCCTGGGCGTCCACGCCGGGTTCACCTTCTCGGCCGGCTTCATCGACTACGCGCTGAACTGGAACCTGGCCACCAAGCCGTGGCTGATCATCCCGATCGGTCTCGTCTTCGCAGTGATCTACTACGTGGTCTTCCGCTTCGCGATCACGAAGTTCAACCTCACCACCCCGGGCCGCGAGCCCGAGGAAGAGGTCGAGGACCTGACCAAGTAGGCCGGTCCCCACAGACAGGAGCCCTCACCTTCCCGGCGGAAGGTGAGGGCTTCGTCGTACCCGCGCGCACCCGTGCGTACGGGCGCACCGCTCAGAGTTCGTACACCGCGCCCGGCGCCGCGAGTTCCGTGCGGCCGGCGAAGACCGCGCGGGCGTCGGTGAGGTTCTGGCCGGCGTCGGTCCACGGCGGGATGTGCGTCAGCACCAGGCGCCCGACGCCCGCCCGCTCCGCCAGCTCGCCCGCCTCCCGGCCGTTGAGGTGGAGGTCCGGGATGTCCTCCTTGCCGTGCACGAACGACGCCTCGCACAGGAGGAGGTCCGTGCCCTCGGCCAGCTCGTCCAGGGCCTCGCAGGTGCCGGTGTCCCCGGAGTACGTGAGCGAGGAGCCGCCGTGCTCGATGCGGATGCCGAAGGTGTCGACGGGGTGGCGGAGCTTCTCCGTGCGGACGGTGAACGGGCCGATGTCGAACCAGCCGGGCTTGAGCGTCCGGAAGTCGAAGACCTCGCTCATCGCGTGGTCGGACGGGGTGTCCGCGTGTGCCGTGGTGAGCCGCCGCTCCGTGCCCTCGGGGCCGTAGACCGGGATACGGGCGGGGCGCTCGCCGCCGTGCGGGTAGTACCGGACGACGAAGTAGGCGCACATGTCGATGCAGTGGTCGGCGTGCAGGTGGCTGAGGAAGATGGCGTCGAGGTCGTAGAGACCCACATGGCGCTGCAGCTCGCCGAGGGCACCGTTGCCCATGTCGAGGAGCAGCCGGAAGCCGTCGGCCTCTACGAGGTAGCTCGAGCATGCCGAACCCGCGGAGGGGAACGAGCCGGAGCAGCCGACGACGGTGAGCTTCATGGAGCGTGAACCTCCGAGACGTGGGAACGGGGAGGGTTCGTGCGGTTCTCGCGGTGCGGTTCGTCGAGCGTAAGGCGCGAAAGTGCGGGTCGCTCCTCCGGGGCGGGTCGTTGTGGGGGAACTCACCTGTGCTGTCACCGGTTCGGGTGGCGGGGCCGGGGCCCGTGCCCGGGAAACGACGACGCCGGGGCCCGGACCGTGGTGGTCCGGGCCCCGGCGTCGGGCGTGCCTGCGGTGCGGGCTACGCCCAGAGCTGTCCCTGCAGGGTTTCGATCGCGGCTTCCGTGGTGGGCGCGGTGTAGACGCCCGTCGACAGGTACTTCCAGCCGCCGTCGGCGACGACGAAGACGATGTCCGCGGCCTGGCCGGCCTTGACCGCCTTGCGGCCGACCCCGATCGCGGCGTGCAGCGCCGCCCCGGTGGAGACCCCGGCGAAGATGCCCTCCTGCTGGAGGAGTTCGCGGGTGCGGGTGACGGCGTCGGCGGAGCCGACGGAGAAGCGGGTGGTGAGGACCGAGGCGTCGTACAGCTCGGGCACGAAGCCCTCGTCGAGGTTGCGCAGCCCGTACACGAGGTCGTCGTAGCGGGGTTCGGCGGCCACGATGCTGATGCCCTCGACGTGCTCGCGGAGGTAGCGGCCGACGCCCATCAGCGTGCCCGTGGTGCCGAGGCCGGCGACGAAGTGGGTGATCGACGGGAGGTCGGCGAGGATCTCCGGGCCGGTCGTCGCGTAGTGGGCGCCCGCGTTGTCCGGGTTCCCGTACTGGTACAGCATCACCCAGTCCGGGTGCTCGGCCGACAGCTCCTTGGCGACGCGGACCGCGGTGTTGGAGCCGCCCGCGGCCGGCGAGGAGATGATCTCGGCGCCCCACATGGCGAGCAGGTCGCGCCGTTCCTGGGAGGTGTTCTCCGGCATGACGCACACGATGCGGTAGCCCTTGAGCTTGGCCGCCATGGCGAGCGAGATGCCGGTGTTGCCGCTGGTGGGTTCGAGGATCGTGCAGCCGGGGGTGAGCCGGCCGTCCTTCTCGGCCTGCTCGACCATGTGGAGCGCGGGGCGGTCCTTGATCGAGCCGGTGGGGTTGCGGTCCTCCAGCTTGGCCCAGATCCGGACGTCCTCGGACGGCGACAGCCGCGGCAGGCGCACCAGAGGGGTGTTGCCCACCGCGGCGAGGGGGCTGTCGAAGCGCATCAGTTCATGCCGCCGGCGACGGCCGGGAGGATGGTGATGCTGTCGCCGTCGCTGAGCGCGGTGGAGATGCCGTCCAGGAAGCGGACGTCCTCGTCGTTCAGGTAGACGTTGACGAAGCGGCGGAGCTCGTCGCCGTCCACGATCCGCTCCCGGATGCCGGTGTGGCGGCTCTCCAGGTCCGTGAGGAGGTCGGCGAGGGTGTCCCCCTTGCCCTCGACGGCCTTGGCGCCGTCGGTGTAGGTGCGGAGGATGGTCGGGATGCGGACCTCGATGGCCATGGCGTGGGCTCCTGTCGAAGCTGTGTGGTGGCGGTGGGCGTATGGCGTGCGGCTCTGCCCCCGCGCGGGGGTCGGTGCGTGGTGCGTGGTGCGTGGCGCCGGGCCGTACGGCGGCGCCCGGCACGGTCCGGCTCAGGCCCGGTGGCCGGCGGACCGTGGGGTCGTACAGATCGCGCTGGAGAGGCGGCACAGGTCGACGTGCAGGCGCGCCACGAGCAGCGAGCCCGGCGTCTTGTCACTCACGTCATGGGCAACCATGCGGTCATCGTATCGATTCCCGGTCGGGGATTCGGAGTGTGATCTCACCTGGTGGATGATGAGCGTTCGAGGGGCGGACAGCCCTGGTCACAGGGGGTCCGTCCGCCCCTCGACGGGGTCAGGCCGCCGGGTACGCCTCGACGACCCGGACCTCCTCCTCGGTGATCTCGCCGTCCACGATCCGGTACGAGCGGAACTGGAAGGGGCCCGCGTCGTCGGTGTCCGCCGTGGAGACCAGGACGTAGTGGGCGCCGGGCTCGTTGGCGTACGTGACGTCGGTGCGCGAGGGGTACGCCTCGGTCGCCGTGTGCGAGTGGTAGACGATCACGGGCTCCTCGTCGCGGTCGTCCATCTCGCGGTAGAGCTTGAGCAGGTCGGCGGAGTCGAACTCGTAGAAGGTGGGCGAGCGCGCGGCGTTGAGCATCGGGATGAAGCGCTCGGGGCGGCCGCTGCCCGCGGGGCCGGCGACGACGCCGCACGCCTCGTCGGGGTGATCGGCGCGGGCGTGCGCCACGATCCGGTCGTACAGCGTCTGGGTGATGGTCAGCATGGCGCCCAGGATAGGCCGACCGGCCCCGGTGTACCGAGGCGTGGTACGGGGCGGCCCGCATCGTGAAACGCCGCTGGTGGGGGCGTACGCCTCAGCGCTTGGCGGGCGCTTCGGCGGCCCGGCGCTCCGGGTCGCGGGAGCGCAGCACCAGGTACGCGACGCCGAGGATCAGGGCCCACAGCGGGGCGCAGTACAGCGAGATCCTGGTGTCCTCGTCGATGCCCATCATGACGACGACCGCGGCGATGAACACGAGCGCGAAGACGCTGGTGTACGGGGCGCCGGGGGCGCGGAAGGAGGACTGCGGGAGCAGTCCGCGCGCGGCCAGGCGGCGGTAGCGGAGCTGGCTGACCAGGATCATGATCCAGGCCCACATGCCGGAGATCGTGGCGAAGGAGACGACGTAGGTGAAGGCGTCGCCGGGCCAGCGGTAGTTGATCCAGACGCCGGCGAGCATGAGGACGGCGGAGAACGTGGTGCCGACGAGCGGGGTGCCGCCGCGGGTGAGCCGGGTGAAGAGTTTCGGGCCCTGGCCGTTGAGCGCGAGGTCGCGCAGCATCCGGCCGGTGGAGTACATGCCGGAGTTGCAGGAGGAGAGCGCGGCGGTCAGGACGACGAAGTTGACGATGCCGGCGCCGATGCCGAGGCCCATCTTCCGGAACGCCTCGACGAAGGGCGAGACGCCCGGGGAGAACGCGGTCCACGGGACCACCGAGAGGATCATGACCAGGGCGCCGACGTAGAAGACGGCGATGCGCCAGGGCACGGTGTTGATGGCCCGGGGCAGCACGGTGGCGGGGTCCTTGGACTCGCCCGCGGTGACGCCGACGAGCTCGACGGCGAGGAAGGCGAACATCACGATCTGGAGCGTCATCAGGGTGCCCTTGATCCCGTGCGGGAAGAAGCCGCCCTCGGACCAGAGGTGGGTGACGCTCGCGGTGTCCCCGGCGTCGGAGAAGCCGAGGGTCAGGATGCCGGCGCAGATGAGGATCATGCCGACGATGGCGGTGACCTTGACCATCGAGAACCAGAACTCCAGCTCGCCGAAGAGCTTCACGGAGATGAGGTTCACGCCGTAGAGGACGATCGTGAAGCCGAGGGCGGACACCCAGGGCGGGACGGCGAACCAGTAGGTCATGTACTGGGCGGCGGCGGTGACTTCGGTGATGCCGGTGACGACCCAGAACAGCCAGTACGTCCAGCCGGTGACGAAGCCCGCGAAGGGGCCGACGAACTCGCGGGCGTACTCCGAGAAGGAGCCCGAGACCGGGCGGTACATGAGGAGTTCGCCCAGCGCCCGCATGATGAAGAAGATGACCAGCCCGGCCACGGCATAGGCCAGCACGAGGCTGGGGCCGGCCTTGGCGATGGCCTTGCCGGCGCCGAGGAAGAGCCCGGTGCCGATGGCGCCGCCGATCGCGATCATCTGGATCTGGCGGGCGCCGAGTGCCCTGCGGTAGCCCTCGGCGGAGGTCGTGGTGTCCGCGGCGGCGGGGTGCGGGCCGCCCCGCCCCTGGTCGTCGATCTGCGCCGATGTCATTGGCTGCGCCCTTCTCCGGCCGGATCACCAGTAGACGCGGACCGGGCGGGCGGGGGCAGCCGAGGGCGGCCGTTCAGGTGACGCGGAGGCCCTCGCCGGGCGTCACGGCATCATCGTCTCGACCAGGGTCTCCTGGAGGGCGCCGAGCCAGAGGTAGGCCATGACCATGGGCTTGCGGGGGTCGCTGTCGGGGAGCCGGTAGAGCGAGCCCTCCTCGCCGTCGTCCTCGTCGGTGACCTCCAGGCGGGTGCCGATGGTGAGCCGGAGGTCGTTGAGCGAGCCCAGCCAGTGGCGGCACTCGTCGGCGTCGAGGGTGAGCACGGCGCCCTCGCCGGCCGGTGTCAGCGCGTCCAGGGTGCGGACGACGGCGAGGGCGTCCTCGCGCTTGCGGGTGCGCAGGTCGTTCTCGGTGAAGCGGCGGAACTCGGCGGAGGCGGCGCGCAGTTCGTCGTCCTCGTCGCCGTAGGCCTCGGGGAAGAGGCGGGCCAGGGCCGGGTCGGCGGGCGGTTCGCTGGGGCCCTCGGTGAACAGGGCGGCGAGCGGGTCCTCGCCCTCGGCCGGCTCGTCGCCCGGGCCGATGAGTTCCAGGAGCTGGACGGCGAGGGAGCGCAGGATCGCGATCTCCACCTCGTCGAGCGCGACGGCCGCGCCGCCGCCGGGGGTGGCCTCGAAGTGGCCGGCCATGGGTTCTCTCCGATGATGGTCGGGCGGGCGGTGCGGGAGGGGAGCGGGAGGGGAGCGGGCGGCCGAGCGGTCAGGTGCGGTCCTGGGTGAGGGTGGCCCACAGCCCGTAGCCGTGCATGGCCTGGACGTCGCGTTCCATCTCCTCGCGGCTGCCGCTGGAGACGACGGCGCGGCCCTTCTGGTGGACGTCCAGCATCAGCTTGTGCGCCTTGTCCTTGGAGTAGCCGAAGTACGCCTGGAACACGTAGGTCACGTAGCTCATGAGGTTGACCGGGTCGTTGTGGACCAACGTCACCCAGGGGACGTCGGGCTCGGGGACCACGAACTGTTCCCCGGCCGATTCGGGACGTTCGATCTCTGTAGGGGCGACGCTCACCTGTCCCATGCTGCCACTCGTCGTGGCGCATCGCACAAACGGCCCCCTCGCCGCGCCGCCTCCCGGACCCCATCTCGTCACTTTGACGAAATAGGGGTAGCATCCCCGGCATGAACTCTCCGGACCTTGGGCGACGGGTCGGTGTGCCGTCGACCGCGCTCTTCACCGACCAGTACGAGCTCACGATGGTGCAGGCCGCGCTGAAGGGCGGCACGGCCGGGCGGCACTCCGTCTTCGAAGCCTTCACCCGCCGGCTGCCCGAGGGCAGGCGGTACGGCGTCGTCGCCGGCACCGGACGGGTCCTGGACGCGGTGGAGAACTTCCACTTCGACGACGAGATGCTCGGCTTCCTGCGCGACCGGGCGGTCGTGGACGGGCCGACCCTGGACTATCTGGCGGACTACCGGTTCAGCGGCGACATCTGGGGCTACCCGGAGGGCGAGGTGTACTTCCCGGGCTCGCCGATCCTGCGCGTCGAGGGCTCCTTCGCCGAGTGCGTGCTGCTGGAGACGGTGATCCTGTCGATCCTCAACCACGACTCGGCGATCGCCGCCGCGGCCTCCCGGATGTCGGCGGCGGCGGGCGGGCGCGGCCTGATCGAGATGGGCGCGCGCCGCACCCACGAGCTGTCGGCGGTCGCCTCGGCGCGCGCCGCGTACATCGGCGGCTTCGACACCACATCGGACCTGGCCGCGGGCTTCCGCTACAACATCCCGACGGTCGGGACGAGCGCCCACGCCTTCACCCTGCTGCACGACTCGGAGCGCGACGCCTTCACCGCCCAGGTGGACTCGCTCGGGCGCGGGACGACGCTGCTGGTGGACACGTACGACGTGACGGAGGCCGTCCGCACGGCGGTGGAGATCGCCGGGCCCGAGCTGGGCGCGGTACGGATCGACTCCGGCGACCTGCTGCTCGTCGCCCACCGGGTGCGCCAGCAGCTCGACGAGCTGGGCGCCACCGGGACGAAGATCGTGGTCACCTCGGACCTGGACGAGTACGCCATCGCCTCGCTGGCCGCCGCCCCGGTGGACGCGTACGGGGTGGGCACCCAGCTCGTCACCGGCAGCGGGCACCCCACCTGCTCGATGGTCTACAAGCTCGTCGCCCGCGCGGAGTCGGCGGACCCGGCCGACGAGCTGCGCCCGGTCGCGAAGAAGTCGATGGGCGCGAAGTCGTCCAAGGGCGGCCGCAAGTGGGCGGCGCGCCGGCTGGACGAGCACGGGATCGCCGAGGCGGAGGTCGTCGGCACCGGACCGGTCCCGGCGGAGCTGGCCGGCCGGCAGCTGCTGGTGGAGCTGGTCCGGGGCGGCGAGGTGGTCGCCCGCGAGCCGCTGGACGCGGCGCGGGAGCGGCACATCGCGGCGCGTGAGGGGCTGCCGCTGTCCGCGACGCAGCTGTCGCGCGGCGAGGCGGTCATCCCCACCGAGTACGTCTGACGCGGCGCGCCCGGCGCGCCGCCCGCCCCGCCCGGACCCCGGAAGGGCTTGATTTCCCCCTCGCCCCGCTGGACTCTCTAGTCTCGGCACCATCCCCGAACCGCTCCGCTCCTCTCCCCACCCCGAAGGACCATTCCCATGCACCGCGCCTTGATCGTCGTGGACGTCCAGAACGACTTCTGCGAGGGCGGGAGCCTCGCCGTGGCGGGGGGTGCCGATGTCGCCGCCGCCATCACGGACCTGATCGGCGAGAGCCGGCCCGCCTACCGGTACGTGGTGGCCACCCGGGACCACCACATCGATCCGGGCGACCACTTCTCGGCCACGCCGGACTTCGAGCACTCCTGGCCGCCCCACTGCGTGGCCGGTACGGAGGGCGTGGGCTTCCACCCCAACTTCGCGCCGGCGGTCGCCTCGGGGGCGATCGACACGGTGTTCGACAAGGGGGCCCACGCGGCGGCGTACAGCGGCTTCGAGGGCCTGGACGAGAACGGCACCGGGCTCGCCGCGTGGCTGCGCGAGCGGAACGTCGGCGAGGTCGACGTGGTCGGCATCGCAACCGACCACTGCGTGCGGGCGACCGCGCTGGACGCCGTCCGCGAGGGCTTCGCCACGCAGGTGCTGCTCGGCCTGACGGCGGGGGTCGCCCCGGCGACGACGGACCGGGCGCTGGCGGAGCTGCGCGAGGCGGGCGTGACGCTGACGGGCGAGCCGGTCGTCTGAGCGGCCGTACGGGCGCCCCGGCCCCTGCGGGGACCGGGCTCAGCCCTGTGCGGCCGGTACGGGCTCCAGCAGGCTGCGGATCGGGTGCCACAGCTCCTCGGCGCACCCGGGCCGGGCGCGCCACAGGAGCCCGTCCGGGTGGTGCAGCACGGCGGTGATCTCGTCCGGGGTGGGCGGCTCGGCGTTGCCGCGCAGGTAGACGGCGCGCAGGCCCAGGTTGCGCAGCCGGGTCAGGGCGCGGGGCCGGTTGGCGGCGTGCACCAGCACCCGGACCGGGGCGCCGGGCCCGGGGCCCCGGTCGGGTCGCGGCAGGGTGATCGCGACGACCACGCTGCCGTTGGGCAACTTGCTGAATCCTCCGCCTGCCATACGTACGCGCTCCCCCGTGAGACATCGTGTCAATAAGAAAGTGAACAGAGGCACCTAAACACGATCGGCCGCCGCCCGCTAGAGGGCGACGGCCGATCATGCTGTGACCTGCGGTGATGCGGTACTACTTCTTCGAGGGGCCCACCCGGACGGTCATCGTCTCGCCGCTGAGCGGCTCGCTGACGATCGTGATGCGGGTGTTGGTGTCAGGAACCTTGACGCTGCCGGTCGGGTTCTCCTTGTACCAGTAGGTGCCCGTGCGGTCGTCGAACGCCGGGACGCCGAGCTGCGGCTTGATCTTCACGGCCTGGTCGGCCTGGTGCAGCGTGAAGCCGTCCGTCGGGTACCAGCTGAACGGGGCGTCGAAGGGCTGGATCTTGTTGCGCATGACCGAGCCGTTCGCCCACTTCAGCGGCTTCGCGTGCGCGTCCACCGGCAGGATCAGGCCCTGGCCGGGGTGCTGCGAGACGTTGTTGTCCTTCTGGGAGGTGTCCCACAGCCAGACGAGCAGGCCGTTCTGGTACGGGTAGTGCTCGACCCAGTCCGGACGGGTCTGGGAGAAGCCGAAGTTGTACGGGCCCGTCTGCAGCGTCTTGTCGTAGCTGACGTACTGACGGTTCTCCGCGATGTAGTACTGCGGGTAGTTCTTGGTGAACGACGAGCCGACCCGCGAGAAGCCCTTGCTGGTCCAGCCGTTGTCACCGGCCTCGGCGTTGTCCGAGAACAGCTCGGCGCCGTCCGCCGTCACCGAGATGGTGTCGGCGGTGAAGCCCTTGCCGCCCGCGCCGCCGTCGGTGGCGTAGCGGAAGCGGATGTCGATCTTCTGGCCCGCGTAGGCGTCCAGCGAGTACGACAGCTTCTTGTACGCGCCCGAGACGTCGGTCAGGGCCGGCTTGTCGCTGGCGTCGCGCGGGATCGCCTTGCCGTCGGCGGTGCCGTCGATCGCGGTCCAGCTGGTGCCGCCGTTGGTGGACACCTCGGTGTAGAGGTAGTCGTAGTCCTTCTCGATGTCCCACCAGCCCTGGAGGTCCAGGGACGCCTTGGTCTTGCCGGTGAGGTCGACCGGGCGGGACAGCGTGTTGTTGAGGTTGTCGCCCATGTCGCTCCACCACTGCGAAGCACCCTCGGCGGGGGCCGTGACGGCGGTGGTGACGGGCTTCTCGGGCAGCGTGACGACGAGCGCCTGCTTGTCGTTGGTGTTGTACTCGGAGACGCCCAGCTTGTGGGTGGACTTCGTGGCGGCCTTGGCCTCGGCGAAGTTCAGCCAGCCCAGCTGGAGCTTGTCCCAGGACGTCATGTCACCGGGCATGTCCCCGATGCTGCCCTTGCCGGTGCCGAGCCAGGAGCCCGCCGACATCAGCGACCAGAAGCCGACCGAGTTCTCGGCGGTGTTGGTCGTGTCGTAGAGGTCCGGGAGACCGAGGTCGTGGGCGTACTCGTGGGCGAAGACGCCCAGTCCGCCGTTCTCGGGCTGCGCGGTGTAGTCGCCGACCCAGATGCCGGTGTCACCGATCTCGGTGCCGCCCGCCTTGTTCTCGGCCGGGCCGGTGGCGCCGGCGTTGGTGCCGTACGCGTACCAGCGGTGCGCCCAGATCGCGTCGGAGCCCTGGGCACCGCCGCCGGCCGACTCGTCCTCGCCCGCGTGCACGATCTGGAAGTGATCGATGTAGCCGTCGGGCTCGTTGAAGTTGCCGTCGTTGTCGTGGTCGTAGCGGTCCCACTGGTCGTACTGCGCCAGGTCCGCCTTGATCTGGTCGAGCGTGCGGCCCTTCGCCTTCTGGTCCGCGACCCAGGCGTTGACGCCGTCCCGGACCATGTCCCAGGAGTTGGCGCAGTTGCTCTGGCCGCAGTAGTTCGAGCCGTACCGGGCCTCGTTGTACGGGACCTTGACCCAGTCGGAGACCTCGCCCTCGACCGAGTAGCGGCCGGACGACGTCTTCTCGTAGTACGTCTTGAGCGAGTTGGTACCGGCACCCTCGCCGAAGTACAGCTCCTGGAAGTGGGCCTGGTTGTAGTCGGCCTGCCAGGCGGTGCTGTTGTCCTTCTTCGGGTCCGGCTGGGCTATCTGGTTGTGCAGCGGGCCCGGCGTGCCGCCGTACTTCTTGACGGGCGGCTTGGGGCCGTCGCCGTCCGGGTCGTACATGGTCGTGTCGTCGACCTGGCTGCCGAACTCCACCAGGACGGTGAAGATCTTGTCGGTCTTCTCACGGCCCAGCTCGACGTACTTCTTGTCGTCGAGCTTGACGACCTTGGAGCCCCCGCGCGACGAAACCTTCTTGTCGCCGGATATGACCTGTTCCAGGGCAGCCTGACGCTGAGCGGCCTGCTGCTTGCTGAACGGGCCCTCCAGGTTGTGCTCGCCACCCCTGGCCGACGCCGGATCCCGGCGGTCGATCTTGGCGGTGCCTGACGCCTGGTCATCAGCCTGAGCGGTGGCGAAGGCGGATGCGGTCGCGGCGGTCGCGGCCATGGCCACGACAATCGCTCCGGTCCGAAGCGCCCGTCTCTTAATGATCACGTGATGCAGTCCTCCCCGGCGTCCGCGACGGCGGCCCGGAGGTGTGGAGAGGCCGCGCGCGGAAACGCGTCACAAGTGACGACATTCGACCGGAGTTACGGAAGAAAAGACAGACCTTGACTTGGACAGAGCAAGTGCACTATGCAGGAGCACCATTCCGGTATCCGGACGAAATGTCGCTCCCGTTCCGTGACCTGCCGGCGCGTCAGCCCCGCCCCCGGGCGCCCGGGGTGACTCCGTGCGCCCCCTGTGCACCGGCACTGTGGGTTAGGTTACGCTTACCGGCCGTTCCTCACGGGCATTCCCCGTCATAGAGTCGTTCGACAGCGCGACCGTGTCGAGAGCAAGCCCATCCGACGTCCCGAGGACGGAATCAGCCATGCCGCGTCCCACTGCCGCACAGCTCGTCTACGGTTCGGTCACCGTCGTCCTCACGGACCTGGCCCTGTTGTTGCTGTTCCAGGTCGGTTCGGGCGTCGGCATCGCCGTCGTCGGGGTGGTCTCGCTCGCGCTCGGACTCGCCGTGTCCGTGA
>NZ_JAKRGC010000086.1 GCF_022347745.1 Streptomyces sp. OfavH-34-F
GGAGGCCGCCGCCGGCGACCTCGCCCGGCTGCTCACCCGCGAGCAGGGCAAACCGCTGGCCGAGTCGTACGCCGAGACCGCCCGCACGGCGGCCCGGCTCCGGTACTTCGTCGGACTGGCCCCCAGGACGCGGCGGATCGACGACGGCCGGCCGGTGCGCAGCGAGGTCCGCTGGCGCTCCCTCGGGCCCGTGGCCGCGATCGTGCCCTGGAACTTCCCGCTGCAACTGGCGGCGGCGAAGTTCGCGCCCGCGCTCGCGGCGGGCAACACGATGGTCCTCAAGCCCTCCCCGTACACCCCGCTCGCCACCCGGCTGCTGGGGTCCGTGCTGGCCGGGGTGCTGCCCGAGGGGGTGCTGACGGTCGTCACCGGGCGCGAGCCGCTCGGCGCGCGCCTGGCCGCCCATCCGGGCATCCGGCACGTCACCTTCACCGGTTCGGTGGCGACCGGGCGGGCGGTCGCCGCGCAGGCGGCGGCGTCCCTGGCGCGGGTGACGCTGGAGCTGGGCGGCAACGACGCGGCCGTGCTCCTCGACGACGTCGATGTGGAAGGCGTCGCGGACCGGCTGTTCTGGGCGGCCTTCCGCAACTGCGGGCAAGTGTGCATGGCGGTGAAGCGGGTGTACGTGCCCGCCCGGCTGCACACGGAGGTGGTGGAGGCGCTCGCCGCGCGGGCGAAGGCCGTCCCGGTCGGCAGCGGCCTGGACCCGGAGACCCGGCTGGGTCCGGTCAGCAACGCCGCGCAGCTGGACCGCGTCGCGGCGCTGACCGCCCGGGCCCTCGCGGACGGCGCGCGCGCCGCGGCCGGCGGCCACCGGCTCGACGGGCCGGGGTACTTCTTCGCACCCACCGTCCTCACCGACGTGCCGCCCGGCAGTGCGGTGGTGACGCGGGAACAGTTCGGACCGGTCCTGCCGGTGCTGCCGTACGGGCACCTCGACGAGGCGATCACCGCGGCCAACGGCACCGGCTTCGGGCTCGGCGGCTCCGTCTGGGGCACCGATCCGGACCGGGCCGAGGAGGTGGCCGGCCGGCTGGAGTGCGGCACGGCCTGGATCAACCACCACGCCGAACTGTCCCTGGCCCAGCCCTTCGCCGGGATCAAGGAGAGCGGGGTCGGCGTGGCGGGCGGTCCGTGGGGGCTGTACGGCAACCTGCGCCCGTTCGTCGTCCACCGCCCGGAGGACGCATGACGCCCACCCGGTTCCGGGCGGCGGTGCTGCGCGGGTACGGCGAACCGTTCACGGTCGAGGACGTCGTGCTGGACGGCGCGCTCGCCCCCGGTGAGCTGCTGGTCGAGATCGCGGGGTGCGGGATGTGCCGGACCGACCTGGCGGTCCGGCGGTCCGGGGGCCGCAGCCCGCTGCCCGCCGTCCTCGGCCACGAGGGGTCCGGGGTCGTCGTGCGGACGGGCGGCGGCGGGTCGGAGCCGGGCGTCGGGGACCACGTCGTCCTCAGCTTCGACTCGTGCGGGCAGTGCGCCAACTGCCGGGGCGCGGCCCCCGCCTACTGCGACTCCTTCGCCTCCCTCAACCTCTTCGGGGGCCGGGCCGGGGAGCCGCCCCGGCTCACCGACGCGGACGGCAAGGCGCTCGCCCCCCGCTGGTTCGGCCAGTCCTCGTTCGGCGCGTACGCGCTGGTGTCCGCCCGCAACGCCGTCCGCGTCGATCCCGCGCTGCCCGTCGAGCTGCTGGGGCCGCTCGGCTGCGGGTTCCTCACCGGGGCCGGGGCCGTGCTGAACACCTTCCGCGCCGGACCCGGCGACACGCTGGTGGTGCTGGGCGCGGGGGCGGTGGGGCTGGCCGCGGTCATGGCGGCGGGGGCAGCCGGGGCGGTGTGCGTCGCGGTGGACCGGCACGCCGAACGGCTGGCCCTCGCCGAGCGGTTCGGCGCCCTCCCGCTGGCCGCGGGGCAGGCCGGGCTGCCGGAGCGCATCCGCCGGCTGACCGGCGGCGGCGCGCGGTACGCGCTCGACACGACGGCGTCCCCGCGCCTCATCAACGACGCCCTCCTCGCGCTGCGGCCCACCGGCACGCTGGGCCTGGTGGCCCGCCTCCACACCCCGCTCCCGCTGGAGCCGGGCACCCTGGACCGGGGCCGCGCCGTCCGCCACATCTGCGAGGGCGACGCCGTACCGGGCCTGCTCATTCCCGTCCTGACGGAGTTGTGGCGGGCCGGCCGGTTCCCCTTCGACCGGCTGATCCGCACCTATCCCCTGTCCGCCGTCAACGAGGCCGAACGCGACTGCGAGGCGGGCCGGGTCGTCAAACCCGTCCTGCTCCCGGAAGGAAGGACCCCATGAACGAGGCACTCGGCACCATCGCGGCGATCCCGGACGCGGCGGGCGTGGACGGGGGCGTGGGCCTGACCGCCCTGCTGGTCGCCGCCGCCCGGTCGATCGAGACCCACCGCCGCGACAGCCTGGCCCGGGACCTGTACGCCGAGCACTTCGTGCGGGCGGCACCGGCGTGCGCGGGATGGCCGGTGCGCATCGAGCAGGTCGCGGACGGGGAAGCCGACCCGTTGTGGGGGCGGTTCGCCCGGTACTTCGGGCTGCGCACGCGGGTGCTGGACGACTTCGTCGTACGGTCGGTGCTCGCGGGCGCCCGGCAGGTGGTGCTCCTGGGCGCCGGTCTCGACACGCGGGCGTTCCGGCTGGACTGGCCGTCCGGCTGCGTGTTCTACGAGATCGACCGGGCGGGGGTGCTGGCGTTCAAGCACCGGGTGCTTGCGGAGGCGGCGGCCGTCCCGAAGGCGACGCGGGTGCCGGTCGCCGTCGATCTGCGCGACGACTGGGCGACCGCGCTGACCGGTGCCGGGTTCGACGCCGCCGCGCCGAGCGTCTGGCTCGCGGAGGGCCTGCTCTTCTACCTGCCGGCCGCCGCCGAGACGTACCTGATGGACACCGTGGACCTGCTGGCCGCCGGGGGCAGTGCGCTGGCCTTCGAGGCGAAGCTGGAGGCGGACCTCATGGCGTACCGCGACAGCGCGACCTACACGGCGACACGGGAGCGCATCGGGATCGACCTGCTCGACCTCTTCGACCGGGGCCCGCGGCCCGACTCGGCGGGCGCTCTCGCCGCCAGGGGCTGGTCGGCCTCCACGCACACCCCGTTCGAGTTCACCCGCCGGCACGGGCGGGGCCCGCTGCCGGAGCCGAACGACGCGCTGGAGGGCAACCGGTGGGTGTTCGCCCACCGCCGGCGACGGAGCGGATCGTGAGCGGCGGCCCCGGGCGCGGAGGAGGCGGCCCGCCCCCTCTCCGCTACCGCACGGCCTCGAAGCGGTCGAGGTGGTCCTCCGTGAGGCGGACGTCGCGGGCCGCCAGGGCCTCCTCGGCATGGACCACCCGGCTCACGCCGACGATCGGGGAGATGCCCTGCTGGAGCAGCCAGGCGAGGACGACCTGGTTCTTCGTCGCGGAGACCTCCTTGGCGACCTCGTCCAGGACCGTCAGCACCCGGGCGGTGCCGGGGTGGTCGTAGGTGTCGGGGAACTGCTTGTCCGGGCGGGTGTAGGCGCCCCACACCAGCGAGCTGTACGCCCACACGGCCAGCCCCTCGGCGCGGGCCAGGTCCAGGTCCTCCGGCGTGAGCAGGCGGTGGCCGCCCTCGGGCAGGGGGGTGAACGGGCGGGGGTGGACGAGGGAATGGCGCAACTGGAGGGCGGTCCAGGGCTCGACGCCCTGCTGCCGGGCCAGCGAGCGGGCGCGCTCGACGCGCCAGGCGGTGTGGTTCGCCGCGCCGACCCGCAGCGCGGTCCCCCGGGCGACCAGCTCGCCGAAGGCGCCGACCGTCTCCTCCAGCGGGACGGTGCGGTCCTCGGCGTGCGCCCAGAGCAGGTCCACGTGGTCGGTGCCGAGGCGTTCCAGGCTCTCCGCCATGCCCGCGTGGACGGCCCGGGCCGACAGCCCTTCGGCGCTCTGCGGCCAGGAGTGCGGGACCAGCGGGTTCTGCCGGACCTTCGTCGCGATGCGCACGGACGCGCGGGCTCCGGGGCGGGCCCGGAGCCAGGCGCCGATCACCCGCTCGCTGGCGCCGCCGAGACCGCTCGGGTCGGCCCAGAAGGAGTAGCAGTTGGCGGTGTCGAGCCAGGCGCCGCCACCGTCGACGAAGGAGTCGAGGATCGCGAAGGAGGTGGCGGCATCGACCTGGGTGCCGAAGGCCATGGTACCGAGGACGATCTGCGGGTTCGTGTGGTTCGCGCTGTTCATGTCCCTCATGCTCCGCGTTGAAGCGCGCTCGAAGTCAAGTGCCGTGATTCCGGGGTCCGTCGGAGGGCTCACACGTGGGCGGATCGCCGCGCGCCGGGCCGTCGCGCGCCTATGATCCGAAGCGGCGGCGGGCCGGGCCCGGCCGGCGTCCGGGCAGGTGTCCCGCACGCTCTCTACCCCGAGGAGTTGTGGTGGCGGATCTCGCCGACGCGGTGGAATCGATGGAGCAACTCGCGGTGGGCTGGCGGACCTTGGTGCTCGACCGGGACGCCGGTGCGGACGTGCGCGACCTGCCGGGGATCGCCGTGCGCTGGGCCGACTGCGCCTTCCCGTTCTGGAACTGCGTCACGCTCACCGAGCCCGGCGCCGGCGCGGCCCTCGCGGCGGAACGCCTCGGCCAGGCGGCGGACATCATGCGGGCGAAGACGCGGCCGGGCTTCCTGTGGGTCTTCGACGACCTCCTGACGGAGGAGGCCCGCGCCACGCTGGACGCGGCGGCCGGGCGGGCCGGACTGGTCCACGCCTTCCCCGGCACCGGCATGGCCGGCGACCTGCTCCCCCTGCCCGAACCGTCGCACTCCGAGCTGGAGTTCGTACGCGTCACCGACGACGACCGGCTCCTCGCGTACGCGGACCTCAACTCCCGCGCCTACAGCTTCCCACTGGAGGCGGGCCGCGACGGCCTGGCCGGCTCCGCGCTGTGGAAGAACGGGGTGCACGCCTACCTCGGACTGCGGGAGGGCGAGCCGGTGACCTGTGCCGCCACCGTCGAGACGGCGGGCCGTCTCTTCGTCGTGCTCGTCGCCACCGATCCGCGCTGGGAGCGCCGGGGGTACGGGGAGGCCGTGACGCGCAAGGCGCTGTACGAGGGCGGCCGGGCCACCGGGCTGACCCGGGCCACGCTGCACGCGACGGCGGCGGGCGCGCCGGTCTATCCCCGGATCGGTTTCGTGCCGAACACGGCCATGCGCTTCTACGCGCTGCGCGCGTGATCCCGGCGCACCGCCCGGGTGCGGCCGGCCGGGCAGCGTGAACGGGTCCGGTCCCCGGCGGTGTCGCGCCGGGGACCGGACCCGTGCGGGTCTCGCGGATCAGGAGGCGATGAACCGGGCGATGTCGCCGAGGACGCTCGTGTCCGCCAGGAACCCGATGTGGTTCTGGCAGAGCACGCTGTGGTTCGTGGCGCCGCTCAGCCGGGTGCTGGTGTACGGGAGGATGACGCCGTCGCACGCCGAGTACCAGGTGGCGTACCGGGTGTCGCCGGGCGTCTCGTCACCCGCGGTGATCTGGGCGATGAACGAGGAGCCGGGGTACATCTGCCGGCAGGTGGTGTAGATCAGGCAGGCGCCCGCGGCCGTGGTGCCGTGGTTGGCGCCCGCGATGGAGGCGAGGTGGCTGACGCTGGTGTGGCCGCCCAGCACCTTCAGGTAGTACTGGCTGACCAGGCCGCCCATGGAGTGGTTGACGAGGGCGACCTTGCTCGCTCCGGTGCGGGACTTCACGCCGTTGACGAACGCGGCCAGGCCCTGGGCGTTGGTGACGTTGTCGCCGTAGGAGTTGTACTCGTACGCGAAGAGGTTGGAGCTGGACCAGCCGTTGAGGCGGAAGACGCTCATGGCGGTGACCCAGTTGGAGGCGCTGCCGGTGTAGCCGTGGACGAAGACGACCGGGGTGCTGGTCGACAGCGGCTGGACGGCGGCCGCGCGGACCGGGGCCGGGGCTTCGGCGGCACCGGCCGTCGCGGCCGGGGCGAAGAGGGTGA
The DNA here is from genome assembly GCF_022347745.1 of Streptomyces sp. OfavH-34-F. GTDB lineage: Bacteria > Actinomycetota > Actinomycetes > Streptomycetales > Streptomycetaceae > Streptomyces. The sequence goes on from NZ_JAKRGC010000086.1 coordinate 5,975, forward strand.
ACGCGGCGGCGACGGTGGCGAGGACGCCGAGGAGGCGGCGCGGTGAACGACGACGCATGGGGCACTCCTGGAGGGACGCGGGGTTGTGGTTGCCTGCCCGCACAAGGTCCCAGGTGTGACGCGTCCACGACATCGGTGAATTCACCGGTCTTCGCCTGCGAGCCGGAGCCGGCCGGGCCCGGCCCCTCCCGCACGGGCGGCCCGCTCAGTCCTTGCTCGCCGGCTGCCAGGAAAGGCCCCAGTCGTAGGCCAGGTCCACGGCCTGCTGCTTGAGGATGCCGGGCGGCAGGAGGATGTACCGCGCCTCCCGGCGGACGATGAGTTCGCCGCCGACGTTCTCGATGAGCGCGATCGCCGCCACCGGCGAGGGGACCGTGCACTCGTCGAGCAGCACCTCGATCGGGGGTCCGGCGGGCGGGTACAGCGTGGCCACGCCGTGCAGCCCGGCGAAGCTGGAGGCGCCGGAGTAGATCGCCACGAAGACCAGGAGGCGCTTGATCTCGGCGGCGTGGTCGAGGTTGATCGTGAGGTTCTCGCCGGACTCGCTGCCGCCGGTCCGGTCGTCCTGGTCGAGCTGGACGTAGGGCGGCTGGTGGAACGAACCGAACTGGTTGTTGATGGGGTGGACGATCCCGCTCGCCCCGTTCCGCAGTTCCCACAGGCAGGACAGGTCCAGGTCGACGTCCTCCAGGCGTACGGCGTCGCGGCCCTTGTTCATCCAGCCGCGCGGGGGCGTGCGGGCGCTCCAGGAGAGGTTCACGCGCATCGCGCCGGAGGTCGCCCCCTGCTTGGTGAGGGAGACCGAGGGCGCCGCCTTGGTGAGCGTGATCTTCGACAGCCGCACGGGCGGCGCGGCGGGAGCGGGCGGGACGACGGGCGCGGGCGCGGCGGGTTCGTCCACCGTGATGCCGAAGTCGGTGGCGAGGCCGGCCAGCCCGGCGGCGTACCCCTGGCCCACGGCCCGGAACTTCCAGGCGCCGTTGCGCCGGTACAGCTCGCCGAGCACGAACGCCGTCTCCGTCGTGGCGTCCACCGGGTCGAACCGGGCCTTCTCGGCGCCGGTCGCCGCGTCCAGCACCCGGATGTACAGGCCGGCGACGCGGCCGAAGGTGCCGTCGGTGGAGGCCGCGAGGACCACGGTCGCGATGTCGGGCTCGACGGCGGAGAGGGTCACCCGGACCGTTTCGACCACGCCGGTGCCGTCCTGGCGCCGGCCCTCGTGGCGGACGGCGCCGCGCGGGTGGACGGGCTGGTTGTAGAAGACGAAGTCGTCGTCCGAGCGGACCCGGCCGCCCGCCGTCAGCAGCAGCGCCGAGGCGTCCACGTCGGGTGCCCCGGGGCCGGTGCGCCAGCCCAGTTCCACCCGCACGTCCGCGCTCGCGACCGGTGTGTTGGCGCCCTTGCTCAACGACATGTGACTCCCCCTCAGCGGCCGGACCGATGCTGGCAGCGTACGGAAGACCGGGCCACCGCCGCCCCCGAAGCGGTGAATTGGGGCCGCACGGGGCCGCACCGCGCGGGACCGCCCCCGGCGGCTGCCGGGGGCGGTCCCTGTGAGCGGCGCGGATCAGCGGACTTCGAGGGTCCGCTGCTCCTTCAGCGACGCGCAGTTGGAGTTCTCCACGGAGGCGTACACATTGCCGATGTGGCCGCCCCAGCTGACGCAGTGGCCCTTGCCGTAGGCGTAGACCGGGCCGGCGTAGGAGGTGTAGGTCCCGTCGTCCGACGTGGACTCGCCGGTGTCGGGGACGTAGAGGTAGGCGGACATGCTCTTCGCTGTGCCCGGCGTGGAGCGGATGGTGACGACGCAGTTCTTTCCGTTCGAGGCGTTGTAGGTCAGGTAGACCGTGCCGAGGTTGCCCACGGCGGTCGAGTTCACGGTCTTGTAGGACGCGCCGCAGACCCCTTGCGGGGTGACGTTCGGCGCGGCGGAGGCCGTCGTGCCGAAGGCGGCCGTCGCGCCCACCAGCAGCGTGGTCAGCGCTCCGGCGGTGGCGACAGTACGGATCTTTCGCATATTTCCCCCTTGCGGTTCGGGGAGCCTTTTGCTCCCACTTGATAGGACATCCGGAGGGCGCGGATGGTTGTAGCCCGATCGCGTGAAATCGGTGGATGTGTGATCGATTACGACAGGGCGGTCTCCCCGGGGTCCGGGAGGAAGCCCGTGACCTGGAAGTACGTCAGATAGCGGGTCAGGACGTCGTCGGTGAGCGGCGGTCGGCGCACTCCGGCCGCCGCCGCGGCGGCGGCCGTGCGCCCGGAGTCGAAGCGGCGGTGGTCCGTCTCGTCCTCGCCGGCCCCTCCGTCGTCGCCGAGGAAGAGCTGCGCGGCGTTGTCCGGCTGCTCGGCGACGCGGGCCCGCCACTCCTCGCGGGTCACCGGCCGCAGCGCGTACCCGAGGCGGGTCGCCGCCTCGAACACGCGGCCCAGGGACGGGGGCTCCGGATCGGTGTAGTGGTATGTCTGCCCGGCGGGCCGGTCGGCGGTGGAGAGGGCGGTGACGGCGGCGCTGACGTAGTCCACGGGCACCCAGTCGGTCGTCCCGTGCGCGATGTCCGGCACGGCTCCGGCCTGGAGGCAGCCCTTGATGAGCTGCCACAGCAGGTCGCGGTCCTGGCAGGCACCGGTCGCGGTGTCCCCGCTGATGCGGCCGGGGCGGTGCACGGTCACCGGCAGGCCGCGCTCGCCGGCCAGGCCGACCAGCTGTTCGGCCACCCACTTGGTCCGGGAGTAGCCGTCGGGCAGTTCCTCCACCGGGCCCGTCGGGGAGGACTCGGTGAGCAGTTCGCCGCCCTTGCCCCGCGACGGGGCGTACACGCTGGTGGTGGAGACGTAGTGCAGGCCGGGCGAGCCGGAGTCCGCGAGCAGGCGCAGCAGCTCCTCGGTGCCGGCGACGTTGGGCGCGCGCAGATCCCCGTACGGGGCGGCGAAGTTGACCCGGGCCCCGTTGTGCAGGACGGGGCCGAGGCGGCGGGCGAGGGCGGCGCGCTCGTCCGCCGCGAGGCCGAGGCCGGGAGCGGCGAGGTCCCCGGGGACGGGGCGGATCAGGTCCGCGTACCGGGGGCGCCAGAGGCCGTAGTGCTCCAGGTTCGCCCGGATGCGCTGGGCCGCGCTGTCGGGGCTCGCGGCGCGGACCAGGCAGTCGACCGGGCCGTCCGTGGCCTCGATGAGGTCCCGCAGGAGGAAGGCGCCGAGGAAGCCGGAGGCGCCGGTGAGCAGGGGCCGGGCGGAGGGGCGGGCGGGGCGGCGCGCCGGGTCGGTCCCGGGCTCCGTGCGCCGGTGCGCGGCGGTGACGGCGGGGTCGAGGCGGACCTCGGCGGCGAAGTCCGGGGCGGCCGCCTCCTCGTGCTCCTCCTCCCCCGGGCCCCTGCCGAGCAGGCGGTCCACGCCCTCGACGGTGGGTGTGGCGAACAGGGCGCGCAGGGAGGGGCGCAGGCCGCAGCGCTCCCCGATGCGGCGGGCCAGGGTCACGGCGAGCAGGGAGTGGCCGCCCCGGGCGAAGAAGTCGTCGGTGACGCCGACCTCGGGGACGCCGAGGGTCTGGGCGAACACCTCGCACAGGGCGCGCTCGCGGGCGGTGCGCGGGGCCCGTCCGCGGCCCGTCGCCCGGTGGTCGGGGGCGGGCAGGGCGCGCCGGTCGGTCTTGCCGTTGGGCGTCAGCGGCAGGGCGTCCAGCCGGACGTGGGCGCCGGGCACCATGTACTCGGGCAGGGTGGCGGTGAGGTGGGCGCGCAGTTCGGCCCAGCCCGGGTCGGCGGCGCCCTCGGCCGTGACGGTGTAGGCGACCAGGCGTCGGTCGCCGGGGCGGTCCTCGCGCACGGTGACGCAGGCGGCGGCGACGGCGGGGTGCGCGGTGAGCGCGGCCTCGATCTCGCCGAGTTCGATGCGGAAGCCGCGGAGCTTGACCTGGTCGTCGGCGCGGGAGACGAAGAGGAGGCGTCCGTCCGGCGTCCGGCGGACCAGGTCCCCGGTGCGGTACATGCGCCCGCCGGCGGGGCCGAACGGGTCGGCGACGAACCGGGAGGCGGTGAGGTCCGCCCGGCCGAGGTAGCCGCGGGCGACGCCTTCGCCGGAGACGTACAGCTCGCCGGTGACGCCCGGTGGCACGGGCTCCAGCCACCGGTCGAGGACGTGGACGCGGGTGCCGTCCACGGGGTCGCCGATCGGGACGGTGCGGTCGGGGGCGAGCGGGCCCCGGGCGTGCTGGGGGGTGCTCATGGTGGCGCAGACGGTGGTCTCGGTGGGTCCGTAGGCGTTGACGACGACGCGGTCGTGGGCCCAGGTGTGCACGAGAGCGGGCGGGAGGACCTCGCCGGCCAGGGCCAGGGTGAGGCCGGTGGGCAGGGAGTCCGGGGGCATCACGGCGAGGGCGGCGGGCGGCATGGTGAGGTGGGTGACGCCGCGGTCGCGGACGAGTGCGGCCAGGGCGGGGCCGGGCAGCAGGGCGTCGCGGGTGTCGATCTCCAGGCAGGCGCCGGTGAGCAGGCCCATGCACAGCTCCCAGAACGCGGCGTCGAAGCTGACGGACGCCATGTGCAGCACCCGGCTGCCCGGTCCGACGCCCAGCCGTTCGCTCTGGGTCCTCGCCATCGCGCGGACACCCCGGTGGGTGACGACGACGCCCTTGGGGCGGCCGGTGGAGCCGGAGGTGTAGATGACGTAGGCGGGGTGGGCCGGGTGGAGGCGGGGGCGGACGGGCGCGGCGGGCGCGCCGGTGGCGCCGGGCCCGTCGGTGTACAGGTGCGGCACCCCGTGCTGAGGGAGGCCGCGGTGGAGTTCCTCGGTGGTGAGGAGGAGCCGGGGGCGGGCGTCCTCGATCATGTAGGAGAGGCGCTGGGCGGGGTAGTCCGGGTCCAGCGGCAGATAGGCGGCGCCGGCCTTGAGGACGGCGAGCAGGGCGACGACGAGCTGGTGGGTGCGGGGCAGTGCGACGGCGACCCGGTCCTCGGGGCCCACGCCCCGGTCGGCGAGACGGCGGGCGAGGGCGTCGGCGCGGGCGTCGAGTTCGGCGTAGGTGAGCGTGGTGGTGGCGTCGCGGACGGCCGGGGCGTCGGGGGTGCGCCGGACCCACTCCGCGAAGAGGGCGGGGACCGTGGTGGGGGGCAGGTCGTCGGCGGGTCCGGTGCCGAGGGCGGCGAGGCGGGCGTGTTCGGCGGGGCTGAGCAGCTCGTAGGTGTGCAGGGGGCGGTCCGGGTCGGTGGTGACGGCGTCGAGCAGCATGACGAGCCGGTCGGCGAGGTGCCGGACGGTTTCCTCGTCGAAGAGTTCGGTGGCGTAGTCGACGGTGGCCCGCATGCCGTCGAGGGCGCCGTCGTCGTCGTAGGTCTCGGTGAAGGCGAAGGACAGGTCGAACTTGCTGACCTCGGCCTCGGCGGGCACCCCGGTGACGGTGAGTCCGGGGAGGTCGAGGGCGGCGGGGCCCTGGTTCTGGAGGACGAGCATGGTCTGGAAGAGCGGGTGGTGGCTCTGGGCGCGGGTGGGGTTGAGGAGTTCGACCAGCCGCTCGAAGGGCACGTCCTGGTGGGCGTAGGCGGCGAGGTCGAATTCCCGGACGCGGCCCAGGAGTTCGCGGAAGGTGGGGTCGCCGGACAGGTCGGTGCGCAGGACGAGGGTGTTGACGAAGAAGCCGACGAGGCCGGTCGCCGCCTCGTCGGTGCGTCCGGCGACGGCCGTGCCCAGCGGGATGTCGTCGCCGGCGCCGTGCCGGGACAGGACGGTGGCCAGGGCGGCCTGGAGGACCATGAAGGCGCTGGAGCCGCAGCCGCGGGCCAGCTCGGTCACCCGGCGGGTGGTGGCCCGGTCGACGGTGAAGCCGAGGGTGGCCCCGGTATGCCGTGAGGTGGCGGGGCGCGGCCGGTCCCAGGGCAGTTCGACGGCCTCGGGGAGCCCGTCCAGGGCGCGTCTCCAGTGGCTGAGCTGCCGGCACACGAGGCTGTCGGGGTCCTGTTCGTCGCCGAGCAGGTCGCGCTGCCACAGGGTGTGGTCGGCGTAGTCGACGGGCAGCGGCGCCCAGGACGGTGCCTCGCCCCGGACGCGGGCCCGGTAGGCGAGGCCCAGGTCGTGTGCGAGGGGGGCGAGCGAGGTGCCGTCGGCGGCGATGTGGTGGACGACGAGCACCAGGACGTGGGCGTCGGGGGCCAGCCGGAGCAGGGTGGCGCGCAGCGGCAGGCTGTGCTCGATGTCGATGGCCTCGGCGGTGGCGGCGGCGACGCGGTCGTGCAGCTTCGCCTCCTCGACGCTCTCCATGGCGAACGGGATCAGGACGTCGTCGGGGGCGGTGATGTGCTGGCGGGGGCCGTTCTCGCCCTCGGGGAAGACGGTGCGCAGGGCGGTGTGCCGGGCGATGAGGTCGGCGACGGCGGTGCACAGGGCGTCGGCGTCGAGGGGGCCGTCGATGCGCGCGGCGAGCGGGATGTTGTAGGTGGCGGACGGCCCGTCGAGGCGGTGCAGGAACCAGAGCCGCTGCTGCGCGTAGGACAGCGGCAGTTCGGCGGGGCGCGGCTGCGGTACGAGCGCGGGGCGGGTGCCGCCCTCGGCGCCCTCGAGGGCGGTGGCGAGCGCGGCGACGGTGGGGTGTTCGAAGAGGGTGCGGATGTCGGTCTCGGTGTGCAGGGCGGTGCGGATGCGGCCGACGAGGCGGGTGGCGAGCAGGGAGTGGCCGCCCAGGGCGAAGAAGCTGTCGTCGGTGCCGACCCGGTCCAGGCCGAGGACGTCGGCGAAGAGTCCGGCGAGGATCTCCTCCATGGCGCTGCGCGGGGCGCGGCCCGCCGCCGTGCGCGGGGCGGTGGGGGCGGGCAGCGCCGCCCGGTCGATCTTGCCGTTGGGGGTGAGCGGGAGGACGTCCAGCGGCTGGATCACGGCGGGCACCATGTAGGCGGGCAGGTGCCGGCCGACGTGTGCGGCGAGCAGTCCGGGGTCGGGGGACTCGCCGGGCGCGAGGACGACGTAGGCGGTGAGGGTGCGGTCGCCGGGCAGGTCCTCGCGGACGAGGACGCAGGCGCCGCGCACCGCGGGGTGGTCGCGCAGAACCGTTTCGATCTCGGCGGGTTCGATGCGGTGGCCGCGCAGTTTGATCTGCTGGTCGGCGCGGGCCACGTAGCGCAGGGTGCCGTCGGCGTCCTGGCGGACCAGGTCGCCGGTGCGGTACATGCGGGCCCCGCCGCCGGTGAAGGGGTCGGCGGTGAAGCGGGTGGCGGTGAGGGCGGCCCGGCCGAGGTAGCCGCGGGCGACGCCGGCGCCCGCGAGGTACAGCTCGCCCTCGGCGCCGGGCGGTACGGGGCTGAGGGCCGCGTCCAGGACGTAGGCGCGCATGCCGTCCAGGGGGTGCCCGATGGGCGGGGCGCCGTCCGGGGCGTGGCCGGGGTGGACGTGGTGGGCGGTGGCGAAGGTGGTGGTCTCGGTGGGTCCGTAGACGTGCAGGACGGTGGTGCCGGGGTGGTCGGCGGCGACGCGCTGCATGACGCCGGGGGCGGCGGCCTCGCCGCCGGCGGCGACGAGTCGGAGCTGCCCGAGGGCGCCGGGGTCGGTCTCGGCCAGGACGTTGAACAGGGCGGTCGTGAGGAACACGGCGGTGACGCCGTGCCGGGTGGCCATGTTCCGCAGGACGTCGGGCTGGAGCGGGCCGTCGGGGGCGACGACGACGCGGCCGCCGCGCAGGAGCGGGGTCCAGATCTCGAAGGTGGAGGCGTCGAAGACGTACGCCGAGTGCAGCAGGACGGCGTCGGCGGCGCCGTCGTCCCAGCCCCGGTGGGCGGCGAGGGCGGCGATGTCGGCGTGGCTGACGCCGACGCCCTTGGGCAGGCCGGTGGAGCCGGAGGTGAACATGACGTACGCAAGCCGGGTGCCGCCGGGCGCGGCGGGCAGCGGGCCCGGTGCGGCGGGGCCCCCGCTCTGGACGCGGCCGGCCCGGTCCACCGTCAGGACGGCCGTGCCGGGGCCGAGCCGGCGGACCCAGGGCAGGTCGGCGGTGGTGTCGTCGACGACCAGGACGCGCAGCGGGACGACCTCGGTGACCCGGTGGAGCCGTTCGGTGGGCCAGCGCGGGTCCAGGGGTACGTAGGCGCCGCCGGCGCGCAGGGCGGCGAGCGAGGCGGTGACGGTGGCGGCGGAGCGGGCGAGGAGGATGCCCACCCCGTCCTCGGCGCCGGTCCCGAGGCCGGTGAGGGCGGCGGCGAGCCGGTCGGCGAGGTCGGTGAGCTGCCGGTACGTCAGCTGCTCGCCGGCCCCGGTGACGGCGACGGCGTCCGGGTGGCGGGCGGCCGCGTCGGCGACAGCCGCGGGGATGCTCACGGCCGCGGTCGCGGCGGGGAGGGCGGCGCCGGTGCCGCGGGCGACGAGTTGTTCGCGTTCGCCTTCGAGGAGGAAGGGCGCGGTGTCGGCGCGCCGGTCGAGGCCCTGGGAGAGGGCCGTCAGCAGCTGCCGCATCCGGGAGACGGTTTCGGCGACGGTCTGGCGGTCGAGGACGGCGGCCCGGTAGCCGAAGGTGATGCGCAGGGTGTCGCCGGGGGCGACGGTGAGGGTGAGCGGGTAGTGGGCGGCGTCGGTGCCGCTGAATCCGGTGACGGCGAGGCCGGGCAGGCCCTGCTGGGCGGTGCGCAGGGCCTCGGCGTCCATCGGGTAGTTCTCGAACACGACGAGGGTGTCGAAGAGGGCGTCGAGTCCGGTGACGCCCCGGATGTCGCTGAGGCCGAGGTGCTGGCTGCCGAGGAGTCGGCCCTGTTCGTCCTGGAGCCGGGTCAGCAGGGCGGCCAGGGTCTCGCCGGGTGCGGGGCGCAGCCGTACGGGCACGGTGTTGATGAACAGGCCGACCATGGACTCGATGCCGGGGATCTCCGGCGGGCGTCCGGAGACGGTGGTGCCGAAGACGACGTCGTCGCGTCCGGTGAGGTGGCCGAGCAGCAGGCCCCAGGCGCCCTGGACGAGGGTGTTCAGGGTGATGCCGTGGGCGCGGGCGGTCTCGCGCAGCCGGGTGGTCGTGGCCTCGTCCAGGTCCAGGACGAGGGTCTCGGGCAGTTCGGCGGGGCCGTCCGGGCCGTCGCGTTCCGCGAGGAGGGTGGGCGTCTCGACGCCGTCGAGCGCGGCGGCCCAGGCGTCGAGGGCGGCGGCACGGTCCTGCTGGGAGAGCCAGACGAGGTAGGCGCGGTACGGGGTGACGCGGGGCAGGGCGGTGTCGTCGCCGCCGGCCGCGTACAGCTCGAACAGTTCCCGTACGAGCAGGGGCAGGGACCAGCCGTCGAACAGGATGTGGTGGCTGGTCATGACCAGGCGGTGCCGGTCCGGCGCGGTGCGCACCAGGGTGAACCGCAGCAGCGGCGGGGTGGCCAGGTCGAAGCGGCGGGTGCGGTCCTCGGCGAGGAAGGCGGTGAGCCGGTCGGGCGCCTCGTCGGTGCCGGTCAGGTCCAGTTCCTCCAGGGGTACGGGGACCTCGGCGGCGACGGCCTGCACGGGTTCGTCCAGGTCCTCGTGGAGGAAGCCGACGCGCAGGTTGGCGTGGCGGCGCAGCAGGCCGGCGACGGCGGCGCGCAGCGTGGCGGCGTCGACGGGGCCTTCGAGGTCGAAGACGAACTGCGCGGTGTAGACGTCCACGGCGTGCGAGTCGTAGAGGGCGTGGAAGTACATCCCGGCCTGAAGCGGCGTCAGCGGGAGTACGTCCTCCAGTTGGAACCCGTTCACTTGCGTCCACCCCACTTGTTCTGCAGTCGGTCGATCTGGGCCTGGTTGAGCGAGACCAGGGGAAGGTCGGACGGCGTGTAGCCGCCTGCTCCGGGTTGTTCGGCGTGTTCGGCGATGGCGCGCAGGGCGCGGGCGAACGCCTCGGCGAGCGCGCCCACGTCCTCCTCCTTCAGCAGGTCGCTGGGCCAGGTCCAGCGGGTGACGAGGCGTGGGCCGTCCGGCAGGTCCTCGGTGTGCGCGTTGATGTCGAGGACGTGGTGCACGGGCATGTCGGGGTCCTGGCTGCGGGGGCCGCCGGCGTCGAGCAGGACCTGCCAGTCCTCGTCGGCCGCCCGGCCGGGGGCGGCGTGGCGGCCCAGGTAGTTGAAGCCGATCTGGGGCGCGGGGGCGGCCAGCCGGGGGGCCGTGGCGGGGTTGAGGTGGCGCAGCATGCCGTGTCCGACGCCGTGGTCGGGGATGGTGCGCAGCTGTTCCTTGACGCGCTTCACTGCGCGTTCAACGAGCGTGGCGTCCAGGCGTGCCGGGTCACGGGCGTCCAGGGGGCCGGGATCGACCCGTACGGGGTAAAGGCTGGTGAACCAGCCGACCGTGCGGGAGAGGTCGATGTGGTCGGCGAGCTGTTCCCGGCCGTGGCTCTCCAGGTCGATCAGGACGGCGGTGTCCGGGCGGGCTCCGGGCCGCCGGTCGCGGCGGGCGTTGACGGCGAGGGCGAGGGCGGTGAGCAGGATGTCGTCGACTCCGGCGTGGAAGGCCCCGGGGACGGTGGTGAGGAGCGGCTTCGCCCAGGTGGCGGGCAGGTGGGTGGTGAGGGTGCGGGTGCCGTCCGCGGTGTCCAGGTAGGGGTCGAGGGGCCGGTAGCCGAGCTGGGGGTCCGGGGTCCGCAGCGCCTCTTCCCACAGGGGCAGTTCGCTCGTGCGGGCGGGGGTCCTGGCCTGTTCGGTGAGGAGCTGGGACCAGCGGCGGTACGAGGTGGTGGCGGCGGGCAGCGCGGGGGCGGCGCCCGCGGTGCCGGTGACGGCCCGCCAGGCGTGGGCGAGGTCGTCGGCGAGGATGCGCCAGGAGACCGCGTCGACGGACAGGTGGTGCACGACCAGGAGGAGTCGTCCGCGTTCCCGTGGTCCCGCGTCGCCCCAGACGGCTTCGAAGACGGCTCCGGCGGTGGGCCGCAGCCTGCGGCGGGCGCGTTCGCCGGCCTCGGTGAGGGCGGTGCGGGCGGCGTCGGCGTCGAGCCCGGCGAGGTCCACGCGGGTGAGGCGGCGTCGGGCGGTGACGGCTCCGGGCGGCAGGGTTTCGAGGACGGGGTCGCCCCCGGGGGTGCGGGTGACGCGCAGCCGGAGCATGGCGTGGTGGTCGGTGACGAGCTGGAGCGCGGCGGCCAGGGTGTCGGCGTCGGCCCCGGCGGGGGTGGTGAGGACGCCGGACTGGTTGTAGCCGTCGCTGCTGCCCGGGCGGGCCAGGAGCCAGGCGGCGATGGGGGTGGGCGCCATGGTGCCGGTCGCATGGCCGGCGGGTTCGGCGGGGGCGTCGCCGATCGGGGCGGCGACGGCCGCGATGGCCTCGGGGGTGCGGTGGACGAAGACGTCGCGGGGGGTGACGGCGAGTCCGGCCTCCCGGACGCGGCTGACGAGCTGGATGGACAGGATGCTGTCGCCGCCGAGCGCGAAGAAGTCGTCGTCGGTGCGGACGGCCGGGACGCGCAGGACCGAGCCGAAGGCGTCGCACAGGACGCGTTCCGGCGCGGTGCGCGGTTCCCGGACCGGGCGGCCGGCCGCGGGCCGGTCCGGTGCGGGGAGGGCGGCGCGGTCGGTCTTGCCGTTCGGCAGCAGCGGCAGCGCGTCCAGGGCCACGAACACGGCGGGCACCATGTACGGCGGCAGCGCCGCGGTGAGCCGGGTGCGCAGTTCGGTGCCGGTGGGGCGGTCGGGGCCGGTGCCCGTGGTGTACGCGACCAGGCGGCGTTCGCCGGGCCGGTCCTCGCGGATGAGGGCGCAGGCGGCGGTGACGCCGGGCAGGGCGGTGAGGGCGGCCTCGATCTCGCCGAGTTCGACCCGGAAGCCGTTGAGCTTGACCTGGTCGTCGGCGCGCGAGACGTAGTGGAGCAGCCCCTCGGCGTCCCGTCTGACGAGGTCTCCGGTGCGGTACATGCGGCTGCCGGCCGGGCCGAAGGGGTCGGCGACGAAGCGGCCGGCGGTCAGGCCGGGCCGGTGGAGGTAGCCGCGGGCGAGGCCGTCCCCGGAGACGTACAGTTCGCCGGTCACGCCGGGCGGGACGGGCCGGAGCGCGGTGTCCAGGACGTGGGCGCGGGTGTTGTCGACGGGGCGGCCCAGCGGTACGCCGCCCTCCCCCGCCGTGTGCCCGGCGGGGACCGGGCGGACGGCGTGGGCGGTGGCGTCGATCGTCGTCTCGGTCGGGCCGTAGAGGTTGTGGACGTCGGCCGTCCAGGCACGGGCGGCCCGTTCCGCCAGGGCGTGGGTCAGGGGCTCGCCGCCGCAGGCGACGGCCCGCAGGGCCCGGGGCGCCTGTTCGGGTGCGGTCTCGGTGAGCAGGAGCGCGAGGTGGGAGGGCACGAACTGGGCGATCGTCACCCCTTCCCGGCTCATCCGGGCCAGTAGTGCGGCCGGGTCGTGGTTGAGGGCGGGTTCCACGGGGCAGGTGGCGCCGCCGTGCAGCAGGGGCAGCCAGGTCTCCCAGACGGAGGCGTCGAAGCTGGGCGAGGTGCGGGCGAGGACCCGGTCGTCGTCGGTGAGGCCGAAATGGTCCGCCATCCAGGCCATGTGGTTGGTGAGGGCGCGGTGGGTGACCACGACGCCCTTGGGGCGGCCGGTGGAGCCGGAGGTGTAGATGACGTACGCGGCGTCGTCCGGGCCGGGCGCGGCGGTGGCGGGCGGTGCGCCGCGTCCGGGGGTGCGGGGGCCCGGGTCGCCGAGGGCGAGGCGGGGCAAGGAGGTGAAGCGGGCCGCGCGCGCCGGGTCGTGGACGAGGAACAGGGCGGGGCGGGCGTCGTCGAGCATGTGGGCGACGCGGGCCTCGGGGTAGTCCAGGTCGACGGGGAGGCAGGCGGCCCCGGCCTTGGCGACGGCGAGCATCGCGACGACCTGGTCGGCGGTGCCCGGGGCGGCGAGGGCGACGAGGTCGCCGCGGCCGATGCCGCGGTCGTGCAGTGTGTGGGCCAGGTCGTCGGAGAGGGCGTCCAGTTCGGCGAAGGTGAGCTGCCGCGTACCGGCCCGGACGGCGGTCCGGTCGGGGGTCCTGGCGGCCTGGGCGCGGAACGCCTCGGGCGCCGTCGGCGCGGGCACCGGCCGGACGGTGCCCCGCGCGGCCTGTTCCAGCGCGGCGCGCTCGGCGTCGTCCAGGAGCGGCACGCCGCGCACGGGTGCGTCGGGGTCGGCGGCGAGGGTGGCGAGCAGCCGGGTGAGCCGGGCGGCCAGGGCGTGGGCGGTGGCGGGGTCGAAGAGGTCGGTGGAGAACTCCAGGACGCCGTCCAGGCCCCGGGGCAGGCCGGTGTCGTCGCGGGTCTCGGTGAACGTGAAGGTGAGGTCGAACTTGCTGATGCCGGTGTGGACGGGCTGTCCGGTCACGGTGAGACCGTCCAGGCCGAGCGTGGCGCCGGCCTGATTCTGGAGGACGAGCATGGTCTGGAAGAGCGGGTGGTGGTCCTGGGCCCTGGCCGGGCTGAGGGCGTCCACCAGCCGTTCGAACGGCAGGTCCTGGTGGGCGTAGGCGGCCAGGTCGAAGGCCCGCACCCGGTCGAGGACCTGGCCGAAGGTGGGGTCGCCGGTGAGGTCGGTGCGCAGGACGAGGGTGTTGACGAAGAAGCCCACCAGGTCGTCCAGGGCTTCGTCGGTGCGGCCGGCGACGGCGGTGCCGAGGGGGATGTCGTCGCCGGCGCCGTGCCGGGAGAGCAGGACCGCGAGGGCGGCCTGGAGGACCATGAACAGGCTGCATCCCCGGTCGCGGGCCAGGTCCGCGAGCAGGCGGTGGGTGTCCGCGTCCACAGGGAAGGCGAGGGCGTCGCCCCGGTAGGTCAGGGCGGCGGGGCGCGGCCGGTCGGTGGGCAGGGCGAGCAGGCCGGGGGCACCGGCCAGCGCGGTGCGCCAGAAGTCGAGCTGGCGGGCGGCGCGGCTGCCGGGGTCGTTCTCGTCGCCGAGGAGGGCGCGCTGCCACAGGGTGTAGTCGGCGTACTGGACGCGCGGTGCGGGCCGGTCGGGGGCCTCGCCCCGGCTGCGGCGGCGGTAGGCGTCGCCGAGGTCGCGGGCGAGCGGGGCGAGGGACCAGCCGTCGCCCGCGATGTGGTGGACGAGGAGCACCAGGACGTGGGACTCGGCGCCGAGCCGGAGCAGCCGGGCCCGTACGGGGAGGTCGGTGGTGACGTCGAAGGTGTGCGCGACCTCGGCGGCCAGCGCCTCGTCCAGCTGGCCGGGTTCGGTGTCCCGGGGGGTCAGGTCGAGGTCGGCGCGGTCGGCGCCGAGGATCTGCTGGCGCGGCACGCCGCCGGTGTCGGGGAAGACGGTGCGCAGGCTCTCGTGGCGTGCGACGACGTCGGCGAGGGCCTGTGCCAGGGCCGGGATGTCGAGCGGGCCGTCCAGGCGGACGACCAGCGGCACGTTGTAGGTGGCGCTGGGGCCCTCGAACCGGTTGAGGAACCACAGGCGCTGCTGGGCGAAGGACAGCGGCAGCGGGTCGGGCCGGTGCGCGGCGCGCTCCAGCGGGAGGGCGGCGGTTTCGGCGCCGTCCAGCGAGGCGGCGAGGGCGGCGGGTGTGGGGTGTTCGAAGACCGCCTTGACCTGGACCTCGACGGCGAGCGCGGTGCGGATGCGGGCGACCAGGCGGGTGGCGAGCAGGGAGTGGCCGCCGAGGGCGAAGAAGTCGTCGTCGGGGCCCACGGCCGGCAGGCCGAGCACGTCGGCGACGAGCCCGCACAGGATCTCCTCGCGTGCGGTGCGGGCGGCGCGCCCGCGCGGCGCGGGGTCCTGCCGCGGGGCGGGCAGGGCGCGGCGGTCGACCTTGCCGTTGACGGTCAGCGGCAGCGCGTCGATCAGCACGAACGCGGAGGGGACCATGTAGGCGGGCAGGGAGCGGGCCACGGCCTCGGCGAGGTCGGCGGGGTCCGGGCGGGCGGCCCCGGCGGGCACCACGTAGGCGACGAGCCGCCGGTCCCCGGGTATGTCCTCGCGTACGGCGGTGAAGGAGTCGGCGACGCCGTCGCAGCAGGCGAGGACGGACTCGATCTCGCCGGGCTCGATGCGGTAGCCGCGCAGTTTCACCTGGCCGTCGGCGCGGGAGACGTAGGCGATGTGCCCGTCGGGGGTCCACTTCACGAGGTCGCCGGTGCGGTACATGCGGCTGCCGTCCGGGCCGAACGGGTCGGCGACGAACCGGGTGGCGGTGAGGGCGGGCAGTCCGGTGTAGCCGCGGGCGACGCCGCGTCCCGCGAGGTACAGCTCGCCGGTGACGCCGGCGGGGACGGGGTTCAGCGAGGCGTCCAGGACGTACAGCCGCATGCCGTCCAGGGGGCGGCCGATGGGCGGCGGGCCTGCGGGCAGGTCGGCGGCGACGTCGTGGCGGGTGGCGAAGGTGGTGGTCTCGGTGGGGCCGTACACGTGCAGGACGCGCGCGCCGGGCGCGGCGCCCGCGACGCGCTGCATGGCGTCCGGTGAGGCGAGTTCGCCGCCGGCGCAGACGAGGCGCAGGCCGGTGAAGGCGCCGGGGTCGGTGTCCGCGATGACGTTGAGCAGGGCGGTCGTCAGGAACACGGCGGTGACGCCCTGTTCGCGGACCGCGTCGCGCAGGGTGCGGGCCTCCAGGACGCCCTCCGGTGCGACGACGACCTTCCCGCCGCGCAGGAGCGGCGTCCAGATCTCGTACGTGGAGGCGTCGAAGACGTACGCGGAGTGCATCAGGACGGCGTCGGTCGCGCCGTCGTCCCAGGCGGAGTCGGCGGTCAGCGCGGCCACGTCGGCGTGGCTGACGCCGACGCCCTTGGGCAGGCCGGTGGAGCCGGAGGTGAACATGACGTACGCGAGGGCCTCGGGGCCCGGTACCGGGGTGGGCGTGCCCGGTGCCGGGGGCGCGCCGCGCAGGACGCGCCCGGTCCGGTCCACGACCAGGACCGGGAGGCGGTGGGCGGCGTCGGTCACCCAGGCGGAGGCGGCGGCCGCCTCGTCGACGACGAGGACCCGCACCCGCGCGACGGCGGCGACCTGTTCGAGCCGTTCCCCGGGCCAGCGGGCGTCCATCGGTACGTAGGCGGCGCCGGCCCGGACCGCGGCGAGGGAGGCGGAGACGACGGCCGGTGACCGGGAGAGCAGGACGCCGACGCCGGTCTCCGGGCGCGCCCCGGCGCCGGCGAGGGCGGCGGCGAGCGTGGCGGACAGGGCGTCGAGTTCCGCGTAGCTGAGGGTGGTTCCGTCGCCGGAGACGGCCGGGGCGTCGGGGGTGCGGCGGGCCTGCGCGGCGAAAAGGGCGGGCAGGGTGGGGTCCGGGGCGGGGGGGGGGAGGGCG
>NZ_JAKRGC010000087.1 GCF_022347745.1 Streptomyces sp. OfavH-34-F
TTGATTGGTTAAGGCTCCCAGTAGACGACTGGGTTGATAGGCCAGATGTGGAAGCCCGGTAACGGGTGGAGCTGACTGGTACTAATAGGCCGAGGGCTTGTCCTCAGTTGCTCGCGTCCACTGTGTTAGTTCTGAAATAACGAACAGCCGTGTCTATGTCCGGTTCTGTTCAGAATTTCATAGTGTTTCGGTGGTCATTGCGTTAGGGAAACGCCCGGTTACATTCCGAACCCGGAAGCTAAGCCTTTCAGCGCCGATGGTACTGCAGGGGGGACCCTGTGGGAGAGTAGGACGCCGCCGAACAATCATTGTGGGGAAGCCCCGTGCCGCTGGCACGGGGCTTTTCTGCGTTCCCGGCCCCTCCCCGCGCCACCCCTGTGCGTTCGCCGGCCGGGGCTGAGGGTAGGGTCATGAGGCATCGTTGGCACGTTCTTGACACAGGAGGCCCTCGGGTGGAGGTCCAGGAGACCCGCGTTCAGACGGACCGGGTACTCACCATCCCCAACATCCTCAGCATGGCGCGCCTGGTCGGCGTACCTGTCTTCCTGTGGCTGATCCTCCGCCCCGAGTTCGGCGGGCCCAAGAGTGATGGCTGGGCGCTGCTGGTCCTGATGTTCAGCGGGGTCAGCGACTACCTCGACGGCAAGCTGGCGCGGCGCTGGAACCAGATCAGCAGCCTGGGCCGGCTGCTCGACCCCGCCGCCGACCGGCTCTACATTCTTTCGACGCTCGTCGGCCTCACCTGGCGCGAGATTCTGCCCCTCTGGCTGACTCTCACGCTACTCGCCCGCGAACTGATGCTCCTCGTGATGGTGGGAATCCTGCGCCGCCACGGCTATCCGCCGCCGCAGGTGAACTTCCTGGGCAAGGCGGCCACGTTCAACCTCATGTACGCATTCCCCTTGTTGCTGCTCAGCGACGGAGGTGGTTGGCTGGCAGAGGTGGCAACTGTTTTCGGATGGGCGTTCGCAGGGTGGGGTACAACCCTGTATTGGTGGGCAGGAATCTTGTACGTGGTTCAGGTCCGCCGCCTCGTCAAGGCGGATGCAGTAGCCGATTGAGCTCGTTGATGTGGTGCCGTGCAGCGTTGCCGGCCCGCGGCTGATCACACAGAATCTGCCCTGACGGGTGAAGTCGGCTCGACCGTCGTCTCTCAAGGAGGACGTTTCCGACATGAAGGCCGTCGTGATGGCTGGCGGCGAAGGCACTCGCCTTCGCCCCATGACCTCGAGCATGCCCAAACCACTTCTGCCCGTCGCCAATCGGCCGATCATGGAGCATGTGCTCCGGCTGCTGAAACGGCACGGACTCAATGAGACGGTGGTGACCGTCCAGTTCCTCGCTTCTCTCGTGAAGAACTACTTCGGGGACGGCGAGGAGCTCGGAATGGAGCTCAGCTATGCCAACGAGGAGAAGCCGCTCGGGACCGCCGGAAGTGTCAAGAACGCCGAAGAGGCGCTGAAGGACGACACTTTCCTCGTGATTTCCGGCGACGCGCTCACCGACTTCGACCTGACGGACCTGATCGCGTTCCACAAGGAAAAGGGCGGTCTGGTCACCGTCTGCCTCACCCGAGTGCCCAACCCGCTCGAATTCGGCATCACGATCGTCGACGAGCAGGGCCAGGTCGAGCGCTTCCTGGAGAAGCCCACCTGGGGCCAGGTCTTCTCCGACACGGTGAACACGGGCATCTACGTCATGGAGCCCGAGGTCTTCAAGTACGTCGAGGCCGACACCTCCGTCGACTGGTCCGGAGACGTCTTCCCGCAGCTGATGAAGGAAGGCAAGCCCATCTACGGCTACGTCGCCGAGGGCTACTGGGAGGACGTCGGCACCCACGAGAGCTACGTCAAGGCCCAGGCCGACGTCCTGGAGCGCAAGGTCGACGTCGAGATCGACGGCTTCGAGATCTCGCCCGGCGTCTGGGTCGCCGAAGGCGCCGACGTGCACCCCAACGCCGTCCTGCGCGGCCCGCTCTACATCGGGGACTACGCCAAGGTCGAGGCAGGCGTGGAGATCCGGGAACACACCGTCATCGGCTCCAACGTCGTCGTCAAGAGCGGCGCCTTCCTGCACAAGGCCGTGGTCCACGACAACGTGTACATCGGCGACCACAGCAACCTGCGGGGCTGCGTCGTCGGCAAGAACACCGACATCATGCGCGCCTCCCGGATCGAGGACGGCGCGGTCATCGGCGACGAGTGCCTCGTCGGCGAAGAATCGATCATCCAGGGCAACGTCCGCGTCTACCCCTTCAAGACCATCGAGGCCGGCGCCTTCGTCAACACTTCGGTGATCTGGGAGTCCCGCGGCCAGGCCCACCTCTTCGGCGCCCGCGGGGTCTCCGGAATCCTGAACGTCGAGATCACGCCCGAGCTGGCCGTCCGGCTGGCCGGCGCGTACGCCACGACCCTCAAGAAGGGGTCCACGGTCACCACCGCGCGCGACCACTCCAGAGGCGCCCGCGCCCTCAAACGCGCGGTGATCTCCGCGCTCCAGGCCAGCGCCATCGACGTACGGGACCTGGAGAACGTACCGCTGCCCGTGGCGCGGCAGCAGACCGCGCGCGGAAGCGCCGGCGGCATCATGATCCGGACCTCGCAGGGCGTGCCCGACTCCGTCGACATCATGTTCTTCGACGAACGCGGAGCGGACCTCTCCCAGGCACGGCAGCGGAAGCTCGACCGGGTGTACGCCCGGCAGGAGTACCGGCGCGCGTTCCCCGGCGAGATCGGCGACATCTACTTCCCGTCCAGCGTCTTCGACTCGTACACCGGCTCCCTCCTGCGGAACGTGGACACGACCGGGATCGCCGACGCCCAGCTCAAGGTCGTCGTGGACGCCTCCAACGGCAGCGCCGGTCTCGTGCTGCCGAGTCTCCTCGGGCGGCTGGGCGTGGACGCGCTCACCATCAACCCCGGACTCGACGAGTCCCGGCCGACCGAGACGGCCGAGGGCCGGCGCAAGGGCCTCGTGCGCCTCGGCGAGATCGTCTCCTCCGCGCGGGCGGCCTTCGGCGTCCGCTTCGACCCCGTGGGCGAACGGCTCTCGCTGGTCGACGAGCGGGGCCGGATCGTGGAGGACGACCGGGCGCTGCTCGTCATGCTCGACCTCGTCGCCGCCGAACGGCGCAGCGGACGGGTGGCGCTGCCGGTGACCACCACCAGGGTCGCCGAGCAGGTCGCCGCGTACCACGGCACACAGGTCGAGTGGACGACCACGTCGCCCGACGACCTGACCCGGGTGGGGCGTGAAGAAGGCACCATCTTCGGTGGAGACGGGCGCGGCGGCTTCATCGTTCCCGAATTCGCGAGCGTCTTCGACGGAACCGCCGCGTTCGTCCGGCTCATCGGGCTCGTCGCCAGGACGCAGCTCACGCTCAGCCAGATCGACGCCCGCATCCCGCGCGCCCATGTCCTGCGCCGGGACCTGGCGACCCCGTGGGCCGTCAAGGGCCTGGTGATGCGCCGCGTCGTGGAGGCGGCGGGCGACCGGGACGTGGACACCACGGACGGGGTACGGGTGGTGGAGGCGGACGGGCGCTGGGTCATGGTGCTGCCCGACCCGGCGGAAGCCGTCACCCATCTGTGGGCCGAGGGCCCCGACGACGCGTCCGCAGAGGCACTGCTCGACGAATGGGCGGCCGTCGTGGACAGCGCGGGCGACTGACGCAGGGGCGCCGGGGCGGGTGGACGTACCGCCCGTCCCGGCGCCGGACCGGCCCGCCCCGAGGCGGTCCGGCGGACCCTCGGAGGGGCCATTCGGCGTAAGCCGCCGCGACATGCGACTATGTGCGGCATGTCGCAGCAGCCCCCCGGTCGGAGCACGGCCCCGCCGCCCAAGCGCCCCGACGCGTCCATGCTGCTGCTGACCAACGTGATGGAGCACAGCCTGGACGACGGGTACGCCGAGGCCGCCGCGCGGCGTGCGGCGGACGGGCGATCCGGGACACCCCGGACGCTCCGGGCCCGGCTGGGGTTCGCGGCCTGCCTCGTCCTGGCCGCCCTGGTCGTCACGCTCGGCGCCGCCCAGGCGCGGGTGACCGCGCCGGTGCTGGCGAAGGAGCGGCAGGAACTCATCGACCGGATCGACGCGGAGACGTCGGCGGCCGACGCCCTGGAGAACCAGGTGGAGAAGGTCCGCGACGACGTCAGCCGGCGCCAGCGCGAGGCCCTGCAGGAACACGGGGGAGACCAGGGCCGGGTGGTGGCGCTCCTCTCCGGGGCGACGCCCGTGCGCGGGCCGGGCCTGAAGGTCGTCGTCGACGACGCGAAGGACAGCGCCCAGGGCGGCGGCGGTCCCCGTGAGACCAGCGGGTTCTCCGACAACGGGCGGGTCCGGGACCGGGACATGCAGCGCGTGGTCAACGGCCTGTGGGAGTCCGGCGCCGAGGCCATCGCGATCAACGGACAGCGGCTGACGGCCCTGTCGGCGATCCGGGCCGCGGGCGACGCCATACTGGTCGACAACAAGCCGCTCGTGCCCCCGTACTCGGTGCTCGCGGTGGGGGACGGCAAGAAGCTGGGCGCGGCCTTCCGGGACAGTGCCGACGGCGAGTACCTGAAGGCGTTGAAGGACACCTTCGACATCAGGACCAGCATCTCCGTCCAGGAGAAGATGGACCTTCCGGCCGCCCCGAGCCTGATCGTACGCACAGCGGAGCCCTACCGGGCCGCAGACACAGGGAAGGGCACATCGTGATCGCCGTACTGGGCCTCGTCGTGGGAGTCGTGGTCGGACTGTTGGTCCGGCCCGAAGTTCCGGCGGTGGTCGAGCCCTATCTGCCCATCGCCGTCGTCGCCGCGCTCGACGCGGTCTTCGGCGGGCTGCGGGCCATGCTCGACGGCATCTTCGTCGACAAGGTCTTCGTGGTCTCGTTCCTCTCGAACGTGGTCGTGGCGGCCCTCATCGTCTTCCTCGGCGACAAGCTGGGCGTCGGTGCCCAGCTGTCCACGGGCGTCGTGGTCGTCCTGGGCATCCGGATCTTCTCCAACGCCGCCGCGATCCGCCGACACGTCTTCCGGGCCTGATGTCGATGAGCAACGACACGTTCAACGACGGCGG
This sequence comes from Streptomyces sp. OfavH-34-F, assembly GCF_022347745.1. Taxonomy (GTDB): domain Bacteria; phylum Actinomycetota; class Actinomycetes; order Streptomycetales; family Streptomycetaceae; genus Streptomyces. Next base: position 5,065 of record NZ_JAKRGC010000087.1, read on the forward strand.
CGAACGGCCCGGCGAGCGGCCGGCCGACGCCGCCCCGGAACTCACCGGGCGTCAGCGGCTGATCGCCGGCCTCTGGCCGCCCCGGATCACCCGCGCCCAACTCATCGTCGCGCTGCTGCTGTTCGGGCTCGGGCTGGGTCTCGCCATCCAGGTGCGGTCCAACAGCGACAACAGCGCCCTGCGCGGTGCCCGCCAGGAGGACCTGGTGCGCATCCTCGACGAGGTGGACGACCGCACCCAGCGGCTGGAGGACGAGAAGCAGCGCCTCGACGACCAGCGCACGGAACTGGAGAACAGCTCCGACCAGGCCGAGGAGGCCCGGAAGCAGACGGTCGAGAAGGAGCGGCAACTCGGCGTGCTGGCTGGGACCGTGGCCGCCCACGGGCCGGGGATCACGCTCACCGTCAACGACCCCGGCGGCGCCGTGCGGCCGGACATGCTGCTCGACGCCCTCCAGGAACTGCGGGCGGCCGGTGCGGAGGCCGTCGAGGTCAACGGCGTGCGCGTGGTGGCCAACACGTACTTCTCCGGCGACGCCGGCGCGGTCAAGGCCGACGGGCGCAAGATCTCCTCGCCGTACGTGTTCAAGGTCATCGGCAAGCCGCAGGATCTGGAACCGGCGCTGAACATCCCCGGCGGGGTGGTGCAGACTCTGGAGAAGGAGCAGGCCACGGTGCATGTGGCCCGCGCCGACGACATCGTCGTGGACGCCTTGCGACGGGCGGAGCAGCCTGACTACGCTCGGTCGTCGGGCCGGTGATCCCCGGACGTCCGTGCGCCGGGGAACACGAGCGGACGGTTGCGGGGGGTCGCCGCATCGTAATCGTGGCACGTGGTGGAAACTGTCGAGAGCATACGGACGTTGTGCAGATGTCCGGGTCGGCAGGTGTGTTCATTCAGGGTTCGTCCTGCCCCACGGGCGGGTCTGTTTCGGTCAAGGGGAATCGCCCGTGAAGTTGTTTGGGAAGTTGTTCGGCAAGAGCGCTCGCGACGAGGCCGCGCGCCATCGCGCGCCGCGCCATGGTCAGCCCGACGAGCAGGGCGCGGACCGTCCGCTCTTCCGCGACCAGGTCGCGGGCCAGGGGGGTGACCGTCCGGGTGGCCCTGGCGCGTCGTCCGTTGACCCTGCCGGTGCGGGCGGAATAGGTTTCGGAGCCCCGAGCCAGGAGGCTTCGTCCATGCCGGTGTGTACGAGGTGCGGCCACCGCAACGCCGAGGCCAGCCGGTTCTGCTCCAACTGCGGTGCGCCGCTGCGGGGCGGCGTCCCCGAGCGCGCCTCGGAGACGACGTCGACCATCTCCATCTCCGGCCTGGAGGCGTACGAGGCGGAGGCGACCGGCCAGACGGCCCTGCCGTCGCTGTCTCCCGAGGCCCAGGCCGCCGTGGACGCCCTGCCGCTCGGCTCGGCGCTCCTGGTGGTGCGGCGCGGCCCGAACTCCGGCAGCCGGTTCCTGCTGGACGGTGAGCTGACCACGGCCGGCCGCCACCCGCAGAGCGACATCTTCCTCGACGACGTGACGGTCTCGCGCCGCCACGTGGAGTTCCGCCGCAACGCGGACGGCAGCTTCACCGTCGGGGACGTCGGCAGCCTCAACGGCACCTACGTCAACCGCGAGCGGATCGACTCCGTCGCCCTGTCCAACGGCGACGAAGTGCAGATCGGCAAGTACCGGCTGGTCTTCTACGCGAGCCAGCGGGGCATCTGACCCGCCCCCGGACACCGTCCGGGGGAACCCCCAGGAAGGTCCATGCTGAGAACACCGAGCGGCGGTGCCGGACACGGCACCGCCGCCGACGACCGGCCGATGAGCATCGGCACGGTGCTCCTGCAGCTGCGGGAGGAGTTTCCCGAGGTCACCATCTCCAAGATCCGCTTCCTGGAGGCCGAAGGGCTCGTCGAACCGCAGCGGACCCCCGCCGGCTACCGGAAGTTCCTCCCCGCCGACGTGGAGCGGCTGGCGCAGGTGCTGCGCATGCAGCGCGACCACTACCTGCCGCTCAAGGTCATCCGCGAACACCTGGACGCCCTCGCCCGCGGCGAACAGGTGGCGCTCCCCACGGCGGACGGTGAGCGGGGGGACGGCGAGGACGACGGCCTCGGACTGCCGGGCCGGCCCACCGCCGCTCGCATCGGCCGCGCCGAGCTGCTGGTCGCCGCCGAGGTCACCGAGAGCGACCTCGACGCCTGGGAGTCGTACGGGCTCGTCGTGCCCTCGCCGGACGGCGGCTACGACGCCGAGATGGTGACCGTCGCCAGGCTTGTGGCGGATCTGGGGCGATTCGGTCTGGAACCGCGTCATCTGCGGGCCATGCGGGCCGCCGCCGACCGGGAGGCGGGCCTCATCGAGCAGGTGGTCGCGCCGCTGCGCCGGCACCGTAATCCGCAGACCAGAGCCCATGCCGAGGCGACCGCGAGGGAGCTGGCGGAGCTGTCCGTACGCCTGCATTCCGCCCTGGTGCACACCGCTCTGCACGTCCGGATGCACTGAAGGCGGACCAGCCCGACTACCCAAACCTGCCGAGCACGTCCTAGGGTTGCTGTGTGAACGAGCTCGACGTTGTGGGTGTCCGGGTGGAAATGCCCTCCAACCAGCCGATCGTGCTCCTGCGTGAAGTGGGAGGCGACCGGTACCTCCCCATTTGGATCGGTCCTGGCGAGGCGACCGCGATCGCCTTCGCCCAGCAGGGCATGGCTCCGGCCAGGCCGCTGACCCATGATCTCTTCAAGGATGTGCTCGAGGCCGTCGGCCAGGAGCTCACCGAGGTCCGCATCACGGACCTGCGCGAAGGGGTCTTCTACGCGGAGCTGGTCTTCGCCGGCGGTGTCGAGGTGAGTGCGCGGCCGTCCGACGCCATAGCCCTCGCCCTGCGCACCGGCACGCCGATCTACGGCAGTGACGGAGTCCTCGACGACGCGGGGATCGCCATCCCCGACGAGCAGGAGGACGAGGTGGAGAAGTTCCGCGAGTTCCTCGACCAGATCTCTCCGGAGGACTTCGGTACGAACAACAGCCAGTGACGCCGTCCGTGGGGCGCCGCCGGTACAACCGGTCAGCCTTTCCCCGTCAACGGTCACGCGAAACCACCCTCGGGGTGGTTATCACTCGGCGTGCCGAGTGTGGCGATCGTTGACGCACCCCAGGTGACTGCCTACCTTCGAGTGGGCAGGTCAAGGACGGAGGTCGGCGTGAGCAGCAGCGGCGACGGTACGGCGGCGGGCGCGTCGTCGTATCCGCAGCAGGGAAGTACGGCCGACCGGACCATCAGGCAGTCGGCCGCGCCGGCCGCGGTGGTGGCGGGGGGCGGCGTGGCATCGGCCGACGACATCGGCTATCGCGGCCCCACGGCCTGCGCGGCGGCGGGGATCACGTACCGGCAGCTCGACTACTGGGCGCGTACCGGACTGGTCGAGCCGAGTGTCCGGCCGGCGTACGGATCGGGCACCCAGCGGCTCTACAGCTTCCGGGACGTCGTCCTGCTGAAGATCGTGAAGCGCTTCCTCGACACGGGCGTCGCGCTCCAGAACATCCGCACCACCGTCCAACACCTGCGGGCCCGCGGCTTCCAGGACCTGGAGCGCATGACGCTGATGAGCGACGGGGCCACCGTCTACGAGTGCTCCTCGCCCGCCGAGGTCGTCGATCTGCTCCAGGGCGGCCAGGGCGTCTTCGGCATCGCCGTCGGAGTGGTGTGGCGCGACGTGGACGCGGCCCTCTCGCAGCTGCACGGGGAGCGCGTGGACACCGGGGAGACGCTCATCGGGCACAATCCCGCCGACGAGCTCGCCAGGCGCCGCAACAGGGCCGTCTGAGCCCTCCGGGGCCCTTGCGCGGCCGGGCGGCGGCCGTGGCGGCGGGGCGATTGTCAGTGGCGTAGGGCAGCATCGGCAGATGTGAGAGCCGCGCCCACCATCCTGCATCTCGACATGGATGCCTTCTACGCCTCGGCGGAGCAGGCGGCCAAGCCGAGCCTGCGCGGCAAACCCGTCGTGGTCGGCGGTCTCGGGCCGCGCGGCGTCGTCGCGACCGCCTCGTACGAGGCCCGGCGGTTCGGGGTGCATTCGGCGATGCCGATGGCGCAGGCCCGGCGGCTGGCGCCGAACGCCGCCTATCTGGTGCCCCGCTTCACCCTGTACCGCACGGTCAGCGAACAGGTCATGGAGCTGCTGCGCCGGCTCTCACCGCTGGTGGAACCGCTCAGCCTGGACGAGGCCTTCGTGGACCTGGAAGCGGGCGGCACGGCCGACGACACCCCGTCGGCCCTGGAGATCGGCCGGCAGCTGCGCGAGGCGATCGAGGCGGTGACCGGACTGAGCGGTTCCGTCGGGCTCGCCGGCTCCAAGATGCTCGCCAAGATCGCCTCCGAGGAGGCCAAGCCCGACGGCATACACCTGATCGCGCCCGGCACCGAGCGGACGCATCTGGCGCCCATGCCGGTGCGCACGCTGCCCGGCGTCGGCCCGGCGACCGCGGACCATCTGCGGCGGGCCGGCATGACGACGGTGGACGACCTCGCCGAGGCTGGCGAGGCGGAGCTGATCCGGCTGCTGGGCAAGGCACACGGCGCGTCGCTGCACCGCATGGCGCTGGGCTTCGACGACCGGCCCGTGGTCGCCGAGCGCGACGCCAAATCCGTCTCCGTCGAGGACACCTTCGACATGGACCTGCACGACCGGGTCCGGGTGCGCACGGAGGTCGAGCGGCTGGCCGGCCGGTGCGTCCAGCGGCTGCGGGCCGCCGGCCGCTCCGGGCGCACGGTGGTGCTGAAGGTCCGCCGGTACGACTTCTCCACGCTGACCCGCTCCGAGACGCTGCGCGGGCCCACGGACGACCCCGCCGTGGTCCGGGAGTCCGCCGCCCGGCTGCTGGAGTCCGTCGACACCACCGGGGGAGTGCGGCTGCTGGGCGTCGGCGTCACCGGGCTCGCCGACTTCACCCAGGAGGACCTGTTCGCCCAGGCCGCCGGGGAGCGGGCGGCGGAGCCGGACGACACCGGGACACCCGAGGAGACGGGCGGCGGGGAGCGGGAGGAGGGCGAGCCGGAGCCGGAGGACGCCGAGCAGCTCGCGGCGCGCCGCTGGCCCGCGGGCCACGACGTACGGCACGAGACGTATGGACACGGCTGGGTGCAGGGCAGCGGCGTCGGCCGGGTGACCGTGCGGTTCGAGGAACCGTGGTCGGCGCCCGGCCGGGTGCGCACGTTCCGGGTCGACGACCCCGAGCTGCGCGCCGCCGACCCGCTGCCGCTGGTCAGGGACGCCCCCGACTACTCCTCGTGGCCCGCGAGCCGGCCGAAGTCACGGTCCGGGGGAGGCGCGGCGGGGGCCGCGTCCAGACCGTAGTGCCGGTAGAGCTGGAGCTCCTGCTCCGGCGACAGGTGGCGGCCCACCCCGAAGTCCGGCGCGTCCTTGATCAGCGCCCGGTCGAAGGGCACGCGCAGCGTGTCGTCGACGAACTCGCTCGGCTCCAGCGGGACGAAGGCGTCACGGCTGAACAGGCCGGTGCGCACGGCCGCCCACTCGGGTACCCCGGTCGCGTCGTCGAGGTACACCTCGTCCACGGTCCCGATCTTGGTGCCCTTGCGGTCGAAAGCCTTGCGGCCGATCAGGCTGCGCGGGTCGATATCGGTCTGCACGGTCCCTCCCACACTGGTCGCGGCTGTCCACAGGGACTACAGAAGTGCAGTTCCGTGGTCTTGGCCACTCGAGAATTCTCGTCGTGTACCCCGCTGGTACGCTGGCCATGGCTGCTGACCCCGTGCGGGAGAGTCGTCCGGAGAAGATCCGGGCGGCGCCGAAGGAGCAACTCCTCCCCGGAATCTCTCAGGCCCCTGTACCGCACGGACGAGGTCACTCTGGAAAGCAGGGCGGGTTGTGCGCGGCCGTGGGCCGGGCGGGGCCTCCCTCACCGACGGTGAAAGCCGGCGCCCGCGCGGTGCCGGTGAAGCTCTCAGGTTGAGATGACAGAGGGGGAGGCCGTTCGGGCACCGGAGCAGCGGTGCCCTCGCAGGTCGTGACAGACCAGGAGGCCCTCCACCATGACCCCCCGTCGCACCCCGCTCTCGCACCTGGAACAGGGCATTCCCTTCGAGCAGCGCCACATCGGCCCCGACGCCGAGGCGCAGGCGAAGATGCTCGCGCAGGTCGGGTACGGCTCGCTGGACGAGCTGACCGCGGCCGCCGTGCCCGACGTGATCAAGAGCGCGGAGGCGCTGAGCCTGCCGGAGGCTCGGACCGAGGCGGAGGTGCTGGCCGAACTGCGCCGGCTCGCCGACCGCAACCAGGTCCTCGCCCCGATGATCGGGCTCGGCTACTACGGCACCTTCACCCCGCCGGTGATCCTGCGCAACGTCATGGAGAACCCCGCCTGGTACACGGCCTACACGCCGTACCAGCCGGAGATCTCCCAGGGCCGCCTCGAGGCCCTGCTGAACTTCCAGACCATGGTCGCCGAGCTGACCGGCCTGCCCACCTCCGGCGCTTCGCTGCTCGACGAGGGCACCGCCGCCGCCGAGGCCATGGCGCTGTCCCGGCGCGTCGGCAAGGTCAAGAACGGCGTCTTCCTGGTCGACGCCGACGCCCTCCCGCAGACCGTCGCCGTCATCGGCACGCGCGCCGAGCCGACCGGCGTCGAGGTCGTCGTCGCCGATCTCTCCGAGGGCATCCCGGCCGAGATCGCCGAGCGCGGCGTCTTCGGCGTCCTGCTCCAGTACCCGGGCGCATCCGGGGCCGTCCGGGACCTCAAGCCCGTGATCGACCAGGCGCACGAGCTGGGCGCGGTCGTCACCGTGGCCGCCGACCTGCTGGCGCTGACGCTGCTCACCTCGCCCGGCGACCTGGGCGCCGACATCGCGGTCGGCACCACGCAGCGCTTCGGTGTGCCGATGGGCTTCGGCGGCCCGCACGCCGGCTACATGGCGGTCCGCGAGAAGTTCGCCCGCAGCCTGCCCGGCCGCCTCGTCGGCGTCTCCGTGGACGCGGACGGCAACAAGGCGTACCGGCTGGCCCTGCAGACCCGCGAGCAGCACATCCGCCGAGAGAAGGCCACCAGCAACATCTGCACCGCTCAGGTGCTGCTCGCCGTCATGGCCGGCATGTACGCCGTCTACCACGGCCCGGAGGGCCTGCGCACCATCGCCCGGCGCACCCACCGCTACACCGCGATCCTCGCCGCAGGGCTGCGCGCCGCCGGTGCGGACGTCGTCACCGGCTCCTACTTCGACACGCTCACCGTCCGCGTCCCCGGCAGGGCCGGCGAGGTCGTGGCCGGTGCCCGGGAGCGCGGCGTCAACCTGCGCCTGGTGGACGGCGACACCGTCTCGCTCGCCTGCGACGAGACCACGACCCGTGAGCACATCGCCGCCGTCTGGGCCGCCTTCGGCGCGGACGGGGACATCGAGGCGCTGGACGCCACCACCGGGGACGCGCTGCCCGAGGGGCTGCTGCGCACCGACGAGATCCTGACCCACCCCGTCTTCCACCAGCACCGGTCCGAGACCGCCATGCTGCGCTACCTGCGCAAGCTGGCCGACCGCGACTACGCGCTGGACCGCGGCATGATCCCGCTCGGCTCCTGCACCATGAAGCTGAACGCGACCGCCGAGATGGAGTCGATCACCTGGCCGGAGTTCGGCGCGCTGCACCCGTTCGCGCCCGCCGAGCAGGCCGAGGGCTACCTCACGCTGATCCGTGAGCTGGAGGAGCGGCTGGCCGAGGTCACCGGCTACGACGCGGTCTCCATCCAGCCGAACGCCGGCTCGCAGGGCGAGTTCGCGGGGCTGCTGGCCGTGCGCGCGTACCACCGCGCCAACGGTGACGAGAAGCGCACCGTCTGCCTCATCCCGTCCTCGGCGCACGGCACCAACGCCGCCAGCGCCGTGATGGCCGGCATGAAGGTGGTCGTCGTCAAGACCGCCGACGACGGCGAGGTCGACATCGAGGACCTGCGGGCCAAGATCGCGCAGCACCGTGACGAGCTGGCCGTCCTCATGATCACCTACCCGTCGACGCACGGCGTCTTCGAGGAGCACGTCGCCGACATCTGCGCCGAGGTGCACGACGCCGGCGGCCAGGTCTACGTGGACGGCGCCAACCTCAACGCGCTGGTGGGGCTGGCCAAGCCCGGCCGGTTCGGCGGCGACGTCTCGCACCTGAACCTGCACAAGACCTTCTGCATCCCGCACGGCGGCGGCGGTCCGGGCGTCGGCCCGGTCGGCGTGCGCGCGCACCTGGCGCCGTACCTGCCCAACCACCCGCTGCAGCCCTCGGCGGGCCCGGAGACGGGCGTCGGTCCGATCTCGGCCGCCCCGTGGGGCTCCGCCGGCATCCTCCCGATCTCCTGGGCGTACGTACGCCTGATGGGCGGCGAGGGCCTCAAGCGCGCCACGCAGGTCGCCGTCCTCGCGGCGAACTACATCGCCAAGCGCCTGGAGCCGCACTACCCGATCCTGTACAACGGCCCGGCCGGGCTGGTGGCGCACGAGTGCATCGTGGACCTGCGGCCGATCTCCAAGGCGACCGGGGTCAGCATCGACGACGTCGCCAAGCGGCTCATCGACTACGGCTTCCACTCGCCGACCATGTCGTTCCCGGTCGCCGGCACGCTGATGATCGAGCCGACCGAGAGCGAGGACCTCGCGGAGCTGGACCGGTTCTGCGACACGATGATCGCCATTCGCGCGGAGATCGAGAAGGTCGCGACGGGGGAGTGGAGCGCGGACGACAATCCGCTCGCCAACGCCCCGCACACGGCCGCCGCGCTGGGCGGGGAGTGGGAGCACGGCTACAGCCGCGAGGTGGCGGTCTTCCCGGCCGGGGTCACGGCCGCCGACAAGTACTGGCCGCCGGTGCGCCGGATCGACGGTGCGTTCGGTGACCGCAACCTCGTCTGCTCGTGCCCGCCCCTGGACGAGTACGACAACTGATCGGGACCGCCCGGTCGGGGCGGTGTGACGCGGACACGCGTGGGGGCCGGTGCGGAGATTCCTCCGGGCCGGCCCCGTTTTCCGTGCTCGTTCCGTACGCGGACGCTCAGGCGGCCTTCACCACCCGGCTCGCCGCCGGCGGCCGGCGCGGGGCGATGATCCGTCCGTCCGGAAGCAGCTCACCGGTGTCCTCGAAGAGCAGGACGCCGTTGCACAGCAGGCTCCAGCCCTGTTCCGGATGGTGGGCCACCTGGCGGGCGGCTTCCCGGTCGGCGGAGTCGGCTGTCGGGCAGGGTGGCTGATGCTGGCACATGGATGGGTTCTTTCGCTGCGTCGAGTTGAGTTGGCTGCGGTGTGGAGTCGTGTTCATGACCGCCCCCGTATCGATCGGTCGGCTCCCAGTGTTGCCCCACGGGCGCGAATCCGCAGGGATTTCGCCGCAGCGCTTCCACTCCTCCCATGACGCGTCACCCACCCGGACGGTTCAGCCCAACTGCACTGTCCCTTCGGGTGGTTCGGGGTGGCCGGATGGGACTAGTCCGGATGGGCGGGACGGCTTCACGCCGGGGCCGGGGAGCCGAGGAGCGGGCCCGGGCCCGGCATGATCCGGGTGGTGATCACCGGCATCAGCTCGGCGGCCCGGCGCGGGCGGTGGGCCGCGAAGCCGGGCGGCGCGGGTGCCAGCGGCACCAGCAGGTCGGCCGGGGCGGGGGCACCGCAGGAGGCGTCGGCCTCCGGGTCGCCGTGCAGCCACAGCGCCAGCATGTAGAGGTCGGGGATCGACAGCAGCCGCGGCTGGTAATGGCCGCCCATCGCCTCCGCCTGACGCAGGGCCAGCTCCGTCGAGGGGATGTACGGCCCCTCGAAGAAGTGCGAGAAGGTCCAGCCGTCCGCGGTGAGCACGGCGTCCGCCGCGGCCACCGCACGTTCGGTGCCGCGGATCTGGAAGCGCCACGCGGCGAGCCTGGTGGCGGGGGCGGTCGCGTCCGGGGCGAGGTCCAGCACATGGACGGGCAGCGGGTGTTCGGGGCTCAGAGGTCCCTGTGCGGTCCGCAGGGCGGGCGTCCGGGCTTCGCGGACGGCGGTCGGAGAACCGAGCGCCGCGAGAACACTGCGCAGCGCGGGCGGCGGGGCCGGGGGAACATGCAGCGGCATAATCGGGTCGCCTCTCACTTCGGAGACACGGTGGTGCGCGGGCGGGTGCGGACGGCGCTGTCGGCGGGCGGGGCCAGAGGGGGGCCGGTGACTGAGCCGGTGCGTCAACTCTCTGCCTCGTCCGCGGAGTTTATACGAACCGTGTTCAGACGGTGTTTCCACTAGCCGCCGCCACTAATGCCGACAAGGCGGTATCCGGACTTTATTATGCGGAGATCGTGCTGATTCGGCGCGAGCGGCGCAGCCGCCGCCTCGGGTTTTTCCCGCGCAGCGGTCGGCCGAAACCCGCCGGGGCATTACCGGTCCGTAGCGCGGGGAAACCGGCCATTGCCCATGCCGAGTGAATGTGCCGGGGGCCCGGCGCACAGATTAGCGGGTGTGCGCCGTGTGCGGGAACGTTACGGATCACGTCCTGCGGGCATTATCGATCGTGATGCGAGCGGCCCCGGCCGCGCGCCGGCCACTCGAGGAGGGACACATCCATGGGGGAGAAGGTCGTCGCGGGCGCCTTTGACCTGTCCGATCGGCAGAAGTTCCGGAAGAAGCTGCACCAGTGCCTGGAGGCGCTGACCGGGCTCCTGGCCGAGCGGCGGTTCGACCGGCCGCGCAACCTCATGGGCATGGAGATCGAACTGAATCTCACGGGTGCCGACGCCATGCCGAAGATGCTGAATGGGGAGGTGCTGGAGCGCATCGCGAGTCACGATTTCCAGACGGAACTGGGGATGTTCAATCTTGAGGTGAACATAGTCCCCCACCATCTGTCGGGACGTGTTCTCGACCAGCTGGCCGAAGAGCTGAGGACCGGCCTCGGATATGCCGACCGCAAGGCCGGCGAGGTCGATGCCGGGATCATGATGATCGGAATCCTGCCCACGCTGGGCCGCGACGACATGGTCCGGTCCAACCTGTCCGACGGCGACCGCTACGCCCTCCTCAACGATCAAATGGTGGCGGCGCGCGGCGAGGATTTCTCGGTGGATATCGAAGGCGTCGAGCGGCTGGTCTGCTCCGCCGGTTCGATCACGCCGGAGGCCGCCTGTACCTCGCTCCAGCTCCATCTCCAGGTCACCCCCGAACGCTTCGCCGCGGTGTGGAACGCGGCGCAGGCGGTGGCGGCCGTCCAGGTGGCCCTGGGCGCCAACTCGCCCTTCCTGTTCGGCCGGGAGCTGTGGCGCGAGTCGCGCCCGCCGCTCTTCGAGCAGGCCACGGACACCCGGCCGCCCGAACTGCGCGAGCAGGGTGTGCGGCCCCGGACCTGGTTCGGGGAGAAGTGGATCGACTCCGCGTACGAACTCTTCGAGGAGAACGTGCGCTACTTCCCCCCGCTGCTGCCGATCTGCGACGAGGAGGAGCCGCTGCGCGTCCTCGCCGACGGCGGGGTGCCGCAGCTGAAGGAACTGGTCCTGCACAACGGCACGGTCTACCGCTGGAACCGCCCGGTGTACGGCGTCGTCGACGGCGTCCCCCATCTGCGGGTGGAGAACCGGGTGCTGCCCGCAGGCCCGACCGTCGCCGACGTCATCGCCAACACCGCGCTGTACTACGGCCTGGTCCGGGCCCTCGCCGAGGAGTCGCGCCCGGTGTGGACCAGGATGCCCTTCGCGGCCGCCGCGGAGAACTTCGAGACCGCGTGCCGCCAGGGCATCGAGGCGGAGCTGCTGTGGCCGCGGCCCGGCCGCTCGGGCGGTCTCACCCGGGTGCCCGTGGCGAAGCTGGTCCGCGACGAGCTGCTGCCGCTGGCCGCCGCCGGGCTCGACGCGTGGAACGTCGAGCCGGCGGACCGGGACCACTACCTCGGGATCATCGAGGAGCGCTGCAAGCGGCGTACGAACGGCGCCTCCTGGCAGGCGGACACCTACCACCGGGCGCGCGAGGCGGGCCTGGACCGGGGCGCCGCGCTCGCCGCGATGACCCGGCGCTACGGCGAGCTGATGCAGGGGGGCGAACCCGTGCACAGCTGGCCGTCGGACATCCCGGCGCTGTGAGGGTCGGCCCGGTGCTCTGATGGCTGCCCCGGGGCATGCGGCCCGCCCCCGTGACGGTCAGTCCCCGGCCGGACGGGCTCCCTGGCCTGCCGTCATCACGGCCTGCAGGATCACCGCCTGGATCTCGGCCGGGTCGTTGACCTGGTAGCCGCCGCCCCCGGTCACGCCGGCGATCTCGGCCAGCTCCTCGCGGTCCGCCTCCGGGCCGACCGCGATGGCCAGCAGCGGGACGGGGCGGTCCGGGTCGGCGAGGGACCTCAGCTTCTCCACGAGGGCGGCCCGGCTCAGGGAGTGCTCGTCCTGGTTGGAGCCGTCGGTGAGGATCACGACCGCGTTGAACTTGCCCTTCACGTAGGTGCGCTGCGCCTCCTTGTACGCGGCGAGCGCGGTGTCGTAGAGACCGGTCGCGCCGTCCGGCACCGGCTTCAGCGCGGCGAACGCGGCGGCGAGCTTCTCGCGGTGGGTGCCGCCTTCGGCGGGGTCTCCCAGGCGGGCGGTCGTCACCAGCCGGCGGTAGTCCTTGTCGCCGTCGAGCCGGGTCGCGAACTCCCAGAGCCCGATCTCGTCGTCGGGCGTGAACTGGTCGAGCGCCTGGATCAGCGACGCCTTGGTGACGTCCATGCGGGATCGGCCGCGGCCCGGCACGGTGGCGGCCATCGAGCCGGACGCGTCCACGACGGTGGTCAGGCGGGCGCTCTGGACGGTGACCGTCCACATCCCCAGCGTCTCCCGCAGCGTGTCGTCCGAGGGGGCGGGCGGCGGCGTCGCGCCGGAGGGCTGGGGGGCCTTGCCCCCGGCCGCCGCGACCAGCTTGGCGTCAGCGGTGCCGTAGGTGTCCCGGAAGCCGTGCTCCCGCAGGACGCGCAGGGACGCGTCCTCGCCGAGCAGGATCATGAACCGCAACGCGGCCCGGCTCTCCGCCGTGGACCGGTGCTGCGCGTCGACCAGCGTGTACGGGTAGTTGAGCAGCGGGGTGCCGTCCTCGGGGTAGAAGAGGCCCAGCCGGCCGTCGCCCGTCGACTCCGCGTTGTGCGCGAAGGCGGCCTGCTCGGAGAGGAGCACGGCCTGATTGCGCGCCGGGTTGCCCTGCTCGGCGGCCGAGCCGTTCTGCGGCAGCGTGGCCACCACCTGGGCGTCGCCGTCCGACATCCGCTGGGCCAGCAGCTTCGCGGTGGCCGCGACGCGGGTGTCGCTGTCCCCGCCCTGCTTCGCCGAGGAGACGCCGATGCTGTTCAGGGCCAGCAGGCCGGTGGCGGAGCGGGCGGGGTCGGCGGCGCCGAGGCGCACCCGGCCGGACTCCGTGGCGGCGCCCATCAAGGTCGCCCAGGTGTACGTCTTTCCGGGCCACCCCAGGCGCTTGGCGGCGTCGGGCACCACGGCGAGGGCGACCGGCGAGGTGGCGACGGAGTCGCCGGGGGACGTCGCGACGCCCGACCCGTCGCCCTTGGCGCGGCTCACCCACAGATCGGAGTCGGGCAGCCATATCTGGTACTCGGGCGAGCCGGTGCCCTTCGCGAGCGCGGCCGCGACCTTGTACGAGTCACGGGCCACCACGTGCACGTCGATGCAGCGGCCGTCGGCGCGCACCTCGTCCTCGCGGGCCCGTTCGGCGACGGCGCGCACGGCGGGCGCGATGTCCGGCGAGGCCATCATGGACAGCCGGATGGCGTTCTCCTCGCACGACGTGGAGAACGAGAGCAGGCCGCCCTGCGCCGCGACGGCCGCCCCGCCCGCGACGGCCAGGACGAGCAGGGTGGCGACGACCACGGTACGGCGGCGCGGTGGGCGGTCCCCGCCCGAGGCCGATGAGCGGTCGTCGGGCATGCTGTGGCGTCCCATGTCGGTGGTGCCCCTCCTTGAGGATGTACAAGGAAAGGGGGAACCGCACCCAAGGCGATGGTGCTCGTCCCCCGGCCTGTCGCGCATGATCTTCGTACCTGCATTCGAGACCCTAGCGGGGCGGTGAGGGGTGTGGGACGCGAATGCACAACGGAGAGCAGGTGTACAGGTGGAGGCGGGGCAAGTGGCCGATTGTTTTCCCCAGGAGGCCGTTTCACGACGGATCCTCCGGTCCGAGACGGTGCTGGTACTGGCGCTCTCGCTGGGCGCGAGCGGCGTGTCTGCCCTGATCAGTTTTGTCGGATCACTGACGAAACCAGGGGGTTTGAAGGACCAGGCGGCGACGCTCAACAGTTCCTACGCTCCGGGCCGCCCTTGGCTGGATCTCGCCTGGCAGCTCTTCGGGATCGCGACTGCCCTGGTGCCCGTCGCCCTCGTCGCGCACTTCCTCGTCCGGGAGGGCGCGGGGCTGCGCGTCATCGGCTTCGACCGCAGCAGGCCGGGCCGGGACACGGTGCGCGGCGCGGTCGTCGCGGCCTGCATCGGCAGCGCCGGTCTCGCGTTCTACCTCGCGGCCAGGGCCGCCGGGTTCAACCTCACGGTGGTCCCGGAGTCGCTGCCCGACGTGTGGTGGAAGTTCCCCGTCCTCATCCTGTCGGCCCTCCAGAATTCCGTCCTGGAGGAGGTCATCGTCGTCGGGTACCTGCTGCGCCGGCTGGGGCAGTTGGGCTGGACGCCGACCGCCGCCCTGGTCGCCAGCTCCGTGCTGCGCGGCTCGTACCACCTCTACCAGGGCATCGGCGGGTTCATCGGGAACATGGTGATGGGCGTCGTCTTCGTCCTGCTGTACCGCCGCTGGCAGCGGGTGGGCCCGCTGGTCGCCGCGCACGCCCTCCTCGACATCGGGGCCTTCGTCGGCTACGCGCTCCTCGCCGGACGCGTGGACTGGCTGCCCACCCCGTGACCCGGCCCGGCCCGGTCCTACGGGGCGGCGAGCAGTTCGCCGTCCAGCACCGTGACCGCGCGCCCCGTCAGCAGGGTCCGCGCCCCGCGCAGCGTGGTGCGGACCAGGCCCGAACGCGCGGAGGCCTGGAGCCCGGTCAGCGTGTCGCGGCCGAGCCGGGCCGACCAGAAGGGGGCCAGGGCGGTGTGGGCGCTGCCCGTCACCGGGTCCTCGTCGATCCCCACGGCCGGGAAGAAGCCCCGTGACACGTAGTCGTACGCCCGGACCGGCGTGGCGGCGGCCGTGGCGATGACACCCCGTCGCGAGAGGCGGGCCAGCGCCGCGAAGTCCGGGGCCAGCCCCCGTACCGCCGCCTCGTCGGCCAGCTCCACCAGCAGGTCCCCGACCTGCGCCCCCGTGTCGTGCACCGACACCGGGCGGGCGCCGAGGGCCTCCGCGAGACCGTCCGGCACGGGCTCGGGGGTCAGCGGGGCGGTCGGGAAGTCGAGCGTGTACGAGGCGTCCGGGTGCGCGGTGGAGGTCAGCGTGCCGCACCGGGCGGCGAAGCGGACCGGGCCGCTCGCCGCGCCCGTGGTGTGCAGGACGTGCGCGGTGGCCAGCGTGGCATGGCCGCACATGTCCACCTCGGTGACCGGGGTGAACCACCGCAGCGCCCAGTCCGCGTCGCCGCCCTCCGGCAGCGGATGGGCGAACGCGGTCTCGGAGAGGTTCAGTTCGGCGGCGACCCGCTGGAGGAACCCGTCGTCGGGGAAGCCCTCCGGGCCGAACAGCAGCACGCCTGCGGGGTTGCCGGTGAAGGGGCGGTCGGTGAACGCGTCCACGATGCGAATCCTCATGCGCCCGACGGTAGGCGCGGCCTCCGGCGGAGAACCAAGGCCAATCGCGGACCGGTGGCACCGAAACGCGTACCGGCTTGACCTTGTCACGGTGTCAAGCGTTTCACTGAGCCGCCGGGAGGTGGTTCCGATGGCCGGGACGCACGAGGAGACGGACATGGCGCGCGTGCTGCGCGGGCTGGCGCACGGCGACGCGTCGGTGCGGCTGCGGACCGCGCTGGCGGTCGGCTCGGCACCGGACGAGCGGCTGGTGGACCGGCTCGTCGAACGGTGCGCGAGCGAACCCGATTTCTCCGTGCGGGAGATGCTGACCTGGGCGCTCACCCGTCATCCGCGGGCGCTCACCGTGCCCCGGCTGATGGACGAACTGCGCTCGGAGCGTCCGCAGGCGCGCAGCCAGGCCCTGCACACGCTGTCCAAGACGGGCGACCGGCGGGCGTGGCCGGCGATCGGCCGGGAGCTGCTGACGGACCCGGACGACGAGGTGGCGCGCACGGCCTGGCGGGCCGCCGTCGCCCTGGTGCCGGAGGACGAGCGGGCCGCACTGGCCGCCGTGCTGACCGGGCAGCTCGGGCGCGGCGGGCGGGAGACCCGGCTGAGCCTCAGCCGGGCGCTGATCGCCCTCGGCGAGGCGGCCGGAGCCGCCCTGGGCGCCGCCGCCGCGCACCCCGAGCCCCGGGTCCGCGAGCACGCGCTGGCCACCGAGGAGCTGCGGCGTGACCCGGATGCCGGGTTCGACTTCGCGATCGAGGAGGCGAAGCGCAGGGTGGCTCTCGGAACGGACGACGGGAAGGGGTGAGGCACGGTGCTGATCGGCGAGGTGGCGCGGCGGTCCGGGGTCAGCACCCGGATGCTCCGCCACTACGAGGCGCTGGGGCTGGTGCGGCCCACCGGGCGCAACGACGCCGGCTACCGCGAGTACTCCGGCGAGGACGTCCGGCGCATCTTCCACATCGAGAGCCTGCGCTCCCTCGGGCTGTCGCTGCGAGAGGTGGGGCGGGCCCTGGACGATCCCGCTTTCAGCCCGGCGGGGCTCGTCGCCGACCTGGCGCGCCGCACCCGTGAACGGATCGCGAGCGAGACGGAGTTGCTGACCCGGCTGGACCGGATCGGGGCCGCCGAACCGGCGGACTGGGAGGAGGTCCTGCGTACCGTCGCCCTCCTCCAGGCGCTGGGCTCCAGCAGCGCCGACACACGCCAGCGGGCGGCGCTGTCCGCGGCCGGGGCGGAGCCGGTTCCGGTGGAGGCCCTGGTCGAGGCGGTGCTCGGCGAGCCGGACCCGAGTGTGGCCGGTGCCCTGCGCTGGGCCCTCGCGCGGGCGGGCGACGGGCTCGACCCGCTGGCCGAGGGGCTGCGGTCGCCGGTGCCGGAGGTCCGT
>NZ_JAKRGC010000088.1 GCF_022347745.1 Streptomyces sp. OfavH-34-F
GCGCCGGGGGCGGGCCAAGCCGCGGCCCCGGCGCGCAGGTATCACTCGACGTCGATGCCGAAGTCCTGGACCAGCTCCTCGAGACCGCCCGGGTAGCCCTTGCCGCCGGTGACGAACTCCCAGTCGCCGTTGGCGCGTCGGCGGAACGAGCCCAGGACGAGGGCGGTCTCGCCGGGCCGGCCGTCGGACACGTCCAGCCGGTCGAGCGGGTTGCGGTCGGCGTCCAGCAGCCGGATGCCGGCGTCGGTGAAGCCGGACAGGTCGGCGTGCGGGTTGGCGACGGGGTCCACGGCGGCGATGACGACCAGCCGGTCCGCGCGCGCCGGAAGGGCGTCGAAGTCGACCTGGACGGCGGCCTTGTCGGGCGCCACGGGGATCAGGGCGCGCACCGTGCCGTCGGGGGTGGCCGGGTTGTTGTAGAAGACGAAGTGGTCGTCGTCCAGGACCCGGCTGCCCCGGCAGACCAGGGCGCAGACGTCCAGCGCGACGGCGCCCGACCAGTACATGCCGAGCACGTTGTGGTCGCCGCCCCGGCTCTCCTCGTCCGGCGCGGTCCGCTGGGCCGGCACCGGCCCCTGCCCGCCGCCGCCCAGCCGGCCGCGCAGCCCGTGCCGGTGCAGCAGGTCGACGAGTTCGGAGCCGGGCACCAGCTCCAGCGGCTTCCCGTTGGCGAAGGTGTGGGAGCCGGGTCCGAAACCGGACGTGGTGACCAGGACGCCCTTGTTGGCGCCGGTGTCCTGGACCGTTCCGTAGAGGTCGCGGACGGCGGTCGGCGGCACGGTGTTGCGGTAACGCTTCACCTGCACGACGATCTTGCCGCCCCGGATCGGCGTCGGGTCCAGCGCGTCGACGTCCACCCCGCCGTCGTTGGAGCGCTGCGTGGTGACGGCCTGCATGCCCATGGCCCGGAACAGATCGGCGACCAGCGACTCGAAGGCGAGCGGGTCCATCTCGTACAGGTCAGGCTCCTCGTCGCCGCCGTGGGTCACGACGCCGTTGCCGACGTCCTCCGGCACCCGCCCCGGCCGCACGGCCGCGTACTGGTCGGGACGCGTGGACAACTGCCCGCGCAACCCGTCCACCAGGCAGTTGACCGCGTTCACCTGCTCCAGGTGCAGCTCGGCGAAGTCCGCCCGGGACGCCATGACCGTGCCGAGGAACATCGGCACCCGCCGCCCGGTCGCCGGGTCGTGGTCGTCCACGAAGCCGTTCAGCGCCACCGACTCCAGGGCCCCGAACTCGTCGGCGGCGAAGAGGTCGCGCAGGACGAGCAGCAGGCACTGGGCGAGCACGTCGCGGTAGAGCGCCCGGCGCTGCGTGACCGGCCGCGGCGACTCCTTCTCCTGGTCCGCGTTGATCATGTACCGCACCGACTTCGCCTCCGGGACGACGTCGTACCGGGGCAGCTCCCAGTTCAGCACCAGCTGCCGAGCGGCCGAGTCGTACGCCGCAGCCACCTGCCGGGGAAGCTCGTCGGGCCAGCCCGTGGACGCGTACAGCGCGGCCGAGAAGTACTCGACGGCGGCGTCGGCGTCCCCGTTGCGCAGCCCGGCCGTCATCTCGGCGATGCCCGCGTTGTGCCGGCGTATCTCCGCCAGCCGGGCGTCGGCCCACTGCTGGTACTGCCGCTGGTAGGTGGCGTACTGCGCCTGGCGCTGCGCCTCGGCCGCCTGCGCGGCCTGCCAGTCCCGTTCGAACCTGGCCCGGGCCTCCGCCTGGGCCTGGGCCCGCCGCCCGGCGGTCCAGCCGCCGCCCTGCGTCTCGTACTGCCCCGGATCGGGCATCCGTACGGGCTGCGCCAGCGGCCCCGGCGCGAACGGCTCGACCTGCTCCGGCCGGGTCAGCGCGGCGGCCCGGAACGCCGGGGCCCGGCAGCCGGCCGCCAACAGCCCCTGGAGCGCCTCGACCCGGGCGTCCAGCTCCCGCGTACGCCGCCGGGCCTCCGCCTCGCGCTGCTCGCGGTAGGCCGCCTTCTGCTCCCGCTGGCTCCGCGCGACCTCGCGCTGGTGAGCCCGCTGCGCCCGCTCCTGATCTCGCTGATACCTGGCTCGCGCCTCCTGCTGAAGCTGCTGTTGGCGCTGTGCCTCGGCCCAGATCCCGACCAACCCATTGGAGCGACGACTCATCCCGCGCAGGCCCTCCCCACCGGAACGCCATCCGCGTACGCCAATGAGCCCCGGCCCCATAACCAGCAGTGATGGAGCAACTTTAGTGCGCAACGAACGCCTGGCCCATGGACTTGACGGGGTTGGCCGGACGAGCTGGTTCACGCATGCCCGGTGCATACCCCCTAGGGGTATGTTATGGTCCCGTCCCAGATACCCCGTGGGGGTACCAGGAGTTTTGATTCCCGGGAGGGGAAGGCCATGCCAACCGTCAGTCCCAAGCGCTGGTGGGCGCTCGCCGTGCTCGCCACCGCGCAGTTCATGGTGATCATGGACGCCTCGATCATCGGGGTCGCGCTCCCCGAGATGCAGAAGGACCTCGGCTTCTCGCAGGGCGACCTGCAATGGGTCTTCAACGCCTACGTCATCGCCTTCGGCGGACTGCTGCTCCTGGGCGGCCGCCTCTCCGACCTCCTCGGCGCGCGCCGGGTGTTCACCGCCGGCTGGGGCGTGCTCATCGCCGGCTCCGTCGTCGCCGCGGCTGCCCAGACCGCCTGGGCGGAGGTCGTCGGACGCGCCGTCCAGGGCGTCGGCGGGGCACTCATCGCCCCCGCCGCGATGACCCTGCTGATGACGCTGTTCGCCCACGACCCGAAGGAACTCGGCAAGGCCATGGCCCTCTACGGAGCGGCCGCCCCCGCCGGGGGCACCGCCGGCGTCTTCCTCGGCGGCGTCTTCACCGAATGGCTCAGCTGGCCCTGGGTGTTCATCATCTACATCCCGATCGGCCTCGCCACCCTCGCCGCGACCGGGCTGCTTCCGGCGGTCGCCCCGAGCCGCGGAGCGATCGACGTGCTCGGCGCCGCCTCCGTCACCGCCGGCCTCGCCCTCGCCGTCTTCGCCGTGGTCCGCGCCCCCGAGACCGGCTGGGGAACCACCCAGACCGTCCTCCAACTCACCGGAGCCGCCGCTCTGCTGACGCTCTTCCTGGTCCTGCAGAAGACGATGCGCCGGCCCCTGATGCCGCTGGGCATCTGGCGCGTGCCCCGCCTCGGCTCGGCCAACCTGGGCATGGCGCTGCTGGGGGCCGCGTGGATCCCCATGTGGTACTTCCTCAACCTCTACCTCCAGCAGGTCCTCGGCTACGGCGCCTTCGCCTCCGGCGCCGCGCTGCTCCCGATGACCGTGCTGCTCATGGTCTTCATGACCGCCATCACGGCCCGGCTGCTGGCCCGCTTCGGCGCCAAGCCGCTGATCGGCGGCGGACTGCTCGTCCTCGCGGCCGGCCTGCTGTGGCTGTCGGCCGTTGAACCCAGCGGCTCCTTCGCCGTGGACGTGCTGCCGGCCTCGCTGGTCGCCGCGCTCGGCATGTCGCTGGCCTACATCCCGGCCATGATGGCGGCCATGTCCGGCGCCCCGGCGGAGCAGGCGGGCCTGGCCTCCGGCATCGTCAACACCACGTACCAGATCGGCTCGGCCCTCGGCCTGGCCGCCCTCACCGCCCTGGCCACCTCCCAGGGCGCCGGCCGCCTCGGCGACCTGCCGGCCCTGACCGACGGCTACAGCGCGGCGTTCACCACGGCCGCCGCGATCGCCGCGGCCGGCGGCCTCATCACCCTCCTGACGATGCGCCCCGACCGCGCCCCCGCCCCGACCCCGGCCGACCCGGCCGAGGCATGACCGGCACCCCGCACCACGACCGACGGTCCGCCCACCCCGGAAACCGGGGAGGGGCGGACCGCCGCCATGGGGACAGCGGTCAGACCGTGGCGGCGGGGCGCGGCGCGCCGCGGAACACCTCACGGGTGTGCCAGTCGCGGTGCGCGGCGGCGATGAGGTCCGCGCCCGCCTGCGGCCCGACGAGCGGACGACCCGCGAGGGCTATGACGTGCTCGCGGGCCGCCGCACTGTGGCCGACGAAGCTCTGCGAGACCAGGATGCGGTGGCCGTCCCCGACCCCGAGGACGCCCCGGTCGAAGAGCTTGTGGTGCAGCGAGCACAGGCACAGCCCGTTGTCGACGTCGTCGGGCCCCTCGAACGCCCACCAGCGCACATGGGCCGCCTCCAGCCCGACCGGCAGCGCGCCGATGCGGCCGTCGTACCCGCAGAAGGCGCACCGGTACTCGTAGGCGATCAGCACCTGCTCCCGCATCCGCGGATCCCGGCGCCGGCGCGCCACCGCCGGCCCACCGGTCTCCGCCGAGTCCAGCTCCAGCCCGACGGCCTCGCACAGCTCGCCGTGCAGGGAGGGCGGGAAGTGCAGGTCGAGCAGCAATCCCGCGATCCTCCCGAGCAGCCGCGGATCACGCCGCATCGCCGCCCGCAGCTCCGGCACGAGCCGCCCGGCGGCCCCGCTCTCCCGCAACTCCCGCACCCCGCTCCCGGGACTTCCCGGCCCGCGATCGGTGCGCACCTCCCACACCCCGTCGCTGACCAGGTGATGGAACGGGTAGGCGGGCGTCGTCCTGTGGGTGGGCCCGTACTCGTTCAGCAGCCGCTGCAACTCCTGCTCCACGCTGCTGTACCGCAACTCCCCGTCCCCGTCCGCCTGGAACCGCCCCAGCGCGTACAGGAGCAGCAACGGCTTGTGCGGCGCCCGAGCCCCGCTCCTGGTCCACTGCCGCAACTTGGCAACCCGCTCCACCCACTCCATGCCGGCCGATGCTAGACGCCCCCACCCGCCGGCCGACCGCCCGCACACGAGGACCCTCCCGCCCCGGACGCACAAGGATCACTGGTCTGTCTCGGTGGGACGCGCCCCGTTCCGTCTGAGTGCGTGAGGAGAACGGGGCAGTGTGAAGAAGGGCCAGGTCGGGCACGTGCCCTGACCCGGCCCTTCTTGGTGTTCGTGCTGCTAACAGCTGTGCCCCCGGCAGGATTCGAACCTGCGACACCCGCTTTAGGAGAGCGGTGCTCTATCCCCTGAGCTACGAAGGCGGAAGGCGTGGTCGCCGCCGTCAGTGTAGCGGGTGGTGGGGTGGCGTACGGGGGAGCGGGGGCGGGGTGGTCGTCAGGAGCGGGTTACCTGGACTCGGTAGTCGCCCTGGGGGTCCTTCTCCAGGACCGAGATCCGTATCCCGTTCGCCCGGTCCGTGAAGGTGTCGCCCGGTTGGTAGGCGGCGTCCGAGAGTTCGGCGTGGACGTTGGGGAGGCGGGTGCAGCCGGCGCTGTCCTTGGTGCTGTCGGTCACCGAGATGGGGCCCTGGCCCGTGTCCACGTCGGAGTTGACCTTGTAGATGAGGACGCCGGGGCGGCAGACCGCCTCGTCGTTGCCCGCCTGGGTGCGGACCTCCACCGCGTAGCCGGACTCCGCGGTGAGGGGGATGAACGCGAGCTTCAGGCCGCCCCGGGTGGCCAGGGGTTCCAGGACGTGGTCCGTGGTGCCGGGGCGGGCGGCGCAGCTGACCTGGTCGTTGTCCAGCCAGCCGAGCTTCCACTTGTGCCAGCCCAGGAGGTCGTTGTTGGCGCCCCAGTCCTCGGACATGATGTCCCAGTGCCCGACGGAGCCGCCGCCCTCCAGGGTGTAGAGGTCGGGCAGGCCGAAGACGTGGCCGTTCTCGTGGGGCAGGACCCGGTAGCCGGTCTGCGCGTACGAGCCGGAGCCGTCGTCCTGGCGGCTGTAGACGAACGAGGTGTTGGACAGCGGCACCCCGTCCGCGAGCGGGGCGTCGGCGTTGCCCGAGAACGTCACCGAGAGCACGGTGTCCAGGGCCGAGGGCCCGGCGTTCGGCGTGACCAGGATGTTGACCAGGTCGTACGCGTCGAAGTCCACCTTCGGGTCGGCGGCCGCCACGATGTCCTGGACCAGGTGGCGGTAGCCCGGCTCGTACGGGGAGCCCCGCTCGATGCCGTAGTCCGCGAAGGGGAGCGGCATCCGCAGCCAGGAGCGGATCGGCGCCTCGGGTATGTAGGTGAGCCGGCCGTAGGAGCTCGTCCGGAACCAGTCCGTGGTCTGCGGAAAGAATTCGGCCAGCCGGTCCATGGCCGGTTCGGTGCCCTGGGCGTCCGGGAAGTCGATCATCAGGTTCAGCGCGCGGACGCGGCCGGTGGAACGCGCGTAACCGGGTTCGGTCGGCATGCCCTCCGACATCTGGACGCCCATCGCGGACGCGATCCGGCAGGGGCCGAGGCCGGTGGCGAGCGGGGCCGTGGCGGCCGGGCCGGCCGCGACCGGGCTCTGGAGGGGCAGGGTGCTGCTGGCCGTCGCCAGGGCCGCGATGACCAGGGACGTCGCGGCGCCGAGAGCGACCGGGCGGCGGCGCTTGCGTATCCGGCGGCGGTGCTGCTGCATCGGGGCACCTTCCGGTCCGCGGCAACCGGCCGACCCCGGCTGCGCTCTGCCGTCAGCCTCCGACGGGTGTTCGTCGGCCGCTCGCTGGGTGCGCCGTTCGGCTGGTTTGCCCCGGCGCCGGTGTGCGTGACGCAGGTCACAAAGTGGCGGGAAATAAGCGGGGAGGCTTTCCCCGTTTGCATCGGTGTCCCCGCGAAACGGGGAAGCGGTCCCCGGTTGGTTCGCCCGCCGGAGCCGCCAGGGAAGAGAGCCGTAAGACAGCGAACCGGAAGACAAGGAGCGCAGCCGTGGTCGCCGCCCGTACCGCCACCGCCCCCACGCAGCCGCGTACGCCCAAGCCGAGGGCCGACGCGCTGCGCAACCGGGAGCGGATCGTGACGGCCGCGCGCGAGATGTTCGTCGAGTTCGGGCCCGACGTCCCGCTCGACGAGGTCGCCCGCCGCGCCGGCGTCGGCAACGCCACCCTCTACCGGAACTTCCCCGACCGCGCCGCCCTCGTCCACGAGGTCGTGCTCGCGGTCACCTCCCGCACCACCGACCGCGCCGAGGAGGCCACCGCCGAGGAGGCGGACCCCTTCGCCGCGCTCAGCCGCTTCGTCCACGCCGCGGCCGACGAACGCATCGGGGCCCTGTGCCCCATGCTGTCCGGCGGCTTCGACAAGGACCACCCCGAACTGCTCGCCGAGCGCCGGCGCCTCGAAGAGGCCGTCGAAGGGCTCGTCGCGCGCGCCATGTCCGCGGGGCGCCTGCGCACCGACATCGCCGTCGGTGACGTACTGGTCGCCCTCTCCCAGCTCACCAGGCCGCTGCCGGGCATCGCCTGCCCGAACATCGACCGCTTCACCCACCGCCACATCCAGCTGTTCCTGGACGGACTGGAGGCCCCGGCCCGCTCCGTGCTTCCCGGGACGGCGGCGACCTTGGAGGACCTGCGGCGCCGCACCTGACGTGATCCGCGCCCGCCCTTCCCTCCTCCTCCCCTTCTGAATCCCGACTTCCGACTTTCGACCTTCGATTTTCGACTTCCCACTCCCGACGACAGTCCGTCAGACCTGCCGGTCGAACCCGCCCTCGGCCGTGCCCGTGACCCGCGGCACGCACGGTTCGCGATCTCTCGCGCCCTCGCGCGCTCCTAGGTGGCTACTCCCATGTCAAAAACAGCTGATATCCGACTCCCGGACCCCAGTCGCTGGAAGGCTCTGGCGTTCATCGCGCTCGCGCAGTTGATGGTCGTGCTCGACGCCACGATCGTGAACATCGCCCTGCCGCACGCCCAGACCGACCTCGGCATCACCGACGCCAACAAGCAGTGGGTCATCACCGCCTACGCCCTCGCCTTCGGCGGTCTGCTGCTCTTCGGCGGGCGCATAGCCGACCTGTGGGGCCGTAAGCGCACCTTCGTCGTCGGACTCATCGGCTTCGCGCTGGCCTCCGCGCTCGGCGGCGCCGCCCAGAACCAGGGCATGCTGTTCGGCTCCCGCGCACTCCAGGGCGTCTTCGGCGCGCTGCTCGCGCCGGCCGCGCTCTCGCTGCTCGCGGTGATGTTCACCGACGCCAAGGAACGCGCCAAGGCGTTCGGCATCTACGGGGCGATCGCCGGTGGCGGTGGCGCCGTGGGCCTGATCCTCGGCGGCCTCCTCACCCAGACGCTGAACTGGCGCTGGACCTTCTTCGTCAACATCCCGTTCGCGATCGTCGCCGCCGCGGGCGCGTACTTCGTCATCCGCGAGCCCGCCGGCAGCCGCAACCGCTCGCCGCTCGACATCCCGGGCGTGGTCCTGTCCGCGCTGGGTCTGGTCTCGCTGGTGTACGGGTTCACCCGTGCCGAGTCCGCGGGCTGGTCGGACGCGCTGACCGTCGGCTCGTTCGTCGCCGCGGGCGTCCTGCTGCTGGCCTTCGTCCTGGTCGAGTCCAAGGTCGCCTCGCCGCTGCTCCCGCTGCGCGTGGTGATGGACCGCAACCGGGGCGGCGTCTACCTGTCGCTGGGCCTGGCCGTGATCGCGATGTTCGGCCTGTTCCTCTTCCTCACGTACTACCTCCAGGTCGTCAAGGGCTACTCGCCGATCAAGACCGGCTTCGCCTTCATGCCGATGATCGCGGGCATGATCACCGGGTCCACCCAGATCGGCGCCCGGCTGATGACCCGGATTCCGGCCCGCACGCTGATGGGCCCCGGCTTCCTGACCGCCGCCGTGGGCATGCTGCTGCTGACCCGGCTGGACATCGACACCTCGTACGCCGCGGTCATCCTGCCCGGCCAGCTGCTGCTGGGCCTGGGCATGGGTACGGCCTTCATGCCGGCCATGTCGCTGGCCACGCACGGGGTCGAGGCGCGGGACGCGGGTGTCGCCTCCGCGATGGTCAACACCTCGCAGCAGGTCGGCGGTGCGATCGGTACGGCACTGCTGAACACGATCGCCGCCTCGGCCGCCACGGCGTACGCCACCTCGCACGCCGCGCTCGGCGCCAAGGACCCGGAGCTGCTGAAGCTCCAGGCGATGGTGCACGGCTTCACCGGTGCCATCTGGTGGGCGGTCGGCATCCTCGTCGTCGCCGCCGCGATCGCGCTGGCCTTCGTCAACGCGGGCCGTCCGATGCCGGGTACGCCGGCGAGCGGCGGTTCCGGTTCCGCCTCGGGTGAGGCGGACGGCGTCGAGGACGAGCTGAGGGTTCCAGTCGTCGCCCACTGACGACGGCCGCCCTCCGGGGGCTGCCCCCGCAGCCTTCACGGATACGTTTCTGCCCCGGTTCCCTCGCACGAGGGAGCCGGGGCAGATCGGCGTTTCAGCGCAGCCAGGGCAGGTCGGCGTCCGGGCCCTCCGGCTGGAGGCCGGCCGCCAGCACCTTCATGATCTCGCCCAGCGACCGCACCTGCTCGGGGGTGAGGCGGTCGAACATCGCCTGGCGGACGGCCTTCACATGGCCGGGCGCCGAGCGGCGGAGCATCTCGTAGCCGTCCTCCGTGAGCACGGCGTTCTGGCCGCGCTTGTCGGAGGGGCAGTCCTCGCGGCGCACCCAGCCGTTCCGCTCCAGCCGCGCGACCGCGTGCGAGAGGCGGGAGCGGGTGATCTTGGCGGCCTTGGCCAGTTCCGTCATCCGCATCCGGTGGCGGGGTGCCTGGGACAGCTGGACGAGCAGGCCGTAGTAGATGTGCGGCATGCCGGCATCGGCCTGCAACTGGCGGTCGAGGTGATCCTCCAGGAGCGTGGTGGCGTGCAGATAGGCCCGCCAGACGCACTGCTCCTCGTCGGTGAGCCAGTGGGGCGCACTGGTTGATGCCGTGGTCATGTACTCCATTGTACGACCTTTTCTTGAAAGTTTAACTAGATAGAGCTAAGGTCTCTCAAGGTAGGAGCTTGAAGATTAAATAATCTTCCCTATCGAACCTCGAACCTCGAACTTCGGACTCCGACCTCGAACGCCGAGTCTCCTGCCGAAGACTTACCTTGAGTAGCCGCAGATGGGGAGTGTCATGTCAATCACCGCGGAGCGCATGCCCGCCCTCTACCTCTCCCACGGCGCGCCGCCCCTGGCCGACGACCCCGTCTGGCCCGGCGAGCTGGCCGCCTGGTCTGCGGAGCTGCCGCGTCCCACCGCGATCCTCATGGTGTCCGCCCACTGGGAGGAGGCTCCGCTCGCGCTCGGCGCGACCGTGACGGCCCCGCTGGTGTACGACTTCTGGGGCTTCCCGGCCCACTACTACCAGGTGCGGTACGCAGCCCCCGGCGCCCCGCACCTCGCCGAGAGCGTACGCAAACTGCTCCGCGGCGCGGGCACGCCGGTCCAGGACATCCCGGACCGGGGCCTCGACCACGGAGCCTACGTACCGCTCGTCGAGATGTTCCCGGACGCCGACATCCCGGTGCTCCAGATCTCCATGCCGACGCTCGACCCGCAGAAGCTGATGGACATCGGGCGCAAGCTGGCGCCGCTGCGCGACGAGGGCGTCCTGATCATCGGCAGCGGCTTCTTCACGCACAACCTCGCGGCCCTGCGGCACGCGGGCGGCGGCGTCCCCGGCTGGTCGGCGGAGTTCGACGACTGGGGGAGCCGCGCGCTCCGGGCGCAGGACATCGACGCGCTCCTGGACTTCGAGCACAAGTCCCCGGCGGGCCGGCTGGCCCACCCGCGCACCGAGCACTTCGCCCCGCTCTTCGTCACCCTCGGCGCGTCCGAGGGCGAGCTGGACCGGGGCCGCAGTGTGATCGACGGCTTCTGGATGGGGCTCGCGAAGCGCTCGGTGCAGTACGGATAGGGGCGACGGGTAGCAGCGGCGGGCAGCGGTGACGGGTAGCGGTGACGGGCAGCGGTGACGGGTAGCGGTGACGGGCAGCGGTCGGGCCTCCGGCGCTCAGAGCGCCGGAGGGTTCAGCTCCACCGAGCGCAGCGCCGCCGCCAGCGCCGTCGCGTCGCCCACGTCCAGCGCGGTGTCCGTGAACTTGATGGTGTGGTCGTCGCCGTGTGCCGCCGCCCGCGCGAACACCTCGTCGGCCGTGAGCGAGGCCGCGTACCCGGCCGGGAGCGCCACGGGCGCGGCGGGGGAGTAGGCGGCGGTCACCGCCGCGCTCGCCGCCCACGCGGCCCCCACGCTCGGCGCCCACAGTTCGGGCGGCAGTGCGGGCAGCGTGCGCAGGACGGCGTTGGGCGCGGTCGCCGCGTGCACGAGCATGACCGGTTCGCCGTGCCCGTACGCCGCGTAGCGGTGGGTCGCCGCCCGTACCAGCTCCGCCAGCCGCTCGCGCGCCTCCTCCGCACCGGTCACGGGCGCGTCCGGCCACTGCGGGAACCCCGTGAGCTGGTCCAGCCGCGTCCGGATGCCGCCGCTCTGGTCCGGCACCCGCGCCACGGCGGCCAGCGCGTCCCCGGCGCTCGGGGCGGGGGCGAGCGGGGTGAGCGGGGGCAGCGGCTGGTGGCGGGCGGCCCAGTAGCCGAGGGCGTGGGCCAGCTCCCTGACCCGGGGCCCGCTCTCCTCGCCCGCCAGGAGGGTGCGCACGCCGTGGCCGACCCGGATCACCGGGTGCGTGGCGCCGCCCGCGATGCCGGGGAGCAGCCGGGGCCACCACTCGGCGAGCACGTCGCGCCACGGGCGGTCGGCGGTCTCCCGTTCGAAGTACGCCGCCCAGTCGGCGATGCGGCGGGGGTCGCCCAGGGCCTCCTCCCAGTTCGCCGGGGTGATCTCGGCGAAGCGGTCCGGCATGTCCTCCAGCTTCGCCCGGTAGTGGTCGAGCCAGCGGTGCACGCCCGGCGCCTGCCCGTGGCGGACGAGCGCTTCGACGGCCATGGGGGCGTGGTTGCTCAGCCAGCCGTCCCGCTCGGGGCCGAAGGTGTGCAGCCGCTCCAGGGCCTCGTCGAGGGTGCCGGAGGCGTCGGGGGCGGGGGTGGCGGCGGACTCGGATGCGGTGCGGGGCGTCGTCTCGGTCATGACGGTGACGCTAGGCAGCCGGTGTCCGTCCGGTAACGGGCTGCGGTCCCACAGGGTGCGGGGCATGAGCCCTAGGTCTCAGGTCCGGGACTCGGTCCGGCCGCTGGGACGCCCGTCACAGCGCGGCACCGGGCGCAACTCGGGGCCCGTAACCGGCGTCTTCCGGGGTACTGGAGCACCATGCGCCCGCCCCGATGGCGGGACAGAGTACTGCATGATCGCGAAATTGAATGCCGGGCATGGGAATTCTGTCCGGATTCCAGTCGTTGTTTCCATCGGATGCAGGGCACCCGGGAGGGTGTCGCGACCTACTCAGCAAGGGAGCACGCATGGCAACCCGTGCCGTCGCCCGTCGTTCGTCCGCCACCGGCGGAAGCAACCGGGCGAGCAGTGTTCGCGCCGTGGGCGGAGAGATCGCCGATCGCGACCTGGTCGGCATGTACCTGGACGAGATAGCCCGTACACCGCTGCTCGACGCCGCCAAGGAAGTCGACCTCTCGCAGGCGGTCGAGGCCGGTGTGTACGCACGCCAGATCCTCGACGGCGAGGTCGAGAGCGACGCCGGCGGTGCCTCGCGCGAGGAGCTGGAGGCGCTGGTCGCCGAGGGCGAGCGCGCGAAGGATGTCTTCATCCGCTCCAACCTCCGTCTCGTCGTCGCCGTCGCCCGCCGCTACCCGCGCGCCGGGCTCCCTCTGCTCGACCTGATCCAGGAGGGCAACGCGGGCCTCGTGCGCGCGGTCGAGAAGTTCGACTACGCCAAGGGCTTCAAGTTCTCCACCTACGCGACCTGGTGGATTCGCCAGGCCATCACCCGCTCCATCGCGGACCAGTCCCGTACGATCCGGCTCCCCGTCCACCTGGTGGAGGAGCTGGGCCGCATCCGCCGGGTGCAGCGCGAGTTCAACCGGGAGAACGGCCGCGACCCGGAGCACGCGGAGATCGCCGCCGAGCTGGGCTCCACGCCCGAGCGCGTCGGCGACGTCCTGGACTGGGCCCGTGACCCGGTCAGCCTCAACATGTCCGTGGACGACGACGGCGACACCCAGTTCGGTGACCTCCTGGAGGACACATCCGCCGTCTCGCCCGAGCAGTCGGTGCTCTCGCTGCTGCGCAGCGAGGAGCTGGAGGAGCTGATCGGCAAGCTCGACGACCGCACCGCTTCGATCATCCGCATGCGGTACGGCATCGAGGACGGCCGCGAGCGGACCCTGACCGAGGTCGGCAAGCAGCACGGCCTGACCCGTGAGCGCATCCGCCAGATCGAGAAGCACGCGCTGCTCGAATTGAAGCGAATGGCTCACGACACGGGCTTTGACGCTGCGGCCTGAGCCCGCGTCCAGTAACCTCCGAATCGGGCCGCTCGTTCCGGCCCCCAGAAGCTGAGTCCCGGCGCCCACCCCCCCTGGCGCCGGGGCTCATTCCTTTCCGGAGCCGGCCGGGTCCGCCTGCGGCGCCGCCGCGCGGGTCAGCCGGCCGCCCAGGTCCGCGAGGTACGCCACCAGCTGCGGCGGCCGGTGCGCGGTGAACTCGCAGTCCACCAGCGCCAGCCGCAGCGCCAGCCACTCCAGCGAGTCCCGGACCACGGCGCGCAGCCGGCAGCCGTCCTCGCCCTCCGGCTCCAGCGGGCCGATCCGCCCCGGCAGCCGGGACGCGACGAACTCCCGCGGTGCCGCGAAGCTCACGTCCACCTCGAACTCCGGCTGCCGGCGCGCCATCGAACTGCTCAGGTACTCCGCGGCGTCCCCCTCCGGCAGCTCCCTCGGCGTGAACCGCGAGCCGGTCGCGAGAGGGTCGCTCACCCGGTCCACCCGGAACGTGCGCCACGCCTCGCGCCCCAGGTCGTACGCCACCAGGTACCAGCGCCATCCGGTGCTCACCAGCCGGTACGGCTCCACCTGGCGCCGGGACTCGGCCCCGTCGCCCGCCCGGTAGGCGAACCGCAGCCGCTCCCGGCCGGTGACCGCGGACGCCATCACCGTCAGCGTCTGCGGGTCGATCGTCGAACCGTCGCCCCGGGCCAGGGGCACCGTGGCGTTCTGGAGGACGGAGACGCGGTGCCGCAGCCGGGACGGCAATACCTGCTCCAGCTTCGCCAGCGCGCGTACGGACGCCTCGTCCACGCCCTCGATGGCGTGGCCGGCGCCGGCCCGCAGCCCCACGGCGATGGCGACCGCCTCCTCGTCATCCAGCAGCAGCGGCGGCATGGCCGCGCCGGCCACCAGCCGGTAGCCGCCGACCGAGCCGCGCGACGCCTCCACGGGATAGCCGAGGTCGCGGAGGCGATCGATGTCGCGGCGGATCGTGCGGGGGCTGACGGCGAGCCGTTCGGCCAGCTCGCTGCCCGGCCACTCGCGGGGCGTCTGGAGCAGGGACAGCAGATTCAGCAGACGTGCCGGGGTATCGGTCATGTCACCCAGGATGCGCGCTCATCAGGTCACGATCTGGCCTATTGACGGTTTACGTTCTTTCCATGACTTCCACCGCACCACTGCCGTCGCCCGCGGCTGCTCCCTCGGACCGCCGCCGGTGGTTCGCCCTGGCCATCGTGATGACCGCGGCCTTCATGGACCTCGTCGACGTCACGATCGTCAACATCGCCATCCCCAGCATCGAACGGGACACCGGCGCCTCGTTCAGCTCCATACAGTGGATCGTCGCCGGGTACGCCCTGGCGTTCGCGGCCGGTCTCATCACCGGCGGCCGGCTCGGTGACATCTACGGCCGCAAGCGGCTCTTCCTCATCGGCATCGCCGGCTTCACCCTCGCCTCGGCGCTCTGCGGCTTCGCGGCCAACCCGGAGATGCTGGTCGCCTCCCGCTTCCTCCAGGGGGCCACGGCGGCGCTGATGGTGCCGCAGGTGCTGTCGATCGTGCACGCCACCTTCCCCGCCCACGAGCGCGGCAAGGTCTTCGGCCTGTTCGGCGCGATCGTCGGTCTCGGCGCGGTGTCCGGTCCGCTGCTGGGCGCGCTGCTCACCGAGTGGAACATCGCCGGTCTGGAATGGCGCCCGATCTTCCTGATCAACCTGCCGGTCGGCATCCTCGGTCTGATCCTGGGCGCGAAGTACATCACCGAGTCCAAGTCGCCGCGGGCCCTGCGCCTCGACCTGGTCGGCGTCGTGCTCGTCACGCTCGCCATGCTGATGCTGATCTACCCGCTGACGCGCGGCCGTGAGCTGGGCTGGCCGCTGTGGGGGCACCTGTCGATGGCGGGCAGCGTCCTGGTCTTCCTGGTCCTCGTGCTGTTCGAGCGCGGCAAGGCGGGCCGGGACGGCTCGCCGCTGGTGGAGCTGTCACTGTTCCGGGTCCGGAGCTTCGCCGCCGGGATCGCCGTGCAGCTGACCTTCGGCATCGGGCTCGGCATCTTCTTCCTGGTCTGGACGCTGTACATGCAGATGGGCCTCGGCTGGAGCGCGCTGCGGGCCGGCACGACCGGCATCCCGTTCTCCGTCTCCGTCTCGGTGGCCGCCGGTCTCTCCGTGCAGAAGCTGGTGCCCCGCTTCGGCCGCAAGGTCCTCCAGGCGGGCGCCCTGCTGATGATGGCCGGACTGCTGATCTACATCTGGGAGTCCCACCACTACGGCATGGGGATCACGTCGCTCCAGATGGCGCTGCCCCTGGTGGTCATGGGCGTCGGCATGGGCCTGATCGTGGCCCCGCTGGCCGACGCGGTGCTGTCCGAGGTCCCCAAGGAGCACTCCGGTTCCGCTTCCGGCCTGTTCAACACCGTGCAGCAGATGGGCAACGCGCTCGGCCTCGGCCTGGTGTCGGTCGTCTTCTACGGGGCGATCGGCGACCGGCTCACCCCGGCGCAGATCGGCCCGGCCTTCGCCGACGCCTTCGAGCAGTCGCTGTGGTGGGTGGCCGGTGTGCTGGCCCTGATCTTCGTGGTGATGTTCGCCCTGCCGGCCAAGCCGAAGCAGCACGTGGAGGGCGCGGACGCGGCGGAGCCCGCCGAGGCGGACGAGCCCGCCAAGGAGCCGGTGCTCACGCACTGAGCCGACGGCGTACGCGGCGCAGCCGCCGGTGCCCGCGTCCCGCGAGGGGCGCGGGCACCGCTGTGCGCGGCCCCGCCGGGCCCGGGTCAGCAGATGCGCGTACGGGCCTCCATCGCGCAGCGCGCCGTCGCCTCGTCGCCGTACACCTCGCACATGTGGCGGCCGTCCGGCGTCGCCGTGTGCTCGACCTCCCACAGGCTGGTCTCGCTGCCGTCCAGCAGCAGGAACGCGTGCTCGTACAGCGTGAACCCGGCGTTGCGGCCCTCCACCAGGCACTGGCGGCCGAGGACCTGGGTGATGTGGTGGGCGAAGGCGGCGCGCAGCAGGCGGGCGGTCTCCTCGCCGGGCACGTCCCCGTTCTCCGCGCGGCGCAGCACCCGGCGGGCGTGGTCCGCGGAGTTGTCCGGGGCGTACATCCGGGGGTGCGGGGCCGGGGGAGCGGCCATCAGGGCGGACAGCAGCTCCAGATCGGCCTGCGCCCCCTCCTCGTCGCCGAACTCCGGAACGTCCCACAGGCTGCCCGTCAGCCGGGCGGCGGCGATGTGGGCGTCGGCCTCGTCGTCGTACAGCTCGTGCTGGCGGGTGTCGGGGTGGCCGGTGCCGCGCGGACCGCTGTGCGCCAGCTCCCACAGGGTCAGCGGGGAGCCGTCGCTCAGCAGGTACGTGTGGCGGTAGGTCTCGCGGTGCAGCGCGGCGCTGTGGTGCGAGGAGTAGAGGGTGCTGCTGTGGGCCAGCGCCGTGCCCAGCCGGTCCACCGTGCGGTCGGGCAGCTCGAACGAGTTGAGGGCCCGGCGCAGGATTCGCTCGACGTGCTGCTCGGTCGTCTCGTACGGATCGCTCACAGTGCTGTCTCCAGGCCGTCGCCGCGTGTGACTTGATGCGTGCATAACGTAGCCCCTGGGGCTGACATCAGGACCGGGGTTCAGAAAAACGCATGGGGTGCGCGGAAGGTTCCATGCCGTGCCCGGTCCGTACGGGACGAGGCCGCGAACCGGTCGCGCGTGGTGGTGAACAGGGGCGTGTGTTCGCGGTGCGCGCCCCTGACGAGCGCTGCCGCGCGGGGGCGGGCCGGTCGCTCCCCGCCGCGACGCGCTCACCCTCCGGGCTCACAAAACAGGGCCAATCCTCCCGTATCGCCCTACCGTGACAGCGTGACCGAGCCACCTGAAGCCGCAGGCGCAGCCGCGCAGCCCGCCGCCGGAGTCCGCAACGGGGCCAGGGGCGGGGGTGGCGCCCCGCCGGACGGCGGCGGGCCCGGACGGTCCGGTCGCGCCGGGGGCTCCGGGCGGGCCGGAGCGCTGGTGCCCCGGTCCGTCACCGCGCGGGCCACCGCTGCCGGCGTCCTCGTCTCCCTGCTGCTCGTGGTGGCCATCGTGCTCGGCAGCCGGCTGCTGGAGCACTTCGACTCCGCGCTGCTGCCGTACGCCGTGGCCACGGTGTTCCTCGCCTTCGGCGTGGCGTACCGGTACACCGTCTGGGTCTCCGCACCGGGCGCCCAGCGGCTGTTCAAGAAGGGCTGGGGAAGCCTCTTCTCGGCCGAGAACTTCCGCCGGGCCCCCACCGCGCTGCCCAGGATGATCGCCACCTACCTCGGCTTCCAGAAGTTCCTCGGGGCCCGCTCGCACGCCCGCTGGGCCGCCCACCAGCTGATCTTCTGGGGCTGCGTCCTCGCCGCGCTGATCACCTTCCCGCTGACCTGGGGCTGGTTCACCTTCACCTCGGGCACCGGCTCCGGCCCCGGCTACGAGATGCGCATCTGGGGCTTCAAGATCATCGGGTTCGACTCGCTGGACTTCCTGGGCTGGCTGATGTTCCACGGCCTGGACATCGCCGCCGTCCTCGTCATCCCCGGCGCCTCCTACTTCCTGTGGCGCCGGATGAAGGACCGGGGGGCCATCACGGGCCAGCGGTTCGCCTACGACCTGGTCCCGCTGATCGCGCTCATCGTCATCTCGGTCACCGGGCTGCTCCTCACCTTCTCCTCGATCTTCCTGCACGGCGGCGGCTACGAGTTCCTGGCGATCCTCCACATGGTCTCGGTGGTCTTCACCCTCATCTACATCCCGTTCGGGAAGTTCTTCCACATCGTCCAGCGGCCCGCCGCCGTCGGCATGCAGCTGTTCAAGTACACCGGCCGGCAGGACGACGAGGTCTTCGCCTGCCGCCGCTGCGAGGAACCCATCGACACCGCCCCGTACGTCGACAACCTCCGGGGCACCATGCGCGATCTGCGTCTCGACTTCGACGAGTGGGCCGAATACTGCCCGCGCTGCAAGCGGGTGCTGCGAGGCAGCGCCTATCTCTCCCAGGTGAAGAAGGGCTTCCAGTGACCGCGGACCCCCGCACGCCAGAACCGCACGCGGTCGTTCCCCTCGACCCCGCCCTCGCGCCGCCCGGCACCCGCGCCTTCCGCGACGCCGGCGGCATCCCCGCCGACCGCTGGCACGCCGACCAGAACGGCGAGACGCTCGTCCCCACCCACTGCTGCTTCTGCGGTGTCCAGTGCGGCATGTACCTGCGCGTCGACCGGGGCGGCAAGGTCTTCGGCGTCGAACCCCGCAACCACGACATCAACCGCATGCGCCTGTGCCCCAAGGGCATCAACGCCTACCAGCAGGTCAACCACCCCGACCGGCTCACCGCCCCCCTCATGCGCCGCTCCCGCGACGAGCCCCTGCGCGAGGTGTCCTGGGACGAGGCGCTCGACCACACCGTGGCCGAGATCCGGCGCATCCAGCGGACCTACGGCAACGACGCCTTCGGGCTGCTCGGCGGAGCGAGCCTGTTCTCCGAGAAGACGTACCTGGTCGGCAAGTTCGCCCGCGTCGCCCTCAAGACCCGGCACGTCGACTACAACGGCCGGCTCTGCATGGTCAGCGCGGCCGGCGCCAACAAGCTGGCCTTCAACATCGACCGGGCCGGCAACCCCTTCTCCGACATGCTCCTCACCGACTGCCTGCTCATCGCCGGCTCCAACGTCGGCGAGTGCTTCCCCGTGATGACCCAGTACGTGTGGGGCGCGCGGGACCGGGGCGCCACCCTCATCGTGATCGACCCGCGCGAGACCGCCGTCGCCCGGACCGCCGACATCCACGTCGCCCTCAAACCCGGCACCGACTCGGCGTTCTTCAACTCCGTGCTGAACGTCGTCGTCGAGGAAGGGCTCACCGACGAGGCATTCCTCGCCGCCCACGCCACCGGCTGGGAGGAGGTCCGGGCCAAGGCCGCCGAGTACCCGCCGTCCCGCGCCGCCGAGATCTGCGGCATCCCCGCCGAACAGATCGTCCAGGTGGCCCGCGTCTTCGGCCGCGCCCCCAAGGCCATGGCCTGGCACGCCCGGGGCATCGAACACCACTCGCAGGGCGTCGAGAACTGCCTCACCGTGATCAACCTCTGCACCGCCACCGGCAACATCGGCAAGCCCGGCGCCGGCTACGGCACCCTCACCGGCCAGGGCAACGGGCAGGGCGGCCGCGAACACGGCCAGAAGTCCGACCTCCTGCCCGGCGGGCGCTCCATCAACAACGAGGAGCACCGCCGCCAGATCTGCGAGATCTGGGGCATCGACGAGTCCGAACTGCCGCCCGCCGGAACCTCGATGATGGAAATGGTCTGGCAGATGCAGCGCCGCGAGATCCGCGGCCTCATCGGCATCTGCAACAACCCCTTCGTCTCGCTGCCGAACTACCGGGTCGTCAAGGAGGGCTACGACGCCGCCGAGTTCCACGCCCAGTTCGACTTCTTCCTCTCCGAGACCGCGGCCAACGCCCACGTCGTCTTCCCCGTCACCACCTGGGCCGAGGACGACGGCGTCATGGCCAACGCCGAAGCCCGGGTCGTCAAGCACAACAAGGCCCAGGACCCGCCGCCCGGCGTCCGCACCGACACCTGGGTGATGTGCGAACTCGCCCGCCGCCTCGGCGCCGGCGACAAATTCGCCTTCGCCAACTCCCGCGAGGTCTTCGACGAACTGCGGATCGCCTCCGCCGGCACCGTCAACGACTACTACGGCATCACCTACGAGCGGCTGGAGGAGACCGGCGGCATCGTCTGGCCCTGCCCGTCCACCGACCACCCCGGCACCCCCCGCCTCTTCGAGGACGGCAAGACCTACCACCCGGACGGCAAGATCCACCTCCAGGTCGTGGAGTGGCACCCGCCGATGGACCCGTACGACGACGAGCACCCCATGACGCTCACCACCGGCCGCACCGTCGCCCACTTCCTCTCCGGCAACCAGACCCGCCGCCTGGGCGCCCTCGTCGAGCAGACCCCCCGCCCCTGGGCCGAGGTCCACCCCTCGCACGGCTTCCGCAACGGCGAACCGGTCCGCGTCGTCACCCGGCGCGGCAGCGAGGTCTTCCCCGCCCTGGTCACCGAGGCGATCCGCCCCGACACCGTCTTCATCCCCTACCACTGGCCGGTCCCCACCGCCGCCAACGTGCTCACCATCGACGCCCTCGACCCGCGCTCCAAGATCCCCGAGTACAAGGTGTGCGCCTGCCGCATCGAGCACGCCGAGCGGATCGACGAGGTGCCCGCGCCCCCGGTCGCCCCCGGCCACGTCGCCTACCCGGAGACCCAGGTCTCCCGCACCGACCCGCTGCCGCCCACCTCTCCCCAGGGCCGCGGCACCTCGGAGAGGAGCTGATGCCCGCATGATGGGCCGCACGATCTTCATCGACCCGGGGCGCTGCATCGGCTGCCAGGCCTGCGTCTCCGCCTGCCGCGAGTGCGACTCGCACCGGGGCAAGTCCATGATCCACCTCGACTACACCGACGAGGGCCAATCCGTCGCCTCCCTCCCCACGGTCTGCATGCACTGCGAGGACCCCGTCGCCCCCTGCGCCGAGGTGTGCCCCGCCGACGCGATCCTGGTGACCGCCGACGGCGTCGTGCAGCAGGCCGACACCACCCGCTGCATCGGCTGCGCCAACTGCGTCAACGCCTGCCCCTTCGGCGTCCCGAAGATCGACCTCCAGGCCAAGCTGCAGCTGAAGTGCAACCTCTGCTACGACCGCACCGCCTACGGCCTCGCCCCCATGTGCGCCACCGTCTGCCCGACCGGCGCCCTCTTCTACGGGACCGTCGAGGAACTCCAGGCCGAACGCCCCGGCGTCCAGGTCGCCGACTCCTTCGTGTTCGGCGAGAGCGAGGTCCGCACCGGCGTCGCGATGGTCGTCCCCGCCGACCGCGTCCAGTGGCCGGTCCCCGGCGGCCTGCCCGTCGTCGAGATCAACGGGAAGGACGTCCGACGGTGACCGAGACCGACTTCCCGCCGCCCGGCGACCCGAACGAGCCCCCGCTCCGCGACCCGGTCCGCACACCGCCCGGCGCGCCGGGCGCACCGGCCTCCGGAGACCCGCGCGAGGCCCTGCACGACCGGATCGCGGCCGACTCCCTCACCACCCGCCGCGACTACCTCCGCATCGTCGCCACCGTCTCCGGCGGGCTCGCGGTCGGCGGCCTGGGCGTGGCCGCCGGCATCCTGCCCCGCCACGGCGACCCGGACGACGGCAAGGCCCCGGCCCCGAAGAAGATCGCCTCCCAGCTCCTGCCCGGCGAGTCCATCGCCTTCGACTACCCCGACGAGCAGGACCGCGCGGTCGCCGTCCGGCTCAACGACGGCACGCTCGTCGGCTACTCCGCGATCTGCACCCACCTCGCCTGCGCCGTGCTCTGGCGCAAGGACCGGGGCACCGAGGGCGAGCTGTACTGCCCCTGCCACGAGGGCGTCTTCGATGCCCGCAGCGGTGAGGTGACGGCCGGTCCGCCGCCTCGCGGCCTGCCCAAGGTGGTGCTCACCGAGCAGGAGGACGGCAGCATCTGGGCGGTCGGGACCACCCGCTCCGGCGAGAGCCTCGAACACGGACTGTGCCGCCAGTTCGGCGAGGAGCGCCCGGACCTGGCGTCCCGGCTCGGCTGCCCCGGTGTCCGCGACGGCGCCGAGGGGCCCGCCGCCCCCGGAGCCGGCCGCACGGTGGCCCCCGGCCCCGTCGCC
>NZ_JAKRGC010000089.1 GCF_022347745.1 Streptomyces sp. OfavH-34-F
GTGGACATGGTCGCCGAGGCGGAGCGGGACGTGGAGGCGGCCGACGCCCTGGGTGTCCTGGCGGCCGACCCCGGTACGGCCGACCGCATCGCCACCGCGCTCGTCGCCCGCCTCCGCGCCCCCGCCCCGGACGCGGCCACCCGCCGCCGCCTCGCCCAGGCCCTCGCGGACATCCCCGGCCCGTCGGCGACCGAGGCACTCGGAGAACTCGCGCACGACGAGGACCGGGGCGTCGCGGTGACCGCCGTGTACCTGCTCGGGCGGCGGGGCGAGGAGCGGCCGGCCCGTCCTGACGGCCCCTCGGAGTGAGCTGACCGCCGCTGTCCTGTCGCATCGACCTCCGAGGGAATCTCACCGAACCTCGACGGAGCACAGCTCGTCTCACCGAGGACGAGGTGCGTAGCTCAAAGCGCTGCCGTATCGGACGAGAGCCTGTTCGGCCGACAGACACAGATCAGTTGCCGCCTCCGGCCGGAGGGACGTCGAGGGTCACGACCCACCGGTGGGGCGAGATCAGCCGGGTCCGCGTGAAACCGTGGTTCTCGAAGGCGGCCATGGGGCCGGTGTGCAGGAACGATCCCGATACCGAGCGGTCGTCGGTCTCCTCGGGGTAGCCCTCGACCGTGCCACCGCCCTGACGGGCGATCTCGGCCAGCGCCCCGCCGAGCGCGGTGTGCGCGACGCCGCGCCTGCGGAGGCCCTTCCCGGTGAAGAAGCAGGTGATGCGCCAGTCGGGCAGCACCACGAGGTCCTTCTCGTACTTCCGCCTGCTCTTGATCTCCGGCAGCTCGGCAGGAGACCCGAACTGGCACCAGCCCAAGCAGTCGTCACCCTCGAAGACCAGCGCGGCATGGGTACGGCCCTCCCGAACTCGCTGCTCCTTCTCGGCTCGGTTCTGCTGGGCGGTGCGCCCCTTCCCGACCTTGACATGAAAGCCCATGCACCAGCAGCCACCCCACACACCGTTGTTCGCCTCGACCAATCGCGCGAAAGCGGGCCAGGTGTCCGTGTCCAGCAGCCGGACGACGAGGCGGGCGTCGGCGGCGCCTGCGGCGTTGTCGGTCACGGAGTCCTCCAGGGAGGTAGTAGTGCACGGCCGGTCGATTCAACCGGCTCGCGGGCAGATTCGGTGGGATTCACTCAAGGTTCGACGTGACGGGTCAGCCGCGCACCTCGGCTCGGGGGTTGTCATGCGATCGATTCCGATATATCGTTGAGGCATCGCGATGGTTCAGCGATACAGAAAGCGATGAGGCGTATCGCAGGAAAGCGGAGGAGTGCGGTCATGCGTACACACGGACATGAACACGGCCACGGGCGCGGTCCGGGGCAGGAGCACGGGCATCGTGGGCCCGAGGGGCACCGGGCGGCTTTCGGGCCGTTCGGGCCGCCGTTCGGCGGCAAGCCCTTCGGTGGCGGGCGCAACCGGGGCGGCGGCCGGGGGAGGGCGCGGCGCGGTGACGTGCGGGCGTCGATCCTGGCACTGCTCAGGGACCGGCCGATGCACGGCTACGAGATGATCCAGGAGATCGGCGAGCGCAGCGGCGGCGCCTGGCGGCCCAGCCCCGGCTCGGTGTACCCCACGCTCCAGTTGCTGGAGGACGAGGGGCTGATCGTCAGCGCGAGCGAGGGCGGCAAGAAGCTGTTCACGCTCACCGACACCGGCCGCACCGAGGCCGAGACCGGGCCGGAGGCGCCCTGGGAGGAAGCCGGGCGCGGCGTGGACTGGGAGAGCGCGAACGAGGTCCGGCAGGCCGGCGTCGGTCTGATGGAGGCCTTCGGCCAGGTCTGGAAGACCGGCTCGCCCGACCAGCGCGAGAAGGCGCTCGCGGTCGTCAACGACGCCCGCAAGAAGCTCTACCTCATCCTCGCCGACGAGCACTGAGCCCCGCGGGGGCGCGTCAGCGGGGAGCGGGCCGGTCCGCGCCCGTGCGCCAGATGTGCGCCGCGTCGAAGCGGTCGCAGGCGCGCGGGTGCGGGCCGTCGTCGTGGCAGTGGAACGCCGACCAGAACAGATCGGCGGGCAGCGCGTCGTGCGGCGCGTGGACCCGGTAGACGTAGTCGCGCCCGTCGAGCGCCGGCAGGGACACCAGCCAGCTCACCCCGGTTCCCTCCCGCCACGCCGCGAACACCCCGTTCCTCTCTGTGAGACGTGTGGGGACGGGCCGCCGGTTGCCCCGTGCGCGCGGGCGATGCCGATGTCAGGGGCGCGGGCGGCAGGGGAGGGTTACGGGACGTCAGGCGTCACCGGGGTGACGGTGCTGACCCCAGCTGTCATGATGTGCCGATGCACGCGTCTCAGGGGAGAAGCGCCGGCCTGGGACTCGCCCTCGCCTCGGCGTTCGCATTCGGTGGGTCCGGAGTGGCGGCCAAGCCGCTGATCGAGGCGGGACTCGACCCGCTCCACGTGGTCTGGCTGCGGGTGGCGGGCGCCGCGCTCGTCATGCTTCCCGTGGCCTGGCGCCACCGCGCCCTGGTCCGCGAACGGCCCGTCCTGCTGCTCGGCTTCGGGCTGCTCGCCGTCGCGGGCGTCCAGGCCTGCTACTTCGCCGCCATCTCCCGCATCCCCGTGGGCGTGGCGCTGCTGGTGGAGTACCTGGCGCCGGCGCTGGTCCTCGGCTGGGTGCGCTTCGTCCAGCGGCGGCCGGTGACCCGCGCGGCGGCCCTCGGCGTCGTCCTCGCGGTCGGCGGCCTCGCCTGTGTGGTCGAGGTGTGGGCCGGCCTCGGCTTCGACGCCGTCGGACTGCTGCTCGCGCTCGGTGCCGCCTGCTGCCAGGTCGGCTACTTCGTCCTGTCCGACCAGGGCGGCGGGGATGCGGCGCCGGACGGGTCCGGGCCGCCGAACCCGGTCGGCGTCATCGCCTACGGGCTGCTCGTCGGCGCCCTGGTGCTCACCGCGGTCGCCCGCCCGTGGACCATGGACCGCTCGGTCCTCGGCGGCGACACGGTCATGGACGGCACCGAAGTACCGGCGTGGCTGCTGCTGGCCTGGATCGTGCTGCTGGCCACCGTCCTCGCATACGTCACCGGCGTGGTCTCCGTACGCATGCTGTCCCCGGCGGTCGCCGGGGTCGTGGCCTGCCTGGAGGCGGTCATCGCGACCGTCCTCGCGTGGGTGCTGCTCGGTGAGCACCTGGCGGCCCCGCAACTCGTCGGCGGCGCGCTGGTCCTGGCCGGGGCGCTCATTGCCCAGTCGGCCACCCCGCGCCCGGCCGCGGGCCCGGTCGCCTCAGGGCCGGCCGGTGCCGAGGCTCCGGCCGGGCGGCCCGCCGGCCGTTCCTAGGGGGTGTCCGACCCCGATCCGCCGGACGGGCCCCGGAGCGCTTCGAGGTAGCCGGGCAGCCCGATCGACGGGTCCAGGTCATCGGCCGGGACCGGCGCCGCGAAGGCGGGGGCCACCGGGACGACGCCCGCCCAGTGCGGCAGGCCGAGGTCGCGCGGTTCGTCGTTGGGGCCGCCGGTGCGGATCTTGGCGGAGACCTCGCGCAGATCCAGCCGGACGACGGCCGTGGCGGCCAGCTCCTTCGCGTCGGCCGGGCGCGCGTCCTTCGAGCGCCCCGGCACCGCCTGCTCCAGGATCGCGTCCAGCGCGATGCGCCGCTCCTGCGGGTCGGTGACCTGGTACGCCGTGCCGTGCACGACCACGGACCGGTAGTTGAGCGAGTGGTGGAAGGCGGAGCGGGCCAGGACCAGGCCGTCCACGTGGGTCACCGTCAGGCACACCGGCAGCCCCGCGTCGGCGCCGGACTCCCGCAGCGGCCGGGAACCGGTCGAGCCGTGGACGTACAGCCGGTCGCCGACCCGCCCGAACAGCGTCGGCAGCACGACCGGCGCGCCCTCGCGCACGAAGCCCAGGTGGCACAGGAAGGCGTCGTCGAGTATCGCGTGGACCGTTTCGCGGTCGTACGCGGCCCGCTCGCGCAGCCGGGTCGGAACAGTGCGGTCCGTCGGCCCGTAGCCGGCCGGGGTGTCCGGGGACGTGGTCTGCTGGGGAGCGGTCTCCGGCATTGCGAACTCCATTGCACTAGTGCATACTGTGTTTTGTGCTAGGAGAGTATCGGATCAGTGGGCGGCGTGCACAGGACATTGCCGCCAGCGTCGAGCGAGGGGTCGGCTCCGGGGGGCTGGAGCCCGGCCAAGCGCTGCCGCCCATGCGGGAGTTGGCCGTCTTCCTGGAGGTCAACCCGAACACCGTCGCGGCCGCCTACCGCATCCTGCGCGAGCGCGGGGTGATCGAGACCGGCGGACGCCGGGGGAGCCGCGTCCGGCCCCGCCCAGCCGGCACCACGCGCGGTTCGATACGGGTCGAGGCCCCGCCGGGCGTCCGGGACCTGGGTGACGGCAACCCCGATCCGGCGCTGCTGCCGCGCCTGGGCGAGGCCTTCGCGGCGGTCGCCGAGGCGTACGCGCACGAGCCGGGGCTGTACGGAGGGGCTTTCGTGGACCCGGAGTTCGCCGCGCTCGCCCGTGCCGCCCTGGACGCGGACGGCGTGCCCGCCGGGCCGGTGGCAGTCGCCTCCGGCTCACTGGACGGGATCGAACGGGTGCTCGCCGCCCAGCTGCGCCCGGGCGACCCGGTCGCGGTCGAGGACCCGGGCTGGGGCGGGCTGCTCGACCTGGTACCCGCGCTGGGCATGCGCCCCCTGCCGGTCGCGCTCGACGACGAAGGGCCGCTGCCCGACGCGCTCGAAGCGGCGCTGCGGGCCGGCGCGCGCGCCGTCGTCGTCACGGACCGCGCGCAGAACCCGACCGGCGCGGCCGTGTCCGGGGCGCGGGCGGACCGGCTGCGCGCCGTCCTCGCCCGCCATCCCGGCGTCCTGCTCATCGAGGACGACCACGGGCACGCCATCGTCGACCAGCCGCTGCAC
The DNA here is from genome assembly GCF_022347745.1 of Streptomyces sp. OfavH-34-F. Classification (GTDB taxonomy): domain Bacteria; phylum Actinomycetota; class Actinomycetes; order Streptomycetales; family Streptomycetaceae; genus Streptomyces. Next base: position 4,869 of record NZ_JAKRGC010000089.1, read on the forward strand.
CCACTGGCCGGGGTCACGGACCGCTGGGCGTTCATCCGCTCGACGGCCAAGGCGTACGGGCCGGACCTGCGGGTTGCCGTGCTCACCGGCGACGAGGTCACGGTAGACCGGGTCACCGGGCGCCAGCGGCTCGGGCCCGGCTGGGTCAGCCGGCTCCTCCAGCGCACCGTGGTCCACCTGTGGAAGACCGGGGCCGTGGACCCGGACGAGGTGGCGGGCTCCTACGCCCGCCGCCGCGACGCGCTCGTCCGGGCCCTGGCGGACCGGGGCGTCGAGGCGCACGGCCGCAGCGGCATGAACGTGTGGGTGCCGGTGAGCGACGAGACGGGCGCGGTGGCCCGGCTGCTCCAGGCCGGCTGGGCGGTGGCGCCCGGAGCCCGGTTCCGGATCGACGCCCCGCAGGCGGTCCGGCTCACGGTGTCCTCGCTCACCGAGGCCGACATAGGCCCGCTGGCCGACGCGGTGGCCGGGGCGGCCGGCCCGGTGCGCCCGCTGAACTACGGCTGACCTGGACGGCGTTGGGTCTGGACCGCGACCGGCCCGGACCGCGGTGTGCCTGGACGGCGTCCGGACCGGGCTGTGCCGGACTCGGCCTGTGCCGGGCCCGGACCGCGACCGCCTCCGGCCCGGGTGTCCGCCCCGGCCCCGGCGTCCGCCCCGGCGCGTCCGTTCAGGCGGCGCGCGGGCGGCTCTGGGTCAGGGCGGCACCGGCCAGGACGACGAGCGCGCCGACCGGGGTGTTCCAGCTCAGCTCCTCGCCGAGCACGGCGACACCGGCCGCCGTCGCGATGACAGGGATGAAGTAGGTGACCATCTGCGCGGTCGTCGGTCCGACCTCCTGGACCAGGCCGTACTGGAGCAGCACCGCGAGACCGGTGCCCAGCGCCCCGAGCGCGAGGACGGCCAGGGTCGGCCCCAGCGGAAAGCCGCCGGGCAGGCCCGTGAACAGCGGGGTGACGACCGCGAGCTGTACGGTGCCCAGGAAGAGCTGGCTGCCGGTGAGGGCGAGGGTGGACGCGCTGTCGCCGGCCAGCGTGCGGCGCACGTAGATCCAGCCCACCGGGTAGCTGAGCGAGGCCAGCAGGGCCATGGCGGTCCCGCCGAAGTCCAGCCCGGAGAAGCCCTGCCAGGCCCCGAGCACCGTGAGGACGCCGAGGAAGCCGAGCCCGAGACCGGCGACGCGGCGCCGGGTCGGCCGGTCCTCGGAGAGGGCGACGAGCGAGAGCGCCATCCCCCACAGCGGCGAGGTCGCGTTGCAGATGCCCGCCAGCGTCGACGGGATCGTCAGCTCCGCGTAGGCGAACAGGGAGAACGGCAGGGCGTTGAGGAAGAACGCCGCCACGGCCAGGTGGCCCCAGGTGCGGGCGGAGCGCGGCAGCCGCTCCCGCCGGACCGCCATCACCACCGCCAGCACGGCGGTCCCCGACACGAGCCGCCCGAACGTCACCTGGAACGGGGCGTACGCGTCGGTCCCCACCTTGATCAGCAGAAAGCTGAAACCCCAGATCAGCGAGAGGGCCGCGAACCGCAGCCGCCAGTCCAGGGCGGGGCGGCGGGCGGGGAGGTCCGCCGCGACCGGCGCCCCGGGCGGCGCGGCCGGGGGTGCGGCCGGGTGCGCGGAGGGTTCGGTGGCAGGACGGGGTGCGGGCGGGGCGCTCATGAGGACCACGATGACCGGCCGAACCTCGTAGAACAAGTGAGATTTTGTGTGCTGGTTCCCGTAGCATCGCTTACATGTTGAACCTGGAGCGCCTGCGTACTCTCGACGCCCTCGCCCGGCTCGGTTCGGTCAGCGGCGCCGCCGAGGGGCTGCACGTCACGACGTCGGCCGTCTCGCAGCAGATGGCGAAGCTGGAACGGGAAGTGGGCCAGCAGCTCCTCGCCAGGAACGGACGCGGGGTGCGGCTCACGGACGCCGGGCGGCTGCTCGCCGACCACGCGGCCCGCATCCTGTCACAGGTCGAGCTGGCCCAGTCCGACATCGAGGCCCAGCGCGGCGAGGTGGTCGGCGAGATCCGGCTCGGCGCGTTCCCCACGGCGGCGCGCGGCCTCTTCCCCTCGACCCTGCTGTCGCTGCGCGCCGGTCACCCCGAACTGCGGGTGCGGACGCTGGAGCTGGAACCGGAGGACGGCATCCGGGCGGTGCTCAGGGGCGACATCGACCTGGCCGTGGTGCTGGACTGGAGCAACAAGCGGCTGCCCGTGCCCGGCGGCCTGACCAGGGCGGAACTGCTCGACGACGCCCCGGACATCGCGATGCCGGCCGGTCATCCGCTGGCCGGGCGGTCCGAGGTGGACCTGGAGGACTTCGCCGACGACGACTGGGTCTCCTGGCCGGAGGGCGAGTTCTGCTACGACTGGCTGATGTTCACGCTCCGCTCCAAGGGCATCGAACCGCGCATCGCCCACCTCGCCGGTGAGCACCACACGCAACTCGCGCTGATCGCCGCCGGCATGGGCGTGTGCGTGGCGCCCCGGCTGGGCCGGGGACCGGTGCCGGACGGCGTACGGCTGGTGCCCGTCCGCCAGACGATGCGGCGGCACGTCCACGCGGTCTGGCGGTCCGACGCGGACCGGCGGCCCTCGATCCGGGCGGCCGTCGCGGCCCTGCGCGAGGCGGGACGGGCCGTGGGCGAGCAGGGCTAGGCCGGGGCTGGTCCGGCCCCGACCGCCGGACCCGCGTACGGCTCCCGGACGGGCGGACCCGCGTACGGCTCCTGGACGGGCGGAGCCCCGGTGCCGGGGCGCCCACCCCCCGGCGCCTCTCCCGGACGGCCGCATCCCGAGGCGGCGCGCCTCAGACCCCCAGCGACCTGCGCAGGAAGTCCCGCTCCAGGAGCAGCAGCCCGCCCGCCGCACGGCCGCCGATCCGGTGTCCGGCCCCCGGCAACGGCAGGACCGTGTGCGGGCGGCCCGCCGCGAGCAGGGCCGCCGAGAGACGCAGGGTGTGCGCCACGGTCACGTTGTCGTCGGCCAGCCCGTGCACCAGCATCAGCGGCCGGCGCAGCGACGCCGCCTCGTCCAGCAGCGAGTTGCGGGCGTAGTTCTCCGGCAGCACATCCGGGTGGCCCAGGAACCGCTCCTCCCAGTGGGTGTCGTACAGCAGCCGGTCCGCCGGGGCGGCGCCCGCCACCGCCGCGTGGAAGACCTCCGGGTGCCGCAGCACGGCGGCCGCCGCCAGATAACCGGCGAACGACCAGCCCCGCACCGCCACCCGGCCCGTGTCCAGCTGCTCCGGGCGGGCCGCCGCCACCGCGCGCAGGGCGTCGATCTGGTCGTCGAGCACCGCCGTCAGCCGGTCGCCGTGCACCGACTTCTCCCACGCCTCGCCCCGCCCGGGCGTGCCCCGCCCGTCCGTCACGAGCACCGCGAACCCCTGCTCCGCGAACCACTGCGCCACCGCCGTCCACCACGCCCGGGCCCGCAGTACCACCTGCATGCCGTGACCCGCGTACGGGCTCAGCAGCACCGGGAGCGGCCCGTCGCCCGGCCGGTGCCAGGACGGCAGGTACAACCGGCTGCGCAGCTCCCGCCGGCCCAGGCTCAGCGCCAGCGGGCGCGGGGTGACGACGGGTTCCTCCGCCAGGACCGCGATCCGGCCGACCTCCGCGCCGGACCGCAGCACCGTCACCGTCTGGCCGTCCGGCGTCCGGCTGTCCAGGACCACCACCGGGCCCCCGACGGCGGCGGTGTGCACGCCGGGCACCCCGGAGACGCGGACCGGGCCCGCGTCCCCGGGGCGGTACGACCAGACGTGGATCTCCGTGGGCTCGTCGCCGCCCGTGAAGTACACCCGCCCGTCCGCCGCGCCCAGCACCTCGCGCACCTGGAGGCCCGGCGGCGTGCGGACGGCGCCGATCGCCAGCCCCTGGGTGTCGCCGCCGGGCCGGGCCGGGACGACCAGCGCCCCGGTCGGCAGCCGCAGCGGGGTGCCGGGGCGCAGGGCCACCCAGGCGGGGTCGTGTGCGCGGTGCACCGTCGTGGTGGCACCGGTCTCCGGGTCCACCTCCAGGACGTACACCGAGCGCTGGTCCCTGCTCTGCACGGTGACCAGGGGGCCCCGCTCGTCCCAGCCGGCCGCCACCACGTACTCGAACGCCCGGTCCGTCCAGGCCCCTTCGGGGTGCCCGGTCCCGGCCGCGGCGGGGAGCCGGACGCGGACGCGCTCGCCGGACAGCCGCACCACGTACAGCGACACGTCGGCGTTGGGGGTGCCCGCGGCCGGGTACGGCAGGGCGCGGGGCGGGCGCTCCGGGTGGGCGGGGTCGGTGAGGTAGCGGCGCCGGACGCGCGAGGTGTCCACGCGGGCGACGAGGAGCGCGTCGCCCGACGGGGACCACCAGTGACCGCGGGCGCGCCCGACGGACTCCCGCGACACATGGTCGGACAGGCCGTAGGTGATGTGCTCGCCCTCGGGCTCGGCGAGCGCGCGGTCACCGGTGCCGTCGCTGCGCACCGTACGCAGCGCGCCGCCGCAGACGTAAGCGATCAGGGAGCCGTCGGGGGAGGGGCGCGGATCGACGGCGGGCCCGGCCGTCGGAAGCAGGCGGGGCGGGCCGCCGCGCACGGGGACCAGCCGGAGCGTGCCCGCGAGGGTGAAGGCCGCCACGGACATGGAGGCGTCGGTGGCGTACGCGACCACACCGGACGAGGTCTCACCGGGGCGTGCGGGCCGTGCCGGTGTTTCCTGTGGCGGGCCGGTCTCCGCGAGGTCCGGGGCGAGCGGATCGGCCAGCAGCCGCTCGGTGCCGTTCTCGTACAGCCAGAGCCGGTTCACCGGGTCGGAGCCCGAGGTGCCGCGCAGGAACAGGACCCGCGTGCCGTCCGGGGAGACGGTGAACCGGTGGGGCACCCCCAGCGAGAAGCGCCGGGTGCGGGCGAACTGGGCGGGGAACGGGTCGTCGGCGTCGGGGCGGCGGTCGGCGGGGCGCGTCATCCCGACACCCTGACAGGTGGCGCCGCCGCCCGGCCCCGCGGGGCCCGTCCGCCCCGGCGAGGGGGAGAACGGGCCGCGCGGGGGTGCGCTCAGTGCGAGGGGGAGAACGAAAACCCTGCGGGGGTGCCCTCAGTGCGTGGGGGCCGCGGCGGACTGCGCCGCCGCCGTCTCCTCCGCCAGACGCTCCATGCCGCTCTGGGTGCGCAGCGGCTTCTCCTTGATGAACAGCACCGCGATCAGCGCCAGGAAGGCGAACGGGGCGCCGATCAGGAAGACGTCGGCGGTGGCGACGCCGTACGCGTTCTCGACGATCTCGCGCGCCGGAGCGGGCAGCGTGCTCAGGTCGGGCACGGTGCTCTCGCCGCCGCCGCTTCCGCCGGCCGCACCGCCGAAGCCCTTCTCCAGTTCCTGGGCCACCCGGTGGCCGAGGACCGCGCCGAGCGCGCTCGTACCGATGGCTCCGCCGAGGCTGCGGAAGAACGACAGGACCGAGGTCGCCGCACCGAGTTCGGAGGCGGGCACGTCGTTCTGCGCGGCCAGCACGAGGTTCTGCATCAGCATGCCGACGCCGACGCCGAGAACCACCATGTACACGCTGAGCAGGCCGAACGAGGAGTCGGCGCCGATCGTGGACAGCAGGCCCATGCCCGCGGTCATGATGATGCCGCCCGCGATGAGGAAGCCCTTCCACTTGCCCCGCGCGGAGATGATCTGGCCGGCCACGGTCGTCGAGACCATCAGACCGAGGATCATCGGCAGGCTCATCAGACCGGCGATCGTCGGGGACTTGCCGAGCGAGATCTGGAAGTACTGGGAGAGGAACACCGTGCCGCCGAACATGGCCACACCGACGAGCAGGCTCGCCACCGTCGTCAGCGCCACCGTGCGGTTGCGGAAGATGTCCAGCGGGATGATCGGCTCCGACACGCGCGACTCGACCCACACCGCGGTGCCCAGCAGGACCACCCCGGCGGTCACCAGCGCGGCTGTCTGCCAGGACGCCCAGTCGAAGCGGTTGCCGGCGAGGGTGACCCACAGCAGCAGTGCGCTGACGCCGCTCATGATGAGGACGGCACCGACGTAGTCGATCTTCACCTCGCGGCGGATCGTCGGCAGCTTCAGGGTGAGCTGGAGCAGCACGATCGCGAGCAGCGCGAACGGCACGCCGATGAAGAAGCACCAGCGCCAGCCCAGCCAGGAGGTGTCCACCAGGACCCCGCCGATGAGCGGACCGGCGACCGTGCCGACGGCGAAGACGGCGCCGAAGATGCCGGAGTAGCGGCCGAGTTCGCGCGGCGGGATGATCGCCGCCATCACGACCTGGGCGAGCGCGGTGAGTCCGCCCGCGCCGATGCCCTGCACGACACGGCTGACGATGAGCAGCCCGACGCTGTGCGAGAAGCCGGCGACGAGCGAGCCGACGACGAACATCGACAGGGAGAGCTGGATGAGCAGCTTCTTGTCGTACAGGTCGGAGAGCTTGCCCCAGATCGGCACCGTCGCCGTCATGGCGAGGAGTTCGGAGGTGACGACCCATGTGTACGAGGACTGGGTGCCGTGCAGGTCGGCGATGATCCTGGGCAGGGCGTTGGCGACGACCGTGGAGGCCAGGATGGCCACGAACATGCCGGCCATCAGGCCCGACATGGCCTGGAGTATCTGGCGGCGCGTCATGCCTGACGCGGCCCCCTCGGTCGCACCGGCCGGGCCGGTTTCGGGTGTGACGGCAGCGGTCATCGGCTGACGTTCCTCATTCTCTGGTGACTGGCTCCGCCGCGGCGGATGAAGCCGCGCGGAGGGGTGGTACGGGGGTGGGCGGGCGGCCCGGCGGGGTGCGCCGGGCGCGCTCAGGCCTTCAGACCGGCGGCCAGGGAGGCGAATGCCTCGCGGTACAGGCTCTGGAAGGTACGTGTACGGCCCGTGGCCACCCACACCTCGACCGAGGCGCGTACCGCGGCCAGGGCGACGTGGGCGAGGAGCCGGGGGTGCAGATCGGCCACGGGGTCCTGGCCGAGGCGCTCGGCGACGGCGGCGATCATGGCCGTCTCGTCGGCGCCGCGGGCGGCCAGGAAGTTGGGCAGCAGCGCCGGGCTCTTGCGCAGCACCGCCGTCTGGAGCTCCCAGCGTTCGTGGTCCTCCTCGATGGAGGCCAGCTCCTGGGCGATGGCCTCGCTGAGGGCTTCCAGCGCGGTGAGGTGCTCCGGCGCGTTGAGGACGGCCCGCCGGGTCCGCTCGGCGCTCTCCGGGCCGGGACGCGTGATGGCGTCCTCCAGGCACGCGAAGTAGTTGAAGAACGTGCGTACGGAGACCCCGACGGCATCGGTGACCGCCTCGACGGTCACCTGCTCGAAGCCCCGTTCGGCGGCCATGCGCAGTGCCACGCCCGCCAGGGCGTCGCGCGTGGCGCGCTTCTTGCGCTCACGCAGCCCCAGGGGCGGGTCGTCGCTCATGAAGATGGATGCTATGCAATTTTGCAGCCCAGGCAAAATTTTAATCCGGGCCGCCGGTCCGCCCCGCGTGCGCCGGGCCAGGGGGTGCGCCGGCGGTGCCTCAGTAGCCGTACTGGTACGGGGGGCACACCACGCCCTCCAGGACGAGTCCGCCGGCCTCCCGCGCCGGGGGGTCCTCCGGGACGGGCGTGAGCTGCGACTCCCACTCCGCCCAGCTCTCCGCCGTCCCCGTCCCCGACGTCGTCCCCTGCGGGGCGGGCCGCTCGCGGGTCCGCGGCCGGGCCGCGGGTTCGGCGGGACGCGGCGGCGGTGGGGTGCCGTTGTCCTGCTTGCGGTGGCGGCCCCGGCGCGGCGGGGTGCCGGCCCCGCGCAGGACGCCCTGCGTGGACAGGTCCTTGAGCCGGGTCACGACGCTCGCCACGTCCATGCCGAGGCGCTCCGCGAGCGCGTGCAGGTCCACCCCTTCCCGCCAGCCCGCACTCAGCGCGGCGTCCAGTTCCTCGGACCACGCCGTCCGGGGGCCCGCGTCGGCGGCCGCCGGGGCGTTGAGGAGGGTGTCCGCGGCGGACCGGGCGGTCTCGACGCCCACCTGGCGCCGGGCCGACCTCACCTCGCGCGCCTGCAGTCCCAGCAGATCCGCCACGGACCTGTCGCGGCCCACGGTGACGGCGAACGCGGCGAGCGAGCGGCTGCGGTGCATCTGAGCCTCCCGCAGCGCAGCCTCCGCGTATCTGACTTGTTCGTCGTGCAAACAGAATTCCTCTGCCAGAACCTTGTGGTGACTCCAGGACTCCTGTGGATTCATGCCCGAAACAACGTTTTTTCCTGGGATTTCGTCCTGGCCGGTGGCGGATCTTCACCCATACGTGGGGCTCTCGGCGGGGGAGGGCGACGCCGACGGGCTGCCGGGCACCGTCGAATCTCGGACATCGTGAGCCCGGGCCCTACTCCCGGTACGCCTGCTGACTGGTCTTGCAAGTTCTTGCAGGGCAAGAGACCAAGGCTGAACTGGAGGGTAACTCATGCGATGAAAGCATGACTGAAAACTTTTGCAGAAACTTGCAGGGCTTGGTTTCTGTCCCGAGGATGAGCCCATGACGAACCGCATGAAGCGCATTTCGCCCGCTCTCACCCTCGCCGCCACCGTCGCGGCGGGCCTTATGACCCTCGCCGCCGCCCCCTCCGCGGCGGCCGCCACCGGAGCGCCGGCTCCCGCCTGCGTGGAGTCCTTCCAGAGCTGGCGCTACACCGATGTCCACAACGGCTGCTCCGAGACCGTCTCCGTCACGGTCGAGTACACGAACGGCCAGTGGGCCCCCTGTGTCACCATCCAGCCCGACGGCTGGGCGACCTTCGCCGGCTACGGGATGAACAGCAACTACGTCACGGCCGTGAAGACGTGCGACCCGGCGGCGACCGCGTCGTAACCATGCCCCCGGGCGGCGCGGACGGACTGCCACCGGCGGTTGGGCCGCCGCCGCCCCTGTAGACAACGAACGCATGGAGCCCCGTCGCCGTGAGGCGACGGGGCTCCATAGCGTTCCGGCGTGGCCGTTCCCGTTGGGACCGGGGTCGGCTAAGCGTCCGCGAAGCGCAGGACGAAGCGCCGCTGCCAGGGGGTCTCGACGGCGCGGGGGTGGTAGTGCCGGCGGACGAAGGCGACGGCCTGGTCCGGCGGCACACCGTCGAGGACGGCCATGCACGCCAAGGCGGTACCCGTCCGTCCCCGCCCGCCTCCGCACGCGACCTCGACGCGCTCGTTCCTCGCCCGGTCCAACGCCTCCCGCAGCACCTCGCGAGCCAGGCGGCGGTCCCTGGGGAGGCGGAAGTCGGGCCACGGCAGCCAGCGGGCCTCCCACGCGGTCGGCGGCGGCTGCTTGCCGAGCAGGTAGACCGCGAACGACGGCGTCGGCCCGGGCGGCAGCGGGTGACGCAAGCCCCGTCCCCGCACGAGCGCGCCGGAAGGAAGCCGCAGGATTCCGTCGTCCGTGCTCCACCCCTCATTCATGCGGGCACCTTACAAGCGGTCGGCCGTCACCGGGGGCGATGATCCCCCTCGCCACCAACACCGCCCCCGGACTCGCGGTGTCGTGTGTCGAGCCCCGGGTGAGGGAGCCGATTCAATTGCATGGGAGTCATCCCAGTGGTGATTGACATGCACTTGAGATCAACGATCAGCCCTTCTACGTTCGAGAGGCGGGCGCGGACGTCACACCGATTCGCCCGGTCCACTTGATCACCCGTACACCCCTGGGGGCACCGCTATGTCCGATTCCGTTCAGACGACCCACACCGCCGCGACTGCCGGCTCCTCCTCCGACGGCGACCTGCTCGCGCAGACCGCCGACGCTGTACGCGCGGCGGGTTCAGTGCTGCGGGAGCGGTTCGGCGAGGTGGTCTCCCACCGGACCCGGGAGGAGCTGATGAGCGCGCTCGCCGACAACGACGACGCGGCCATGGACGTGCTTCGCCCCGTCCTCACGCGTCTGCGGCCGGACGCCGGATGGGTGGAGGACGAGCTGGACGGCGGGGCGCTGCCGTCCGGCGAGTGGTGGGTCGTGGACCCCGCCGAGGGCAACGTCAACCACCTGCACGCCCTGCCGGAGTGGGCGGTGACCGCCACGCTCGTCCGTGACAACCGGCCCGTGCTCACCGTGGTGCACCTGCCGTTGACCGGCGAGACCTACACCGCGCTCGCCGGCGGCGCCCACCTCGACGGACGCCCGCTGCACGTGTCCCGGACGGCGGACCTCGGCCTGGGCCTCGTGGCCACGAGCCAGGCCCGGCCGGACGAGAGCGAGGAGGTCGTGCGGCGCATCGGGTCCTCCATCACCGCGATGCTCTTCGGCGCGCTCGTCGTGCGGACTTCCGTGCCCGCGACCCTGCATCTGGTGAACGTGGCGGCCGGCCGGATCGACGCCTTCTGGCAGTTCGCCGGCGCCCGCGCGGACCTGCTGCCCGGAGCGCTGCTCGTCACCGAGGCCGGCGGACGGATCTCCGACGCCCAGGGCCGCCCCTGGACCCCGCAGAGCGAGAGCTTCCTGGCCGCCGCCCCCCGGCGTCCACGCCGAGGCCGTCGCCACCCTCTCCCACTGACCGCACCCCACCACCCGCACCACGCGAAGGAATCACCTCATCATGAGCACGATCGCAGTTCTCGGGAACGGCCGCGTCGGCGGCAACCTCTTCCAGGCCCTCGACCGGGCAGGGCGTGAAGTGACCGTGGCGGACCGCGAGCCGGGCGCCGCCGCCGACGCCGCCCGGCGGGCCCAGGTCGTCATCAACGCCACTCCGGGAGCCGGTTCGCTCGAGCGGCTCACCGCGCTGCGCGAGGAACTGCGCGGCAAGATACTCGTCGACGTCTCCAACGCCACCGTCGACGGACCGGACGGCCTGCCCGCCGATCTGATGTACCCCGGCTCGAGCCTGGCGGAGCAACTCCAGGAAGCACTCCCCGAAACGCGCGTCGTCAAGACGCTCAACACCATGCTCTTCCCGGTCATGACCGCACCCGGCGCACTCGCCCAGCCGCCGTCCGTCTTCCTCTCCGGCGACGACGCGGAAGCCAAGCAGGTCGTACGGGAGCTTCTCGCCGATCTCGGCTGGCAGAAGGAATGGATCACGGATCTCGGCGGGATACGGACCGCCCGCGCCACGGAGGCCGCGATCCTGTTCGTCCCGCACGTGATCCGGACCAACGGATTCGCGCCCTTCGCCATCTCCATCAACCGCTGAACAGGTCCTGGAGGGTCCGGGTGGCCAGGCTGAGCAGCCAGGTGTGGGCGGGGTCGTCGTCGTAACGCTGGTGCCAGAACACATGGAGAGAAACGGGCGGCAGGTCGAAGGGCAGCGGAAGCGTGGTCAGGCCCAGGTGGTGCCGGGCGGAGCGGGTGACCGCATCGGGGACGGCGACCACGACGTCGGCATCGCGGGCGAGTTGCAGTGCGGTGTCCGTCGTGGGCGCGGAGACGATGACACGCCGCTCGTGGCCGAGGGCGGCGACGGCCTCGTCGACCCGGTCGCGCAAACTGCCCCGCCGGGACACGGTCACGTGGTCGGCAGCCAGGTACCTCTCGATGGTCACCGGCTCCTCGGCGAGCGGATGCCCCGGCCGGACAGCGAGGACGATCTTGTCCCGGCCGATGAGCCGGTGACGGATGTCGGGCTGGGACGGCGGTCCCGCACTCGAGGCGATATCGACCTCGCCGCGACGCAGCTCCGGGGTGTCGTGGCCGGGCTCGACCGTGAGGCGGATCCTCACCCCAGGGGCCTGACGGTGCACCGCAGCGACGAAGGCGCTCCCGCAGGCAGTGGTCAGGGCATCGTGCCACCGCACGGTGAACACCCGCTCCAGACCCGCCAGGTCGAGTTCCGTACGCGCGGACAGCAACTGCTGCGCCTGCTGTACGAGGGCGTGGACCTCGGTACGCATGGCCAGAGCGCGGGGGGTGGGCGTCATGTGGCGTCCGGTGCGGACGAGGATCTGGTCGCCGGTGACCTTGCGGATGCGGCCCAGCGAACGGCTCATCGCCGGCGCCGTGACGTGAAGCCGGGCCGCGGCCCCCGCCACACTGCCCTCCTCCAGCAGCGCGTCCAGAGCGGTGAGCAGATTCAAGTCCAGTTGCATGACGGTAACTATAGGAACGGAAGGCATGCACGTTCCGTTAAGGCTGGAGATCCCCTTCGAGGCTGCTCAGCGGGGTGGCGAGTCGCGCGCCGTCGGTAACTCCCGTCGAGGACGCTGTCGGCCGACGCGTAGCCTGCGGCGGTGATGTTGGCCTGCACGGCGTCCTCGGTGGCCCTCGACGGGTAGCCGGAGGTCAGCACGTCTCCGAGGCGCGTCTGACCTGGTAGAGCGGTCCGCTGTCGGCGGCGTACAGCGCCCGCGTGGTGCTGTACGCGGCCACGCACGGGGTGCCGCCCGTGGCGTACAGGTCGCAGGGCTGCGGAGCCGCGGCCTGCGCGGTCGTACCGCCGCCGACCAGACAGGCGGCGGCGATCAACCCACTCGCCGTGACCGAAAGCATTTTCTCAGCGATCCGAACCGCATCATTACTCCTTCTCATCTCGATGGGAATCTCGTGCTTGGACGGCACCGACACCTGACCTGGCCGGCCCGGCATGAGAAAGCCGGAGGGCAGGTCCGGTGTGCCCCTCGGCCCGGTCCTGGACGAACGGAGTGCGGCGGGCTGGATCAGGTGGGACCTCGAATCACAGGAATACTCCGGAGGAAGCGGCGGCGGCATGTCAAGTGTGATCGCTCACATATGTGATCACGGGGGAGGGTGCACGGTCAGCAAGGGCGATGATGACTGGAGTGGAAGGGACCTCGAAGCATCGAGGGGAGATCGACGATGGCGACAGCGGATTTCTCTTGTGAGCGCTAACAATTTTACGAGCGGTCAGAGTTGATCGCATGCGGAGAGTGCTCTGGCGTGATGTCGGAATGACGATGGCACAGCTCCCGGGGATTCCTCAAGAGGTGTGCGGCGCGCAAATTTTCCGTGGTTCCTGCCTGCCGCCTTGCCCGCGATACAGCGTCTCTGCGGGTGAAATGCCCTGCGACGTGCGGCGATTCACGAAAGGCTGCCGGGCTCTGTTCGCCGGCGGGTCTCGGCCGGGCCCCCATTCCGGCGTCGCATGCCGACGCCAGTCACATTGACGGCTCGTCATGTCCCGCTCTATGGTCTCGTCACTTCCACGTCCGTTCGAGGACGAACGGACGGCCTGTCTGCCCTTGGTGCCCCCCAGCAGACGGCCTGGCGATGAACCGTCCGCAGGACCGCTTCCGCCCCACCCAGCCACGCGCTCGGCTTCTCTTTTTCTCTCTCCCCTCGCACGAGGAGGCTCCTATGCGTGTCCGCATGCCGCCCGGCGGCCCCGCCGTTCACCGGTCGGACAGGGCACCGCCGACGGCCCCGCCCGGACGCGATCACCCCCATGTCCGCGCGCCGTCGCCCGAGACGACGTCCGGGCGGCCCGGCCGCCACGACCGCGCCGCCTCCACCTGTACGTGAACCAGGCCGGCCACCGCGCTACCCCGACCGGCCCTTCCCCTCTCGCCCGCCCGCCGAGCCTTCCCCCCCCAGAAGGGTTCCCCCATGTCCTCCTCCTCCGTCAGCAGGCGCCGTCTCCTCCAACTCGCCGGGGCGACCGCCGCCGCGAGCGCCGTCGGACCGCTGGCCGGCGCGTCACCCGCCCGAGCGGCGGGCTCCCCGGCCCGTGCCGGCATCGGGGTCCTGTCCTCCCCCTTCGACCTCGGCCAGGTCAGGCTGACGGCGAGCAGGTGGCTGGACAACCAGAACCGGACCCGGGACTACCTGCGGTTCATCGATGTCGACCGGCTGCTGTACAACTTCCGCGCCAACCACCGGCTGTCCACGAACGGCGCCGCCGCCACCGGAGGCTGGGAGGCACCCGACTTCCCCTTCCGCAGCCACGTCCAGGGCCACTTCCTCACCGCCTGGGCGCAGTTGTACGCCGCGACCGGGGACACCGTCTGCCGCGACAAGGCCCTCCACATGGTGGCGGAGCTGGCCAAGTGCCAGGCCAACAACCGCGCCGCCGGCTTCACCCCGGGCTACCTCTCCGGGTATCCGGAGGCCGACTTCACGGCGCTGGAGGCCCGCACGCTGAACAACGGGAACGTGCCGTACTACACCGTCCACAAGACCATGACCGGTCTGCTGGACGTGTGGCGGCTCCTCGGCAGCACCCAGGCCCGCGACGTGCTGCTCGCGCTGGCCGGCTGGGTCGACGCACGGACCGGCCGGCTGACCACCGCGCAGATGCAGGCCATGCTGGGCACGGAGTTCGGCGGCATGAACGCCGTGCTGGCCGACCTTTTCCTGCAGACCGGAGACACGCGCTGGCTCACCGTCGCCCAGCGCTTCGACCACGCCACGGTCTTCGACCCGCTGGCGGCGAACCAGGACCGCCTGGCCGGTCTGCACGCCAACACCCAGGTACCGAAGTGGATCGGCGCCGTACGCGAGTACAAGGCCACCGGCACCACCCGGTACCGCGACATCGCCACCCACGCCTGGAACCACACCGTCAGATCGCACACCTACGCCATCGGCGGCAACAGCCAGGCCGAGCACTTCCGCGCACCCGACGCCATCGCCTCCCACCTGGCCAATGACACCTGCGAGAGCTGCAACACCGTCAACATGCTCACCCTCACCCGGGAACTGTTCACGCTGACGCCGGACCGTGCCGAACTGTTCGACTTCTACGAGCAGGCCTGGCTCAACCACATCATCGGCAACCAGAACCCGGCCGACCCGCACGGCCACATCACCTACTTCACCCCCCTCAGGCCCGGAGGACGGCGCGGCGTCGGACCGGCGTGGGGCGGCGGCACCTGGAGCACCGACTACACCACCTTCTGGTGCTGCCAGGGCACCGGCGTGGAGGTGCACACCCGGCTCGCGGACTCCGTCTACTTCCACTCCGGCACGACGCTCACCGTCAACATGTTCGTGCCCTCCGTCCTCACCTGGACCCAGCGCGGTATCACCGTCACCCAGACGACCTCGTACCCGGTGGGCGACACCACGACCCTGCGCGTCACCGGCAATGTCGCCGGAACGTGGGCGATGCGCATCCGCATCCCCGGCTGGACCACCGGAGCCGTCATCAGTGTCAACGGCGTCGCGCAGGACGTCGCGAGGTCCGCCGGCAGCTACGCGACCCTGAACCGTGCCTGGACCTCGGGCGACACCGTCACGGTCCGCCTGCCCATGCGGACCGTGATACGTCAGGCCAACGACAACCCGAATGTGTCCGCCGTCGTCCACGGCCCGGTCGTCCTGTCCGGGAACTACGGGAACGCGAGCCTCACCGCGCTGCCCTCCCTCGACACCACGTCGATCCGGCGGAACGGGTCCGCGTCACTCGCCTTTACCGCCACCGCGAACGGCACCAGCGTGAACCTGGGTCCGTTCCACGACGCGCACGGTCACAACTACACCGTCTACTGGAACACCGGCGGCGTCACCTCCGTCCGCCTCGCCAACGCGGCCAGCGGCCTGGTGCTGGGCGTCCAGGACATGTCCACCGCCGACGGCGGCCGAGCCCTGCAGTGGTCCGACTCGGGGACGGCCGACCACGACTGGGAGATGATTCCCGACGGTGACGCCTACCGCTTCCGCAACGTCCACAGCGGCAAGGTGCTCGGCGTGCTCAACATGTCCACGGCCGACGGCGCCACCGTCCTGCAGTGGGCGGACAACGGCACCGCCGACCACCGCTGGACCGTCCTCGACCAGGGCGACGGCACCTGCAAGATCCGCAACGTGCACAGCGGGAAGCTCCTCGCCATCGCCGACGGATCCACTGCGGTCGGCGCCTTCGCCGTTCAGAGTGCCGACGACGGCACGGCGGACAACCGGTGGCGCATCGTGCGCTGACCCCGCAGCGCTGGGCCCCGAGGAGACGAAATTGGAGAAGGGAGCCGGAACTGCGCTTCGGGCCCCCGCGTCCGTAGCTCGTCTCAGACCTTCGTGTACGGCCCCAGGAAGCGGGCCCGGCCGTCCTCGACCCGGTAGAGAAAGATCCCGTCGTCCTCGTACCGGACCCGTCGTAAGGCGTCGAAGGACAGGGGCCGGGTGATCCCCGGGTGGGTGGTCAGGAAGAGGCGCTGTGCCATGCCTTCGCGCTCCGCCCCGGTGGCGCTGGTGGTGCGGGCCGCGCGGGCGATCAGCCCGACCGCGTCGTACGCCTCGGCGGCCCAGCGGGCGGGTGCGGTGCCGTGGCGCTTGCGGTACGCGGCGGTGAACGCCTTCGCGGCCGGGACCGCCGCCGGGTCGCTGTACGCCTGGGCGAACACCCAGCCCTCGGAGGCCTCCCCGGCACCGTCGAGGAAGGCGGGGGCCAGGACCGGCCCCGTGGACACGCGGGTTCCGGTGAACCCGGCGGCCGCCAGGGCGGCGGCGCAGCGGGCGCCCCGGGCGGGGGACGTCGAGGCGAGGACGACGGCGTCCGCGTTCCCGGCGACCACCGCACGGGCCGCCGGGCCGAAGTCCCCGGTGTCCGCCGCGACCGGGTGCACGGTCACCTCGACACCTTCGGGCGGGGGATCCCGGAAGGTCTTCGTGCTGGCCCAGGCGCCCTTGACGTCGGCGTGGTCCTCCACGATCGCCACCCGGTCGGCCCGGCGGACCTGGAACACGTAGCGCGCGATGCCGACGGGCAGCGCGCTGTCGAGGGGGCGGGTCACGCAGAGCGTGTGCGTGGCCGACGTCTTGGCGGTGGTGGCCCCGGCCGAGACGACGACCTGGGCGAGGTCGGCCTTCTCGTAGCGCTCGACGACGGACGCGGCGAGGACGTCCCCGGTGGGGCCGACGACGGCCAGCACCTCCGGGTCGGCCGCCAGCCGGTCGGCGGCCCGCAGCGCGCCGGCGGGGTTCCCGGCGTCGTCCTCGGTGCGCAGGGCCAGCCGGAACGGGGCGTCGGCGCGGGCGTTGTGGTCGTCGACGGCGATCCGCATGCCCCGCTGGTGCGCGAGGCCGGCTGCCCGGC
>NZ_JAKRGC010000008.1 GCF_022347745.1 Streptomyces sp. OfavH-34-F
TGCGCTGCGGGGCGACCGGGGTCCGGGCGGCCAGCGCCCGCTGCACCGGTCCGTAGTCCGGCCGGTCCTCCCCCGCCGCCCGCAGCGCGAGGACGGCGGCGGCCGCCTCGGTGACGGCGGTGGTGCGCAGCCGGGCCGTGAGCAGGGCGGGGATGTCGTCGCGGGTGAGTCCTGCCGCGACGGCCGGTTCCAGTCCGGCGTTGTAGGTATACGCGCCGACCGGGAGCCGTCCGTCGCCCAGCAGGAGGGCGCCCAGGGAGGCCATCAGAACAGCGAGTACCGCTGGGTGAGCGGCAGTTCGGTGACGGGTGCGGGTTCGACCGGTTCGCCGTCGATGCGGATGGCGAAGGTTTCCGGGTCGACCTCGATGACGGGCAGCGCGGTGTTGTTCGGCAGGTCCGCCTTGGTGAGGTGGCGGGTGGGGCGTACGGCGACGAGTTCCCGTACGAGTCCGAGGCGTTCGGCCAGTCCGTCGGCCAGGCCGGCCGGGGCGACGAAGCTGACGGACAGGTGCGGGGCGGCGCCGGCCGCCGCCGTCGGGCGCAGCAGCACGGGCTGGGTGGTGGGGATCGCCGCGTTGGCGTCACCCAGTGGCGCGTACACCACCATGCCGCCCTTGAGGACGGCGGCGGGGCGGATGCCGAAGAAGGCGGGATCCCAGAGGACGAGGTCGGCGAGTTTGCCGGGTTCGACGGAGCCCACGACATGGTCGATGCCGTGCGCGACGGCGGGGCAGATCGTGTACTTGGCGACGTAGCGGCGGGCGCGTTCGTTGTCGGCGGGCAGCACGCTGCCCCGGTCACCGAAGCGGTTCTTCATCACATGGGCGACCTGCCAGGTGCGGCAGACGACCTCACCGATGCGGCCCATGGCCTGGGCGTCGGAGGAGGTGATGGAGAGTGCGCCGATGTCGTGCAGCACGTCCTCGGCGGCGATGGTGGTGGCGCGGATCCGGGATTCGGCGAAGGCCAGGTCCTCGGGGACGCGGGGGTTGAGGTGGTGGCAGACCATCAGCATGTCGAGGTGTTCGTCGACGGTGTTGACGGTGTGCGGGAGCGTCGGGTTCGTGGACGCCGGGAGGATGTGGGGGTGGGAGGCGACCGTGATGATGTCGGGTGCGTGGCCGCCGCCGGCGCCCTCGGCGTGGAAGACGTGGATGCCTCGTCCGGCGATGGCGTCCAGGGTTCCCTCGACGTAGCCGGCCTCGTTGAGGCTGTCGCCGTGCAGCGCGACCTGGAGCCCGTGGGCCTCGGCCGCCTTCAGCGCGGCGTCGATGGCGGCGGGGGTGGCGCCCCAGTCCTCGTGGACCTTGTAGCCGCCCGCGCCGGAGAGCGCCGCCTCGCGCAGGGCCTCTTCGCCGACGGTGGACCCCTTGGCGAAGAGCAGGACGTTCAGCGGGACGGAGTCCAGTGCGCGGTGCATCATCGCGAGGTTCCACGCGCCGGGGGTGACGGTGGTGGCCTTGGAGGCCTCGGTGGCCCCGGTGCCGCCGCCGATGACGGTGGTGGTGCCGGTGGCCAGGGCCTCGTGCAGGGTCTCCGGCATGAGGAAGTGGACATGGGTGTCGACGGCCCCGGCGGTGAGGATGCGGCCCTCGCCGGAGACCACGTCGGTGCCGGGTCCGATGACCAGGTCGGGGTGGACGCCGTCGGTGGTGTCGGGGTTCCCGGAGCGGCCGAGGGCGACGATGCGGCCGGAGCGGACGCCGACGTCGGTCTTGACGATGCCCCAGTGGTCCAGGACGACGACATTGGTGATGACCAGGTCGAGGGCGCCGTCGGCACGCGAGGTGGTGGCCTGGGCCATGGACTCGCGGATCGACTTGCCGCCGCCGAAGACGGCTTCGTCGCCGCCGATGCAGCGGTCCTCCTCGACCTCGATCCAGAGGTCGGTGTCGGCCAGCCGGACGCGGTCGCCGGTGGTCGGCCCGTAGAGCGCCGCGTAGCGGGCACGGGTCAGCCGGGACATCTCACTGCCTCCTGTTCGGGGGTGCGGACGGGGTGGGCGGCGGGGAGCGGGCGGGCGGCGGGGACGACGAGGCCGGGCACCGCGGCGCGTCCGCCGAGCGCCACGAGGGCGACCTCGGCGCCGACGCCGGGTTCGAAGCGCAACGACGTACCGGACGGAATATCCAGCCGGAATCCGCGCGCGGCGTCCCGGTCGAAGGAAAGCGCGGGATTCACGTCGGCGAAATGAAAATGCGAACCGATCTGAATGGGACGGTCGCCGTCATTTACCACGGTCAGCCGAATCGTGGGGCGTCCGGAATTGAGCTGGACCGTACCGGCAGCGGGCCGGATCTCGCCGGGGATCACGGGATCGGCGCGGTGATCGTGACGAGCTTGCGCCCGTCGGGGAAGGTCGCCTCGACCTGGACGTCGTGCAGCATCTCCGGGACGCCTTCGAGCACGTCGGAGCGGGTGAGCACGGTGCGCCCCTCGGTCATGAGGTCGGCCACCCGGGCCCCTTCGCGGGCCCGCTCCATCGCCCAGCAGGCGAGCAGAGCGGTGGCCTCCGGGTAATTGAGGCGGACACCGCGCGCACGGCGGTCACGGGCGACCATTCCGGCGACGCTCAGCAGCAATTTCTCCGTGTCGGACGGAGTGAGAAACATGGGAAACCTCCATGGCGGCGAATCCCCGGAATTCCCGGAATCGCCTCGGCCACGCTCCTCTTATAAGCCTCCGGATGACGCCGTGGCAACTTACGTCGCACCGCAAAAAATCCCTTTCTGGCGTTATCACCCACCATATACGGGCAATGCAGACAAATTTTGATCATCACGGAGCGCGGGAAAAGCGGCCACGCCCGCAGCGCGATCGTCGGCCCAAGACGGTGGACGGTCCGAGACGGTTGACGGTCCGGTCTCCGCATACCTGGCGCGCCGATGAGTTTCCCGCGCTGCGGGGGTCTTACGGGCGGCAGCGCATGCCACAGGCGTGCGGCCTCTATGTGAACCGGAGAGACGAACATGGCAACAGCGCGAGAGCAGTCGTCCAGGGCCGAGGCGCGTGTCCGCTCCGCCGACGGCACCGAGATCGCCTTCGAGCAGTCGGGGCACGGTCCGGCTGTCGTCCTGGTGGCCTCGGCCCTGGCGGACCGCTCGGACACCGCCAAACTCGCGGCGCTCCTCGCCCGGCACTTCACGGTGATCAACTACGACCGGCGCGGACGCGGCGCCAGCGGTGATGCCGCCGCTTACGCCCCCGACCGCGAGATCGAAGACATCGCCGCGCTGGTCGAACACGTCGGTGGTTCGGCGTCGCTGTTCGGCTCGTCCTCCGGAGCGGTCCTCGCCCTGCGCGCGGCGGCGGCCGGAGTCGGCGTCGAGCGCCTGGCTCTGTACGAGCCGCCGTTCGTGGTGGCCGAAGGCGATGACGGGCCGCCGACGGATCTCGCGCAGCGGATCACCGCGCTGCTCGCGGAAGGCCGGCCCGGTGACGCGGTCAAGTACTTCATGACCGAGGTGCAGGGCATGCCCGGCATCGCCGTGTTCTTCATGAAGCTCATGCCGAAGATATGGGCGAACCTCACCGGGCTGGCGGGCACTCTGCCCTATGACATCGCGATCATGGGCGACACCCAGCAGGGCAAGCCGCTCGACGCCGAGGAGTGGAAAGGGGTCGCCGTACCCGCCCGTGTGCTGACCGGTGGCAAGAGTCCGGCCGCGTTCAGGCGCGCCGCCCTCGCCGTCACCGAGATCCTGCCGCAGGCCGACCACCGCACGCTGCCCGGACTCAACCACGGTGCCGTGGTCATGGCTCCGAAGAAGGTCGCCCCGGAGATCATCGAGTTCCTCAAGGGCTGAGCTTGTCGGGGGAACGGTCGGCGGCGCTCGCGTCCTTCGCCTTCTACGATCACCCGATACGGCTGGAGGAGGGGGCGGGGAATGCTTGAGGACGTCGGGGACGGGACAGCGGCAGCGGAGCGGCTCGCGGGTGGTGCGCCGCTGCGAGACACACTTGATGTCACCGATCCCGCCGACTGGCTCGCGCTGGACGCGGCAGTGCGTGAGGTGGCCTGGTACCACCCTCACCCCGTGCCGTCGTGGGAGCAGTCCGCGCCGCTGCACGCCGATCTGTCCCGGCTCGGCGAGTCTCGGCTCGCCCTCGCCCTGTGCCACCGCGACGGGCGGATTCGCCAGGAGGCGCTGCGGCAGTCGGGGCGGTACCCCGGGCTGCTGCCGTTGGTCGTGATCCGTTGCGCCGATTGGGCCGGCCCGGTGCGCGAGCACGCGCGGCGGGTGCTGGGCGAAACCCTGGACGCGGGCTCCGCACTCGATCTGGCGCCGCTGATACTCCGCGTCGGCCGCCGCGACCGGGGTGCCTTCGGTGTCGAGGTGCTCGGCCAGGTCCTGCGCCGGGCGTCCCGCGGGCAGTTCGCTGTTCTCTTCGCCGAACCCGACCGCGCCGTCCGGCGGTTCGCGTACCGGCTGGCCGTCGAAGACCGGCTGCTCCGTTCCGCCGAGCTGGCCCGCGCGGCCGTCACGGACCAGGACTCCGTCGTCCAGGACCTGTGTGCCACGGCGGCGCTCGCGGCTCTGGGGGAGGACGACGACTACGAGGGTGTGCTGCCTCTGCTGCTGTCCGCGCGCAACCCGCGTACCCGTTCGGCCGGCGTGACCGCGCTGCGACGGGCGGAGCGGTCGGAGGAGGCGGAGCCGTTTCTCCGCGACCGTTCAGCCCTCGTGCGGGCCTGTGCCCGGTATGTCGTACGGCAGCGTGGCGGCGACCCGGCGGCCCTCTACCGCGAGTGGTGCGGGGCTCCGGACGACCCGGCGTTGCCGCCCGGTGCGGTCATCGGGCTGGCCGAGTGCGGGAACCGCGCCGACGCCGGGCTGCTGCGGCCGCTGCTCGCACATCCGGCGGCCGGGGTACGGGCGCGCGCGGTGGCCGGGTTGCGGGCGCTGGACTGCGCGGACGCGGAGCGGTTGCGGCCGCTCCTCGACGACCCGGCGGCCGGGGTCGTCCGCGAGACCGTCGCCGCCCTGCTGCCCTCGGCCGGGGAACTGCCCGCCGACTGGCTGCTGGAGCGCACCGGTTCCGAGTGGCCTCGGCACGTCCGCGTCGGTGCGTTCCGGCTGCTCGACGCGCGCGGCGGCGTCGTGGCCCTTCGGGCGGCGGTCGGTCTGCTCCAGGACCCCGATGTGAAGCTGCGTACCTGGGCCGCGCAATCGGTGCAACGCTGGCATCCGTCACCGGGCGAACGGCACGACGGCGCGGAGGTGGGGGAACTGCTCGACCGCAGCCGGCATCTCTTCAGCGACTTCGTGCTGCGCCGGCGCAAGTGGGAGGCGGGGGCGGGGAGCTGAGCCCGCACCGCCGGTCCGTCACCCTCCGGGCCGGCATGCTCCGGTCCGGCGCGCTCCGGCACGGCACGCTCCGGACTGGCCCCTGCCGGGTTCCCGCTGTTGCGCGGTGCCGTCGTGGCCCGGACGGGATCGCGGGTCCGGTCGGCCGGTCGGCGCGGTGGGCAGGGCGCTGACCTGCGGTGTCCCGGCGATGAGCGGGGGTGGCGGGGCCGCACGTCACGTTTGGGTAACCTCCCGGAAACCCTTGACGTGCCTCCGGGAGCGTTCCTAACCTCCTCGTGTAAGTCGCACTTCACGTGCTGCGGCGCTTTCCGCAGTGTTTTGGCAGGCACAGACATAGACCACCTGTCGGTGGTTTCGTCATGCCTGTTTTTTTGTGCTCCCCGTGCCGCCGATGGGTCTTCCTCGAAGGCGGATTCATGGCACAACGTCCGAGCGTCAGAGGCGTCGGCGACGTCGTTGCGCTCATCGATGGGCTGGGAAAGATCACCGGCCGGGCGCAGGTCATCTGGTTCCTCGTATTCGGCGGGCTGTTCCTCGACGCCTACTCCAACGCGGCGCTGAGCGCCGGCCTGGGGCCGATGACCACCCAGATGGAGCTGACCAGCACACAGGTCTCCATCCTCACGGCCACCGCTCCGGCCCTGGCGATCCTCTTCAACCCGATCGGCGGCTGGCTCGCGACGCGGATCGGCCGGGTTCCCCCGCTGCTCCTCGCCAAGGTCTTCGCGATCGCGGGCGCGCTGCTCGCCGCCTTCGCCGGTGACTTCACCGTCGTCTGGCTGGGCCGGGTGCTGGTGGGCGTGGCGTACGGCATCGACTTCGCCGTCGCCATGGCGCTGCTCGCCGAGTACACCCCCGCCAAGCTGGGCGGCCGGCTGAACCTGTGGCAGGCCGTCTGGTACGTCGCCACCACCAGCAACCTCGCGCTCGCCCTGTTCTTCTTCAACCTGGACGTCGGCGCGGACATCTGGCGCTGGTCGGTGGGCTCGGCCGCCGTCGTCGCGGTCGTGCTGCTGCTGGGCCAGTGGCTGATGCTCAAGGAGAGCCCCACCTGGCTGGCGAGCAAGGGCCGGCTCGACGAGGCCGTCCTCAACCTCGACCGGATCTACGGCGTCAAGGCCGTCGCCGGGAAGCCCGACGAGGCGACCCGGGCCGCGAGCGAGGCCCCCGCCATCGGCTTCCGCCAGGCCGGGGTGCTGTTCCGCGGGGCGTATCTGCCGCGCACGATCCTGTCCTCGGTGATCTCGCTCGGGCAGTCGATGCAGTACTTCGCCGTCGGCTGGTACCTCCCGCTGATCAGCCTGACGATCTTCGGCGAGAGCTTCGAGAAGGCCACCATCGGTTCGATGGTCTTCAACGCCTTCGGCATCGCGGGCGGCCTGCTGTCCGCGTACTTCGGCCGCCGGCTCGGACTGCGGCTCAGCTCCGCCGCCGGGTTCGCCGGGGTCTTCGTCGCCCTGGTCGCGATGGGGCTGACCTTCGAGAAGGTGCCCACGGCAGTGGCGTTCCTGCTGCCGGTGCTGTTCATCCTCTGCCACTCCACGGGCCCCGGCGCCAACGGCAAGTCCATCGCCGCCCTCTCGTACAGCAGCGATGTGCGCGCGCTGGGCACCGGTGTGACCGGCATGGTCGGCAGCTTCGGCAGTGTCGCCGGGCTCTACCTCTTCCCGCAGATCAAGGAGGGGCTCGGCCTCGCCGACACCTTCCTGGTCCTGTCCGTCGTGCCGCTGCTCGGCATGATCACCTGCCTGGCGATCAAGTGGGATCCGATGAAGGCGCCCTCGCCGGACGAGGTGGCGGGGCAGGACGCCGCCGACGGGCCTGACGCGCGGGAATCCGCGGCGGCCGCCTCCGCGCGCTGACCGTCCGCCGGTCCCGCCGCACCCCACGATGGTCCCTCTCCCCCTCCGTACAGCTCGCGATGCTCGCAAGGAAAGGCCCGCAATGATGCAGACGCTCCCCGGTGCCGCCTCCCGGCGCGGTGTGCTGGCCATCGACGAGGGCACCACCGGCACCCGGGCCGGAGTCGTACTCGACTCCGGCGGGGCGCACGAGGTGTTCTACCGCTCGATCGCGGTCAGCCACCCGGACGACCACTCGGTCGAACAGGACCCGATGGAGATCTGGACCGCCACGCTCGACGTGGCACGCCGGGCCGTCGCCGCCGCGCGGGCGGAGGGGATCGCGGTCACGGCCGTGGCCCTCTCCACCCAGCGGGCCACCGCGATGCTGTGGGACCGGGTGACCGGGCGGCCGCTGCTGCCCGCCGTGGTGTGGCAGGACCGGCGGTACGCCGCCGAACTCACCGCGCACGAGGAGCGGTGGGACGCCGTCCTCACCGCCCGTCAGGGACGGCCCGTCGGGGCCCGGGCGCCGTTCCTGTGGGCCGCCCGGCAGATCGCCGAGCACCCCGGGGCGGCCGAGGCGTACCGAGCGGGCCGGCTGCTCTTCGGCACCGTCGACACGTGGCTGATCTGGCGGCTGACCGGCGGCGCCGTGCACGCCACCACCCCGACCAACGCCGCGTCCACCGGCGGCTACCTGCTCCAGCGGCACGCCTGGGACGAGGAGTGGATCGGCCACCTCGGCTTCCCCCTCGATCTGCTGCCCGAACTCCGCTCCGACGACGCCGGGTTCGGCACCACCGACCCGGCGGCCCTCGGCATCTCCGTACCGCTGGCCGCGTCCATGGGCGACCAGCACGCCGCGCTGATCGCCCTCGGCGGTCTGGCCGCCGGGCAGGGCATGTGCATGTACGGGACCGGCGCGTTCGTCGACGCGGCGACCGGCACCACCCCCGCCCTGCCCCGGCCCGACATCGCCGGGGTCCTCGCCCAGCCCGGCTACCGGCAGGGCGCCACCAGCCACTACAGCCTGGAGGCGTACACCTCCACGGCGGGGTCGGCGCTGCGCTGGCTCTGCGACGACCTGGGCCTGTTCGCGTCGCCGAAGGAGCTCGGTGAGGAGGCGGGCCGGGTCCCCACCCGGCCGGGCCGCACCCCGCGTTTCGTCCCGGCGCTCGCCGGGGTCAGAACGCCGGTCTGGCACCCGGAGGCCACCGCCGCCCTCACCGGGCTCACCCTTGCCACCACCCGGGCCGACCTGGCCCGCGCCGTCCTGGACGGCATCGCGCACTCGGTGTGCGACCTCGTCGACGGGGTGGCCGCCACGATGAACGCCCCCTTCACCCGGCTGCGGGTCGGCGGCGGCGTCGCGGGCAGCGACCCGCTCCTGCGCATCCAGGCCGACCTGACCGGCCTGCCGCTGGAGCGGGTCGCCGACTCGGCCACGGCCAGCCTGCGTGGCACCGCCTATCTCGCCGGGGTCGCCCAGGGCCTGTGGGGCTCCCTGGAAGAGGTCGTCGAGGCGCAGCCCCGGGGCCGGGTCTTCGAACCGTCCCTCGGCGCGGACGAACGCGCCGCCCAGCGCGGGGCCTGGCGGGATGTGCTCATCGGCCATCTCCAGGACCCCGCCCTCACCCCCCTCACCCCTCACTGACGGCCCCCCAGCCGTCGGCACGCGGCCGGCCCGCCCGACCACGCGGCCGCCGCACCGTGAACCACCAGGAGTTGATGTTGTGATCACCATGCCCGCCAGGAAGCCGCGGCGCACCGCCGCGGCGACCCGCCGCACCCCGCTGCTGCTGGACCGCGCGGCGGCCAAGCGGCGGCTGGCCGACGACACGTACGACGTCCTCGTCATCGGCGGCGGCGTCACCGGCGCGTACGCCGTACTGGACGCCGCCTCCCGGGGACTGCGCGCCGCGCTCGTCGAGAAGGACGACTTCGCCTCGGGGACCTCGTCGAAGTCCTCCAAGATGGTGCACGGCGGTCTGCGCTACATCGAGCAGGGCAACGTCAACCTCGTGCGCCACTCGCTCCTGGAGCGCCACCGCTTCCGCAAGAACGCCCCGCACCTGGTGCACCGGCTGCCGTTCCTCTTCCCGATCCTGGAGAAGGAGGGGGTCTTCGACGCCCGGCTCGCCAAGGGCTTCGAGGGTCTGCTCTGGACGTACGACCTGGTCGGCGGCTGGCGGATCGGCAAGCTGCACCAGCGGCTGACCGTCCCGGAGGTCCTCGCGCAGGCGCCGACCCTGCGCGCGGAGAACCTCAAGGGCGGGCTGGTGTACTTCGACGCCCGCACGGACGACGCCCGGCTGGTGCTGACCATCGTGCGGACGGCGGCGGCGCTCGGCGCGACCGTGCTGAACGGGGCCAGGGCCGAGTCGCTGCTGATGCGCAACGGCAAGGTCGCCGGGGCGCGGGTCGCGGTGGACGGCGACAGCGTCGAGATCCGGGCGCGGGCCGTCGTCAACGCCACCGGGGTGTGGACCGACGAACTGGACGCCCAGGCCGTCGAGGGCCACGCGCCCCGGGTGCGCCCCGCCAAGGGCGTACACATCGTGGTGCCGTGGGACAAGGTGCGGATCAACTGCACGGTCACGGTGCCGATCCCGGGCCGGGCCCGCCGCGCCACCTGCACCCGCTGGGGCAACGCCGTGGTGCTGGGCACCACCGACGAGGACTACCGGGGCTCGCCGGACGACGTGCACTGCACCCGCGAGGAGATGGAGTTCCTGCTGGAGGGCGCCAACACCGCGTTCGAGGGGAAGCTCACCCCGGACGACGTCGTCGGCTCCATCGGCGGGCTGCGCCCGCTGGTCGGCGGCAAGGAGGGCGCCACGCTCGACATGCGCCGCGACCACCACATCAGCATCGGCCGCACCGGCATGGTGACCGTGACCGGCGGCAAGCTCACCACCAGCCGGCACATGGGCGAACTCGTCATCGACAAGGTGATGACCGTCCTCGGCAGCCGGGCCCGCAGCCGCACCACCGACCTTCCGCTGCTCGGCGGCGCCGGCTACGACGCCGAGGCCGTGGCCGCGTCCGGCGGGCTCGCCGCCCATCTCGGCGAGCGCTTCGGCACCGAGGCCCGGTTCGTCGGCGACCTGATCCAGGAGGACCCGGCGCTGGCCGAACCGGTCGTCGCCGGACTCCCGTACACGAAGGCCGAGGTCGTGTACGCGGCCCGGGCCGAGCTGGCCCGTTCCGTCGACGACGTCCTCTCCCGCCGCACCCGCGCCCGGCTCTTCGCCCGCGACGCCTCCGCCGAGGCGGCCGCCACCGTCGGCGCGATCCTCGGCCGGGAACTGAACCTCGGCCGGGCCGAGGTGGAGCGCTCCGTCGCCGACTACCTCGCTTCCGTCCGCCATGAAAAGTCCGTACTCCTCGAAGGGGCCGCAGCATGATCAGCCGTCAGACCATCACCCACCCGTTCAACCGGGGCGACT
The DNA here is from genome assembly GCF_022347745.1 of Streptomyces sp. OfavH-34-F. GTDB lineage: Bacteria > Actinomycetota > Actinomycetes > Streptomycetales > Streptomycetaceae > Streptomyces. The sequence continues at coordinate 10,608 of NZ_JAKRGC010000008.1, forward strand.
ACACGGTCGGCGCGCCCAGCCCCGCCAAGTGGGCCCGGAACACCCCCGTCGGGGACGGCGACGCCGCCCTCCAGAGCAACCCGGTCGAGGTGCCGCAGAACGTGATCGAGGCCCTGCGCGAGGTGGCGGAGGCCGTGCACGTGGAGCGTGCGGAGGTCGTCGCGCGGACCCGTGACTGGTGGGCCGGTTCGATGATCGGCGAGACCGAGGGCCGGCCCGCGACGCCGGACGCGGTCGTCGTGGAGGCGGCCGACGCGGACCAGGTCGCGGCCGTGCTGCGGATCTGCCACGAGGCGGGCGTCCCGGTCACCCCGTCCGCGGGCCGCTCCAACGTCACCGGGGCGGCGCTGCCCGTTTTCGGCGGGGTCGTGCTGGACGTGTGCCGGCTGAACGCGATCACCGGCTTCGACGCGGAGTCGAACGTGGTGGACGTCCAGGCCGGCATGTTCGGCGACCTCTTCGAGAAGCAGCTCCAGGAGGAGTACGGCGTCACGACGGGCCACTGGCCGTCCGCGTTCGCCGTCTCCACGGTCGGCGGCTGGATCGCCTGCCGGGGCGCCGGCCAGCTCTCGACCCGCTACGGCAAGATCGAGGACATGGTCGTCGGCGTGGACGTGATCCACGCCGACGGCACCCGCGCCACCTACGGCGACTACGCCCGTGCCGCGGTCGGCCCGGACCTGCGCCAGCTCTTCGTCGGCTCCGAGGGCACGCTCGGCGTCATCGTCTCGGCACGGCTGCGCGTGCACCCCCTCCCGGAGTACGCGAACGCCGTCGCGTTCGGCTTCGCGACCTTCGCCGAGGGTCTGGCCGCCTGCCGGAAGATCATGCAGCGCGGGGCGACCCCGGCGGTGCTGCGGCTGTACGACGCTCTGGAGTCGGGCACCCACTTCGGGCACCCCGAGACCAATCTGCTGCTGATCGCGGACGAGGGCGACCCGGCGATCGTGGACGCCTCGCTCAAGGTGGCCGCCGAGGTCTGCGCGGAGTACGGACCCGAGCTGGACTCGCGGGCGGTGTTCGAGCGCTGGCTGGACGAGCGGATGCTGGTCGGCAAGTCCTCGGACGGCTTCACGCCCGGTCCGGGGTTCGTCGCGGACACCCTGGAGATGGCGGCGTCCTGGGCGGACCTGCCGGTGATCTACGACGAGGTGGTGGCCGCGATCCAGTCGGTGCCCGGCACCCTGGCGGCCTCCGCGCACCAGTCGCACGCCTACACCGACGGCGCCTGCGTCTACTTCTCGCTCCGCGGCGAGGTGGCCCCCGAGGCGCGCCGCGACTGGTACCGCGCGGTGTGGGACGCGGCGAACGCCGTACTGATCAAGCACGCGGCGGCGCTCAGCCACCACCACGGCTGCGGTCTGCTGCGCGGCCCCTACCTGCGGGAATCCCTGGGTGCGGGCTTCGAGACCTTCGTCGCGGTGAAGAAGGCCCTGGACCCGGCCGGCATTCTCAACCCTGGCAAACTGGGCCTTCCCAGCCGATTCGGTACGTCTCCGCTGAACTGACCCGGCGCCCGCGCACCCCTCCTCCCAGGCAGGCCATGCCATGACTCCTTCCCCGTCCCGGTCGGGCGCCCCGCTCGACCCCCGGCTCGGCTCGGCGTTCGCCGAGGTGCCGGTGATCGCGTCGGTCGTCGGCGCCCAGCCGCTGCGGCAGTTCCTGACCGCGCCGGCCCGGGCGTGCATCCTGGCGTCGTTCGCCGTGGGGCAGCTGCCCCAGGTCGTGCCGGCGCTGGGCCGGGCGGGGAAGCTGGTGTTCGTGAACGTGGACAGCAGCCCCGGTCTCGCGCAGGACCGGGGCGCGCTGGAGTTCCTCAAGAACATGGGCGCGCACGGCGTGGTCAGCACCCGGCTCTCGCTGATAGAGAAGGGCCGGCCACTGGGCCTGCTGACCATGATGAAGGTGTTCGTCACCGACCGGTCCAACCTGCGCCGCTCCACGGACGCGATCGCGCGCGGGGCGCCGGACCTGGTCGAAGTCATGCCCGCCCCGATCATCGCCCGGATGAGCGCGCAGTCCCAGCGCGCGATGTCCCCGTCGGTGGCCGCGGGCTTCGTGGAAGACCCCTCGGACGTGGCGCTCGCCCTGGCCCTCGGCTCGGTAGCCGCCGCCACCTCCGACCCCCGCCTCTGGCATCTGCGCCGCGACCAGCTGCCGCCGGTCCCGCCGGGCGCCCTCAAGAGGCCCTCCCCACCTCAGGAGTAGTACCGAAGTGAGTTACGTCGTCATAGCCCGCTACCGCACCCGGGAGGGCGCCGAGGACACCGTCCTGCCGCTCCTGGACACCATGGCCGCCGCCTCCCGCGCCGAGCCCGGCAATCTCGCCTACCGCGTCCACCAGGGCACCGAGGACCCCCGCGCGATCGCGCTCTACGAGGAGTACGCGAGCGAGGCCGACTTCACCGCGCACTGCGAGAGCCCGCACTTCCGGGAGATCGTGCTCGGCCGGGTCGTCCCGCTGCTGGAGAGCCGCGAGGTCCTGCGGTGCACGCCGCGCGAGGGGGCGGGCGCATGAGGACCCGGGCCGTCGTCCTGCGCAAGACCTCGACCGCGCGGCCGTACACCGAGTCCCGTCCCGTCGCGGTGGAGGAGCTGGAGCTCGGCGCCCCGCGCGAGGGCGAGGTCCTGGTGCGGGTCGCGGCCGCCTCGCTGTGCCACTCGGACCTCTCGGTCGTCAACGGCGACCGGGTCCGCCCGCTGCCCATGGCGCTCGGGCACGAGGCGGTCGGCGTGGTCGAGGAGACCGGGCCCGGGGTGCGCCGGGTCTCCCCCGGTGACCATGTGGCGCTCGTCTTCGTGCCGAGCTGCGGCTTCTGCGCCGACTGCGCGGCGGGGCGGCCCGCCCTGTGCGCCCAGGCCGCCGCGGCGAACGGTTCCGGGGCGCTGCTGCACGGCCCCTCGCTGCTCACCGACGCCTCCGGCGCCACCGTCCACCACCAGCTGGGCGTCTCGGCGTTCTCCTCGCACACGGTGGTCGCCCAGGAGTCCCTGGTGCCGATCCCCCGGGACATCCCGTTCACCGTGGCCTCGATGTTCGGCTGCGCGGTGCTCACCGGGGCCGGCGCGGTCATCAACACGGCGGCGCTGCGCCCCGGCCAGTCGGCGGTGGTCTACGGGCTGGGCGGAGTGGGCCTCTCGGCGGTGCTGGGCGCCAAGGCGGCCGGGGCGTACCCGGTGATCGCCGTCGACCCGGTGCCGGAGAAGCGCGCCCTGGCGCTGCGGCTGGGCGCCACGCACGCGTACGCCCCCGGCGATGCGGTCGCCGCGGTCCGCGAACTGACGTGCGGCGGGGCGGAGGTGGCGGTGGAGGCCGTGGGCAGCCCGCAGGTGATGGCCGCGTGCCTGACGGCCGTGGCGCGCGGCGGCAAGGTCGTCTCGGTGGGGCTGCCGGCCCCCGACCGGACGCTGGAGGTGCCGGCGCTGGCCTTCGCGGGCGAGGGCAAGTCGCTGCTCGGTTCGTACATGGGCGACGCGGTGCCGCGCCGGGACATCCCCCGCTTCCTGGACCTGTGGCGGGCCGGGCTCATGCCGGTGGAGCTGATGCACACCGGAACGCTCGCCCTGGACGGGATCAACGACGCGATGGAGGAGCTTGCCTCGGGCCGGGCGATCCGTCAGGTCCTGGACACCTCGGGCCTGCTGACCGCGTGACCGGACCGGACCGTGCTCCAGGTCACGGTGGGGGCTTTGCAACCGCACCGACGCGTCCGGCGTCCGGTTGGGTGAAAGCTGTCCGAGATCATCTTGTGGTCTCACGCATCGGCCGGGTGGGAGAGCTGGGACGTGTGTGCACACCCCATGCCCTTCACCACCCGGCCGCTGCCCTTACCTACTTCGGAGGAACAACCCCTATGCGCCTGAAGCGCCTCGCCGCCTCGGCCCTGATCACCCTCACGGCCGTGGCCGGCACCTCGCTCGCCACCGCCACCAACGCCTCTGCGGCGAGCTACCACTGCAAGACCAGCAGCGCCTCCGTCGACAACCCCGCGTACTCCGGCCCCTGGTCCGACAACTACAACTTCGACGTGAAGCTGTGCGCCAAGCGCTCCGGCGGTTACATATACGCCTACGCGAAGGTTTCCTTCGAGGGCCCCGTCAGTTACGTCAACCAGATCGACGTCCTCGACGCCGCCCGCTTCCACCTCCAGGTCAAGAAGTCCGTCTCCGGTCCGGACCCGGTCAAGAAGTGGGCGAACTACACCGGCCTCGAGTACAAGCTGGAGCACGGCAACACGCTGGGCAACGGCAGCTACACCACCGGCACCATCAAGTACAAGGCCGGCTCCGGCCGCTACCTCGCCGACGGCTTCATCCAGCTGGACTGGAACAACGACGGCAAGGGCTACCGCAACACCTACTTCAGCGCCTCCCCCACCGTCTAAGGCCTGAGGCATCCCGGACCCGGGCTTCCCCGGCTCCGATCGACGCGGCGGCCCCGCGCCACCGCGCTCCGAAACGCGATGTGCCCCGACCGGTTTCCCGGCCGGGGCACATCCCGTTCGCACCGAAGGCTCAGGCACCCAGGTCACCGGGCGGCTGTCCGTCCCAGGTCTTCCCCGAAGATCCGATCGACATGGTTGGCGGCATCGACGCCGCCCCATCAGGCGCGAGGCCGCTTTGTTCGGATCGTCAGGTGCGGCCTGGATCGGGAGGTACAGCCAGGCGCTTGACTGAACGCACACTCAGGCAGGAGCCTCGCGGTCAAAGTGTGGGCGGTGGCGACACTGCTGCGCGAGGACTTCAGCAAACGGCTTGCGGGTGTGCACCGCGAACCAGAAGTGGATACCCAGGTGATCGCGTTCCTGATCGACGTGGTGGGGGCTCTCCTGATCCCCCATGTCGGTGGAAAACGGCGGACAAGAGCTCAAGCTCGCGCCTTCGCCGAGGGCGGTGAGGTCCTCTTCGAGGCATGCGTCCTCGGCGACCGCCCGTACTGCAGGCCGCACATCGTCTTCCTTGCGGCGTCCAGGACTGCTCTGCACCTATCGCCCACCGAGGTGAAAACGCTCGCACGTCGCTCCCTGCCGACCGAGCGTATCGAGATACGCCAGATCCGCAGGCGGACTCGATCAGACCCTCGGATCATCCGCCCCTTCTGGGACGTCGCCGATTGTCACGACGGAAGCGCCGACTTCGTGGTCGCCTGCGCACCTGATCACATGCGCTATTTCGCTGGTTCGCTCCAAACGGAAGACCCGAAATGAGTACCAGACGTGCTGGCTGATTCCGTTCGGCGTTCGAGGTTGCGATGGCCTTGAGCGCGGGTCCGGGTGCGCCTGTGCAACCCCGTCACGGGCTGAGGGACATGGAGCAGGCGCGACGGTCAGGAAGCCTGTGGCGGGAGCGCCGAGCGGGAGAGGTTGCCGTCGGGGTCGCCGGTGAGCCAGGTGCCGTCGCCGAGCGGGACCAGTCCGTACGCGTCCGTCGCCTCGGTGGCGAGTTCACCCCTGTGTGTGCCCGTGCGGAGGTCGATGAGGTGGTGGCGGAACCACTCCTCCTCGTCCTCGTCCTCACCCGCCAGCGGGACGACCGCCAGGTCGGGAGTGAGGTAGCCGCCGCTCCATTCCATCATGGTGGTCTCCGCCTCGTACCCGAAGGCTTCGACGGGCAGCGTGAACAGCACCTCCCCGCTGGGGTGACGGTGGAAGGCGACGTCCCCCTGCCCGTGGTCGACCGTCATGAACTGCTGCCCGTCCGGTGAAAGGGCGATCAGGCAGCGGTCCGGCCACGGGTACGTCACGAACTCGACCTCACCGTTCTCCCCGGGCACACCCCGGAGAATCACGGAGCCGTCCTGGCCCTCTCCGATGTCGAGGTAGATGCTGCCGTCCGCAGGGTGCACGTAGTGGGAGCCCCCGTGTCCGGCCGTCTCCACCTGATGGCGGGCCAGTACCTCCCCGGTGTTCGCGTCGTGCACGACCCACTGGTCCGCCCGTCCGCGCCCGGCCATGACGTCCGGCCGGTACACCCACACGGTCCTGCCGTCCAGGGACAGGGCGCAACCGGGCCAGTTGCCGAGGCGCCGGTCCGAGTGCGGCAGGAAGTCCGCGGCCCACAGCAGCTCACCGTCGCGGGTGAGGCACACGACGCTGTCGACCGTGGTGTACACCACCCGCTCGAGATCGGGCCGGACCACCGCCTCTTCGACCTGGTCGCCCGGCCGGGGGTGGAACACCGCGGCGGGCTCCATCGCTCCCACCACACCGGCGTCCATCGCGTAGGCGTGAATCCGCCCGTCGACGCGGCGTGTAATCACTTTGCGAGACCGCCCAGCATTCATCTGCCGAGGCTAGCGCCCGGTGCAGGCCGCCCGAGAACCGGGGCACCGCTGGCCCATCCGGTGCGCTGAGCCGGGGCACTGCGGCCGGCAGGTCATCTGTGCCACGATGCGCGGGTGGAGATGACCGACGTCAGGCGTGCGATCGAGGCCGCGACTGCCGTCGCGGCCTCGCTTCACCTGCCGGCCCACGAGGCAACCGTCCTCCACAACTCGAACAAGGTGGCTCTGCGGCTGACCCCGTGCGATGTCTTCGCCCGGGTCGCCCCTGTGGGACAAGAGGTCGCGCGGTTCGAGATCGAACTCGCCCAGCGGCTCGCCGAGGTCGGGAGCCCGGTGTGTCCCCTGGAGCCACGGGTGGAGCCGCGCGTGTACACACGCGACGGCTTCGCCGTGACGCTGTGGACCTATTGCGAGCCCGTCGCACCGCGTGTTTCACCGGCCGACTACGCCACGGCGTTGCAGCGCCTGCACGTCGGCATGCGCGAGGTCGATGTGCCGAGCCCGATGTTCACGGACCGGATCACGGAGGCGGAAGACGTCGTCGCCGACCCGCAGCGCTCGCCCGAACTCCGTCCTGCGGACCGTGCGTTCCTCGGCGACAGGCTGGCGAGCCTGCGAGGGTCGATCGTCGGCCGTGGCGCCGGGGTGCAGCTGCTGCACGGCGAGCCGCATCCGGGCAATGTCCTCAGCACGGGGAACGGCCCGTTGTTCATCGACTTCGAGACGTGCTGCCGTGGTCCCGTCGAGTTCGACCTCGCGCATGTTCCCGAGGCGGTCTGCGCGCACTATCCCGGTGTCGACCACGGATTGCTGGACGAGTGCCGGCAGCTCGTCATCGCGATGATCGCCGCGTGGCGTTGGGAGTTGGGTGACCAGTTTCCGCACGGCCGGCGATTCGGGGAGGAATGCCTGCGCCTACTGCGGGAGGGCCCTCCCTGGCCGGCACTCGACACGGTCACCGAACGTCTGACTCCCGGTCGGTGACAGCCGGTCGGCCGTCGCCGGGGACTGGCCACCCGGTACGACAAGGCACCCGAGAGCTACGTGGCCGGGCTCCCCTTGCGCGGCGCGGTCATCCGGCTCCGAAGCTCCGTACGGCCGGATGAGCCGGAGCAGGGCCCTGCACAGGGTTGCCCGGCGAGTTCAGCGGTCGCGCTCGATCGCCTGAACGCAGCGGGCGAGCAAGGTGCGGAGCATGTCTTGTTCCTCTGCGGTGAACTCGTCCGCAAGGCGGCGTTCGATGCGGACCGCCTCCTTGTCGGCGCTCGTCAAGGCGCGCCGGCCGTCCTCGGTGAGCCGGGTTTCGAGGACTCTCCGGTGCCAGGGGTGCGCCGACCGCTCGATCAGGCCGCGCGCCTCCAGGGTTTTGAGCACCGCCGTCATGGCCTGCGGCGTGACCAGGCAGGCGCGGGCCAGTGCGGCGGCGGAGATGCCGGGGTGCTGGGCGAGGGCGAGAAGTGTGGCGTACTGCGCGACGGTCAGGTCCGCCGTGCGCACGGCGCTGCTCTTGGCGGTCATCAACGCCTGCTCGGCCCGCTTGATGTCCAGGCCGAGCCGGTCCTCCGGCGGCATCTCCATCCACCCACCCTATCAACCCCTGAGAACGATAAAGGGCCGAACTCATGTAAAGGGTTTGATATACAGGGTGTCATGCATGAACACACGCCTGTCCCGGCTGACCTGCACGGCAAGACGGTCCTGCTGACCGGGGCCACTCAAGGAATGGGACGTCACCTCGCCCGCCTCCTGGCGGCCCACGGTGCCACCCTGCTGCTCCACGGACGCGACCGGGAAAGGCTTGCCACGGTCGCCGAGGAGATACGTAAGCAAGCCCCCGACACGGCGGTGCGCACCTACCGGGCCGACCTGGCCGACCTTGAGCAGGTGCGCACGCTGGCCGACGCCGTCCTCGCCGCCGAGCCACGGATCGACGTACTGGTCAACAACGCCGCCACGGGCGGCGGCAGCGACCCGACCGTGCGCGAGACGAGCCGCCAGGGCCACGAACTGCGGTTCGCCGTCAACCACCTGGCGCCCTACGTCCTCACCCACCGGCTCCTGCCTCTCCTCGCTGCCTCGGCACCCGCGCGCGTGGTCAACGTGGCATCGGCCGGGCAGGCACCCGTCGATTTCGACGACGTGATGCTCGAAGTCGGCTACGACGGGGTGCACGCCTACTGCCGCAGCAAACTGGCCCTGATCATGGCCACCTTCGACCTGGCAGCCGAGACCGCACAGCACGACGTCACCATCAATGCACTGCACCCGGCGCATCTGATGGACACCCCCATGGTGCGGCAGAGCGGCTTCACCCCCGCCGCGAGTCCGGACGACGGCGCCAAACCGGCGCTGCGGCTCATCACCGACCCCGCGCTGCGTGCTGTCACCGGACGGTACTTCGACCAGTTCGACGAGAAGCCCGCACACGCCCAGGCGTACGAGGCGCAAGCCCGGGCCCGGCTGGCAGCACTCACCACGAAACTGACCGCACCGTTCCTCGCATGAGCGCCTCCGCGCCGGCCGCCCTCCGTCCCGAACCGGGAACACTGCCGGGACGTCGACGCCCTCGCCCGCGAGTTCGGTGTGCGGGCTTCCCGGTGGAACGAAACTCCCCTGCGGCGCGCACCGGACACGCGTAGGCTTCCGCCATGCATCTTTCGTCCTGTGCGAGCTGGTGGCGCTCCTTGTAGGAGCGGCCACTTCTCACGCATGACCGGGCCGTTCGGACGAACGGCCCGCTCGTGGTCCCTGGGACAGGGGCGTGTCGTCGTCGGATCGGCGCCACGACCACCAGGAGACCGACATGACCTCCCTCTCTCAGCGCACCACCCCGGACCGTTCGCCCGCCCCTGCCCCCGGTTCGTCCACGGATGTACTCGGGACGCATACGCAGCGGGCACGCAGCGCGGTGCTGGAGGAACAGATCCGCGCGGAGCCCGGGCGGTTCCGGGTACTGACCGGCGACCGTCCCACCGGACGCCTCCATCTGGGGCACTACTTCGGCACCCTGCACAACCGGGTGCGTCTGCAAAACCTCGGCGTGGAGACCTACGTGCTCATCGCCGACTACCAGGTACTGACCGACCGCGACGTGGCGGACGACATGGCCGGGCACGTCGAGGGGCTGCTCCTGGACTACCTCGCCATCGGAGTGGACCCCGCCCGCAGCACCGTCTTCACGCACAGCGCCGTGCCCGCGCTCAACCAGTTGCTGCTGCCCTTCCTGAGTCTCGTCTCGGTGGCCGAGCTGAGCCGCAACCCCACGGTCAAGGACGAGATCGCGCACTCCCGGCAGTCCTCCGTGAGCGGTCTGATGTTCACCTACCCCGTGCACCAGGCCGCCGACATCCTCTTCTGCAAGGGCAATCTGGTGCCGGTCGGCCAGGATCAGCTCCCCCACCTGGACATCACCCGCACCATCGCCCGCCGCTTCAACGACCGCTACGGCGCCGGCACCACGGTCTTCCCCCAGCCCGACGCCCTGCTCTCGCCCGCACCCCTGCTCCTGGGGACGGACGGAGCCAAGATGAGCAAGAGCCGCGGCAACGCCATCGCCCTGGCCGCCGGGGCCGACGAGACCGCCCGGCTGATCAAGGGGGCCAGGACCGACTCCGAGCGACACATCACCTACGATCCCGCCAACCGCCCGGAGGTCTCCTCCCTGCTCCTCCTGGCGGCCCTGTGCCAGGACCGCACGCCGGACGACGTCGCCGCGGACATCGGTTCCGCAGGGGCCGCCGCGCTCAAACGGGTGGTGACGGAGGCGGTCAACGAGTACCTGGCCCCGATCAGGGCCCGCCGGGCCCGGTACGCCCAGGATCGTGGCCGCCTCCGCGCGATCCTGCGGGAGGGCAACGAGCGCGCCAACGCCGTCGCCGACAGCACCCTCGCCGAAGTCCGTACGGTCATGAACAACCGCTACTGACCGGCACCGGCGTCCTCACCGGCGGGGCGGGGCCGAACCTCGTCCGCCCGTCGCAGCGAGGCGAACGTCCCGCCGGGGCGGTGAGAGAACCGTCCCGGCGGGCCGCCGTCGTACTGCCCGCGGAGCCGTGGCGTCGGCTGTGCGCGGGCGCGGTGGTGGCTACTTGCCGAAGTAGGCGTCGTAGATCGCCACCGAGGACGTGTTGCCCTTCTTGTCCGTGACCTTGGCCTTGAACGAGAGCGACTTCTTCTTCGCCGGGTTCTTCACCGAGATCGCGCCCTTCTTGACCGCGGTCTTCTTCCAGCTCTTCCCCGCGTCATAACTGACGTAGACCGCGAGGGACTTGAGGTTCTTCCCGGCGGCCGCTCCCTGGACCGTCACCGGCACGGATACGGACTTGCCGGCCTTGGCCGTACTGTCCAGCGCCACCGCGGGCGCGAAGCGGACCATGGAGACCGGCAGGGCGGCGAGCGCCTTCGTCCGGCCGGAGCGGAAGGTCCAGCTCGCGTCGATCCGGGTGGAGACGGAGGCGACGTCGGCGGCGCGCCGTACCGACGTGGTGAGCCGGTAGTCGGCCGCGGCCGCCGGCACGGTGACCGTGGTTTCGCCCGACAGCGGGTCGTTGTTGGAGGTGAGCACCTTGCCGTTGCGGTAGAGCACCGTCTTCACCGATTTGTACACGGAGTTTCCGGCGTTCCGGTTGCCGTCGGCGGCGAGCGGCATCATGCCGGTGATCTCGTCGCCGTCGCGGAAGACCCCGAAGTCGGCGTTGACGTACGGCCCGAACACCGCGGTGTTCACCGTCTTCGTGTACGTCTTGCCGGCCTTGAACGCCTTCGGGGCGCCGAGTGAGTACGAGGCGTCGAGGCGCGGGTATCCGTCCGCGTCGAGCGGGCCGTTCTGGATGAAGTCGTATCCCCACCGCACCTTGTCGAGGGTGGAGACGTACGAGGTGGTGGTGGCCGGAAGCTTCTGGGTCGTGCCGGCCGACCACCCTCCGAACGTGTCGGGCAGACGGCCCGAGGGGTAGACGTCACCGGTCTTGCCCTTGACGGAGGACCCGGTGCGGATGCTGACCTTGGCCAGTTGTCCGCTGCCGATCGCACGGTGGTAGCCGGTCGCCACCCGGCTCACGGCGCCGCCGAGCGCGATGTCGTACCGGGTCGCCGCTCCCTTGCTCCATGTGCCGTACCAGTGCTGGGAAAGCTCGACCCCGGTCGTCTTCGGGCCGACGTGCGCGGTGCGCAGTTGCTTGTACGAGGGAAGCACCCAGCCGTTCGAGTAGCCGTTTCCGTCCTGGGCGACCTCGATGTCGGGCGAGGCCATCACGGACTTCACGCCGGTCGCCGGAAGGGTGAACTCCACCGGCTTGGCCTGGCGGGCGTCGAACGTCACCGTGGTGTTCCGGGTGAGGTTCAGCTGAGGCTGAACGAGCCAGTCGACGCCCTTGCCGAGGTCGTCCGGGTGGACGTACACGGCCGAGCTGAGGACGTATCCGCCCTTGGGGAGGCGGAGCTTCGCCGTTCCGTCGACGGTCTTGGGGGACTCCCACACGCCGTCCGCCGCGCCGCCCATGCCGTAGACGTCGCTCGTGGTGTAGGGGGCCGGTTCGCCGTCGCGCCCGATGGTCCGGAGCGTGAGGTCGTACGACTCGCGCTCGCGGTCGACAGCGGCTGCGGTGCGGACGGTCTGCCCGCCGCCGGTCGCGACCACGTAGGCGGAGTATCCGCCGTCGAGCGTGCCGCCGAGCTTGGTGTTCACGGTCAGCGGCACCTCGGCGGTGCCGCCCGCCGGGACGGTGACGCGGGTGGCGCCGAGGGCGAAGAAGCCGGCCGGGGCGGGCTTGCCCGTCGGGCCGGTGCCCTGGACGGTGAGGGCGAGTGTGACATCGCTCGTGCCCAGGTTGCGGTACGACACCTTCTTGGTCACCGGCGCGTCATCGTCGTGCGGCCACTGCTGGACGCCGTAGCTCACCGAGACGTTGTCGGCGATCACGGACTGGGTGATCGCCCGGTCGACGGCGATGCGGCCCGAACCCTGCTGGAAGGGGGTGTACTTCCCCGGCTTCGTGGAGGACGCGAGCGCCCCCTTGAGCTCGGTGTACTTCCAGGCGGGGTGTTGCTGCTTGAGGAGTGCGGCGGCGCCGGCGACGTGCGGGGTCGCCATCGACGTACCGGAGATCGTCAGATAGCCCGCCGGGCTCTGGCCGACCTCCTCGTCGATGACGGAGCCGGGTGAGGCGGCCGCCGTGATGTCCACGCCGGGGGCGGTGACGTCGGGTTTGATCGCCCCGTCGCCGACCCGGGGGCCCCTGCTCGAGAAGTCCGCAAGCAGGTCCTTGTCGTCGACCGCCCCGACGGTCAGCGCGGCGTCCGCGCTGCCGGGGGAGCCGACCGTGCCCGCCGCGTCGCCTTCGTTGCCCGCCGCGATGGTGAAGAGCACACCGCTGTCGGCGGACAGCTTGTCGACCGCCGCCTCCAGCGGGTCGATCTCCGGGGTGTCGGTTCCCCCGAGGCTCAGGTTGACGATGTCGGCGCCCTGCGCGACCGCCCACTCCATGCCGGCCAGGATGCCGGAGTCCTCGCCGAAGCCCTCGTCGTCGAGGACCTTGCCTTCGAGGAGCCTGGCGTCCGGCGCCACGCCCTTGTACTTCCCGCCCGATTTCGCGCCTGTGCCCGCCGCGATGGAGGAGACGTGGGTGCCGTGGCCGAAGCGGTCCTTCGTGTCGGGCGAAGCGGAGAAGTTCTTCGCCGCGAGGATCTGGCCCTTGAGGTCCGGGTGAGTGGCGTCCGCGCCGGTGTCCAGGACGGCGATCTTGACGCCCTTGCCGGTGTAGCCGGCCTTCCAGGCGGTCGGGGCGCCGATCTGCTTGACGCTCTTGTCGAGGCTCGCCCTGCGCACACCGTCCAGCCATACCCGGTCGATCCCGGGGGCCATGGTGCGCTGGACGCCGCCGGACGGTTTGCTGGTGAGCGCCTGCCAGACGGAGCGGGCGTCCTCCTGCGAAGTGGCCAGCGCCTGGGCGCCCAGCGACTTCAGCGCAGGTCCGACGCGGGTCGCGCCCGCCTCGGACACGTCGGCCTGCGCGGCCGCGGCCGATGCGCCCCGGTAGGAGACGATCAGCTGCAACCCCGACTTCCGGGCCCTTCGGTTCTCCGCCCGGCTCAGCTCGGTGACGTCGAACAGCCGGCGGTCCAGTTTCCCGGAGCTGATGAGCCGGTGGGCGTCGGCGGGGACGAGCAGGGTGTGCCCGTCCCTGGTCTGTCTCTGCACGGGTATGTGCTCGCGCCCCGCCGCGGGGCGGAACCCGAGTACCCGGCCTTCGGCGTCCGTCGTGACGCGGTCGCCGGTGATGAGCGTCAGCTGGTGCCGTGCGCCGGACGCGTTTCCGGCCGGCTGCGACGGGCTGTTGTCGTGTGCCACGGCCGGGGTGGTCAACCCCGCCGCGAGCGCCACGGCCGCCGCTGTGGCGACGGTGGAGACACATGCTCTTCTCACGTGCTTGCGCAACTCTCCCCCTGGAGAATCGGGCGGCCCCCGAGGGGGCCGGTGGGCAGTCGGCGCCGATGCGTATCGGTGCCGGCTGTTTCACCCGTAGAGAGGGGGAAGGTTTCGAATGGGTTCACAGCAGGCGCACATATGGCCGGAGTTGGACGGTCTCACCAGCCGGTTCCAAGTCTCCGGCGGGACCGCGGCCTCCTTTCCCCACCAGGGGACAGAGCCTTCCGCACGAATGTGTGTGCCGCCGATGTTTGGAAACGCCAACTCGGTAAAGACGGGCCTTACAACACCTTTATACAACCAGGTTGGAGGGTCCTCATGGGCATCATTGCTTGGATTTTCATCGGACTGCTGGCGGGCCTCATCGCCAAGGCGCTCATGCCGGGCAAGGACCCGGGCGGCTTCATCATCACGATGCTCATCGGCATCGCGGGCGGTCTTCTCGGCGGCTGGCTCGGCAAGGTCATTTTCGGCGTCGACTCCATCGACGGCTTCTTCGACCTCTCCACATGGATCGCGGCCATCGTCGGCTCGCTCATCCTGCTCGTCCTCTACCGGGTCTTCACCGGCAACCGCCGCCACGCCTGACCCCCACCGCATCCCAGCAGAGTCGCGTGAGGGCTTCCCCGGCGGGGAAGCCCTCACGCGACTGTGCGGGGCGGCTCGACCCCTTCGTCCTGCCCCCGCCAAGGACCGGTATCGGCCTTGCGCCTACGGTGGCGCGATGGTGTACGTACGGGAGATGAATGCGGCCGACGTCGAGGACGTTGCGACGATCCGAGTCCGGGGATGGCAGGCGGCGTACGCCGGCATCGTTCCCCAGGCATATCTGGATGCCATGACGGTGGAGGGCGATGCCCGTCAACGGCGGCAGTGGTTCTCCCAACCCGGACGACAGTTACGCGACCTCGTGGCGCTCGGCGACCGTGGCCCGGTGGGGTGGATCTGCTTCGGACCGTGGCGAGGTGAAGCGCCTGGACTGCGGCGGGTCGGTGAGATCTACGCCCTGTACGTCTCGCCGGAGCTGATCGGCCAGGGCATCGGCCGGAGGCTTTTGGAGGAGGCCCACGCGCAGATGCAGCGCCAGGGCTTCGAAGTGTCGGCCTTGTGGGTTCTCTCTGACAACCGACGAGGCCGGCGTTTTTACGAGCGGTCCGGTTATCAAGCCGACGGTGTCACTCAGGACGACCCCTACGACGAAATCACGCTCACCGAGCTTCGCTACCAGCGCGTGCTCTGAGGGCAGCAGTGACCGGCGCCCCGCAAGGCGCAGGCCGGCCGGACCGAAGCCGGCCGGCTCACGCCCCGTGGCAGGACAGCAGCGACCTCGGTCGGGCGGTCAGTCTCTTGGGTGCGGGCTCTCGGCGATCGCTTCAGTCAGTGGTTTGCGGGCCAGGGCCGGGACTTCGCAGTCGGCGGCGGCGTAGCCGACCGGGAAGAGGATGTAGGGCCGTTCGTTGCCGGGCCGCTGGCAGATCTCGGTGAGGAAGCCCATCGGGTTGGGCGTGTGCGTCAGGGTGCTCAGCCCCATCGCGTGCAGGGCGGCGATGAAGAAGCCGCACGCGATGCCCACGCTCTCGTTGACGTAGTAGTTCTTGCGCAGGGAGCCGTCCGGCATCGCCGTGCTCTTCTCGGCGAAGCAGACGACGATCCACGGCACGACGTCGAGGAAGCTCTTGTCGGAGTTCGTCTCCAGGCGAGCGAGGGCGGCACGCCACTCGGGCGGGATGCGGCCCCCTTCGTAGTTGACCTGCTCCTCTTCCTCGGCCGCGACCCGGATGCGGTGCTTGGTCCCGGCGTCACCGATCACCGCGAACTTCCACGGCTGGAAGTGGGCGCCGGAGGGAGCGGTGTTCGCCGCCGCCACAGCCAGGTCGATGCAGGAGCGCGGGACCGGTTCGTCGCTGAAGAACCGCACGCTGCGCCTGCCGTCGAGAAACGAGACGAAGTCCTCACCCCGCCGCACCATCTCGGCCTCGTCGTACCGGTCGGGGCGGTACGGGACGAACGGGTGGGTGTGCTGCCTCATGGTTCTCCTCTCGCCCACGGCGCTGGCCGCGCCCGGGGCACACAGCGTGGAGTGGAGGTGGACGATCAGGCAACAGCGAACCTGTTGCCTTGCTAATCTGACAAGAGAAGGGCCATTTGAGTGCCCCAGGGACGGCAGATCGGCAGATGTGGTGGCGCGACGAGGACTCGACCGGCTCGACGGCCGGATGCTGCGCGCGCTCCGTGAGCGTCCGCGCGCGGGCCTGCTGGAGATCGCCCGCCAACTCGGCGTCGCCCGGGGCACGTTGCAGGCACGGCTCGACCGGCTGACCGCGTCCGGCGTGGTGACCGGCTACGGACCGGACGTGGATGTCGCCGCTCTCGGCCACGCGGTCCAGGCGTTCACCACCTTCGAGGTGGACCAGCCCGCCCGCGAGGCCATCGCGGCGAGACTGCGGGCCGTGCCCCAGATCCTGGAGGCCCACGTGGTGACGGGTTCCGGCGACATCTGGTGCCGGATCGCAGGCACGAGCAACCAGCACGTGCAACAGGTGATCGACCACGTCCTGGAGGTACCGGGGGTCCGCCGCAGCGCCACGGT
The DNA here is from genome assembly GCF_022347745.1 of Streptomyces sp. OfavH-34-F. GTDB lineage: Bacteria > Actinomycetota > Actinomycetes > Streptomycetales > Streptomycetaceae > Streptomyces. The sequence goes on from NZ_JAKRGC010000008.1 coordinate 26,907, forward strand.
CATCGCCCTCAGCGCGGTCATCCCCTACCGGGTCCAGCCCCTGGTCGACGCGGTGGCCAGTACCCCGGCGGAAGCGGGAGACACCGCCGCCGACGGGGCGTGACGCGGAACCGGTGCGTAGGGCACAGGCGTCGCGGCCGACACCGGGAGGCCGCGGCGTTCGGCAGGTTCCGGCGCCCCGGAAGGGCCGGGGCGTACGTGAGGTGCCCGGCCCGGGGCGCAGCGCACCGAGCGGGGCCGGCCACCTCACTCGGCAGGCGGGGGCGCGGTCTCCCACACCCCCGCCGCGCCGCCGGCTCTCATGGCCCGTCGGCCACTCGGCGGCCCGCCGGCTCAGACGCCCGCGATCGACTGGATCCAGGAGCGGTACGCGGTCACGTTGGTGTAGGCCGTGTTGCTCTGGCGGTCGCTGGTGGACGCCACGCCGACCTGTACGCCGCCCGCCATCATCGGGCCGCCCGAGTCGCCGCCCGCGGTGATGCCGTTGCCCCAGGTGGCGCAGATCGCGGAGCCGCCGTAGGCGTCCGTGCAGCCGCGCGTGACCGTGACGTTGGCGACCTTCAGGTAGCGGGACTGGCAGTTGATCTCGGAGCCGCACCGGGAGGTCGCGCCCCAGCCGTACACCTGCACGCCCTGCCCGACGCGCACGGTGCCCGGCTGCCCGAGGGGGGCGTACGTGGCCGACACCGACCGGTCGAGACGGACGAGAGCCAGGTCGGCGCCGTGGGTGTAGGTCTGGACGCCGTTGGCGACGGTTCCGCCGCTGTACTGGTCAAGGCTGCCTATGCGGAAGGAGAGCCCGCCGCCGCTGACGCAGTGCTTGGCCGTGAGTATCCAGGTGGGGGCGATGATCGTGGACGAACACGTTTCCTGTCCGTTGGAATACAGGCGGGCGGCCCACGGGGCACTGCCCGCGTATCCGCCGCCGATGATCGGCTGCGGGCCGGTGGGAGCCGGCGAGGGTGCGGCGACCGCAGGCGCGGTGAGCAGGGCGAAGAGGCAGACCACCGCGGCGGCGAGTGCGGGCGCGAGTCTTGAAAGGCGCAAGATTCCTCGATCCTGACGACACGTCGTGTGGACGTGTGAGGGTGGGGGGACGGCCTGTGGGCCGTGTCCAGGGCGAACCGGCGCCATGACGGCAGTTGACGTCACGAATGACGACCGCTGTTCGGCATGAACATGACCTATCGTCACCCGGGCGCGACGCAATCGCCTACTCACACCTGGCCATAAATCCGGGTGATGCCATCACGCCGACGCCGGTGACGACCTCCGTCATGAGGTCCTGCGGTTCCCGCGCTGATCCCCTCGCGAAGAAGACGGCCCATGTGGCTTGCTTACGGGTACTCGCCCGAGGGGCCGCGCCCTAGACTGCGACCGCTCCGGAATCTGACGATCTTTTGGAGGATGTGCAGGATGAAGCGAGCCCTCATGACCACGTTGGCGACATTCACGCTGGTCGTGTCCGGGGGCGGCGTCACCGCCTCCGCTTCCGATGCCCCGCCCCGCACCACGCACGGTCCTTGCCAGTACGCCCAGACACCGGACGAACCGGCGGCCCGGCCGGTTCCCCTGCCGCCCGACCCGCGCCACACCCCCAGTCGCGGCACGATCGACATGGCCGTCCCGACCAGCCAGGGGCCGCTCCCCCTGAGTCTGGACCGGGCGAAGGCGCCGTGCACGGTCCAGAGCTTCGTACACCTGGCACGGCACCGGTTCTACGACCGCACGGTGTGCCATCGGCTGACGGCGTATCCGACGCTGAAGGTCCTGCAGTGCGGCGACCCGACCGGCACCGGCGAGGGCGGCCCGGGGTACGCGTTCAAGGACGAACTGCCGGTGGACCTGCCGCAGGTGCCGAGTGACCCGACCGGCACCCGGCGCCAGTACGGGCGCGGCCTGCTGGCGATGGCCAATGCGGGGCCGAACACGAACGGTTCCCAGTTCTTCGTCGTCTACGGGGATTCCGTGCTGCGGCCGAACTACACGGTGTTCGGCACGGTCGGCTCCGCCGGGCTGAAGACGCTCGACAAGATCGCCGCCGGCGGGATCGAGCCGACCGCGGAGGACCCGGCCTCCGTCGACGGGACGCCCGTACTGAGGACCGAACTGCGCAGCGTCCGGCGCTCCCACCACCATCACCACTGATCCACCGCGCTCCGCGTCACCGCGGGTCCGGGCCCCGGACCGGCCCCACGGTGACGCGGAGCGGCCGCCGTCGACGCGGATGTCCTCGGCCACGGGGAGCGGTGACCCCTGTCCCCCGCCTCGGCACGGCCGGCCCCCGGGCGGGCGGACCGGCTCGGTGAACTCCGTGCCGGCGGCGCTCCCGGTCCGCCGGCGGCTTCGGGTCCGGGCGGTCCGGCGACGCGCATCACAGCGTGTCATCCGATCGGACCCGCCTCGGCGGGGAACTGTGGGTTCATGACGACACAGCTCGGACTTCCCGAAGGCATCCAGGCCTGTCTCTTCGATCTCGACGGAGTGGTCACCAGGACGGCGGTGGTGCACGCCGCCGCCTGGAAGGCGACCTTCGACGCCTTCCTGCGTGAGCGCGACGGGGCGGACTTCCGTCCCTTCACCGACTCCGACTACGCCCAGTACGTCGACGGCCGCCCCCGGGCCGACGGCGTCCGCTCGTTCCTCGCCTCCCGGGGCATCGAACTCCCCGAGGGCACGCCGGACGATCCGCCGGAGACGCGGAGCGTCAACGGTGTCGGCAACCGCAAGAACGAACTCCTCCTGGAGAAGATCCGCACCGACGGCGTGGAACCGTACCCGGGCACGCTGCGGTACATCGACGCCGTCCGCGCCGCCGGGCTCGCCACCGCGATCGTCTCCTCCAGCGCCAACACCCGCGACGTGCTGCACTCCATCTCCGCCGAGCAGTTGTTCGACGTACGGATCGACGGGGTGGTGGCCAGGGAACGGAAACTGCCGGGCAAACCACACCCCGACACCTTCCTGGCCGCCGCCCGGGACCTCGGTGTGGAGCCGTCCCGGGCCGCCGTCTTCGAGGACGCGCTGGCCGGCATGGAGGCGGGGAGGTCCGGGCACTTCGGCTACGTCGTCGGCGTCGACCGCGTCGGACAGACCGAAGCCCTGTACACCCACGGCGCCGACCGCGTCGTCAAGGACCTCGCCGAACTCGGAGGCAGCGCGTGATCACCAACCGGACGTACACCGTGGAGCCCTGGCGCGTGCGCGAGACGGCTCTCGACCTCGATCTCCTGGCCCAGAGCGAATCCGTCTTCGCGCTGTCCAACGGGCATGTCGGCTGGCGAGGCAACCTCGACGAGGGCGAACCGCACGGCCTGCCCGGCAGCTACCTCAACGGGGTGTACGAACTGCACCCGCTGCCCTACGCCGAGGCGGGCTACGGCTACCCCGAGTCGGGCCAGACCGTCATCAACGTCACCAACGGGAAGCTGCTGCGGCTGCTGGTGGACGACGAGCCCTTCGACCTGCGGTACGGGCGGCTCCGCAAGCACGAACGCACCCTGGACTTCAGGCGCGGCGTGCTGGAGCGGAGCTGCGAGTGGACCTCCCCCGCGGGTACGACCGTCCGGGTGCGTTCCACCCGCCTCGTCTCCCTCACGCAGCGCGCCATCGCCGCCGTGCAGTACGAGGTGGAGCCCGTCGACAGCCGGACCAGGGTGGTCATCCAGTCGGAGCTGGTCACCAACGAGAGTCTGCCCTCGTCCGACGGCGACCCGCGGACGGCCAAGGCGTTGAAGTCCCCGCTGGAACCGGAGGAGGACCAGGCCGTCGGGTCGCGGTTGCGCCTGGTCCACCGCACCCGGCGCAGCGGCCTCCGGGTCGCCGTGGCCGCCGACCACGTCGTGGACGCCCCCGGGGAGATCACCACCAGCAGCGAGAGCAACACCGATGTCGCCCGCCTGACCATCACCTCCGTCCTGGACCCGGGCCAGCGGCTGCGGGTGCAGAAGACCGTCGCCCACGGCTGGTCGGGGGCCCGTTCCCGGCCTGCGATGAGCGATCAGGTCGAGGCCGCACTGGCTGCCGCCGCGCACGGCGGCTGGGACGAACTGGTGGCCCAGCAGCGGGACTACCTCGATGACTTCTGGGCCCGTGCGGATGTCGAGGTGCACGGCGACGAGGAGATCCAGCAGGCCGTCCGCTTCGCGCTCTTCCATGTGCTCCAGGCCGGTGCCCGCGCCGAGCAGCGGGCGATCCCGGCCAAGGGGCTGACCGGTTCCGGGTACGACGGCCACGCCTTCTGGGACACCGAGATGTTCGTGCTGCCCCTCCTCTCGTACACCGAGCCCAGGGCGGTCGCCGAGGCGCTGCGCTGGCGGCAGGCCACCCTGCCCGCCGCCCGGGACCGGGCCACCCAGCTCGGACTGCGCGGCGCCGCGTTCCCGTGGCGGACCATCGACGGCTCGGAGGGCTCCGCGTACTGGCCGGCCGGCACCGCCGCCTTCCACGTGGCCGCCGACATCGCGCACGCCGCGGTGCGCCACACGGCGGTGACCGGCGACTCCGACTTCGAACGCGAGACCGCCCTGGAACTCCTGGTGGAGACGGCGCGGTTGTGGCGCTCCCTGGGCCATCACGACCCTCACGGCGTGTTCCACATCGACGGCATCACGGGGCCGGACGAGTACAGCGCCGTCGTGGACGACAACACGTACACCAACCTCATGGCCCGCTCCAACCTCCTCGCCGCGGCCGACGTGTGCGAACGCCATCCGGAGGAGGCGGCCCGGCTGGGTGTGGACGAGGAGGAGAGCGCCGCCTGGAGGGACGCCGCCGAGGCCGTGCACATCCCGTACAACAAGGAGATCGGCGTGCACGAGCAGCACGCCGGCTTCACCCACCACCAGCGCTGGGACTTCGCGAACACCCGCGCCGACCAGTACCCGCTGATGCTGCACTTCCCCTACTTCGACATCTATCGCAAGCAGGTGATCAAGCAGTCCGACCTCGTGCTGGCGATGTACACCTGCGGCACCTGGTTCGAGGCCCACTGCGACGACGACCAGCTGGCCGCGAACTTCGCCTACTACGAGCCGCTGACCGTACGGGACTCCTCGCTGTCGGCGTGCTGCCAGGCCGTCGTCGCCGCCCGGACCGGTCATCTGCGGCTGGCCTACGACTACACCGCCGAGGCCGCGCTGATGGACCTGGCCGACCTGGAGCACAACACCCGCGACGGGCTGCACATCGCCTCGCTGGCCGGTACGTGGATGGCGCTGGTCGCCGGGTTCGGCGGCACCCGGAGGGACGGCGACAGCCTGCGCTTCACGCCCCGGCTGCCCGAGAAGTTCAGCCGCCTGGCCTTCCGGCTCCAGTTCCGCGGCCGGTGCCTCCAGGTGGAGATCAAGCCGGAGGAGGCGACGTACTCGCTGCTCCTGGGCGACGCGCTGACGATCCACCACCACGGAGCGGAGGTACACGTGGACGGCGCCGGACCCGTCACCCTGCCGATCTCCCCGCCGAAGCCGCGACCCACCCCCGAACAACCCCTGCACCGCCGCCCGGGCACCACCGAACGCCCGAGCACCGAACCGAAGTGAGGCCGCCCCTGGTCGGGCCCCGGGCCGCTCGGGCGGCCCGGGGCCAGCCGCATGGGACCGGGGAGGCTGTCTCTTCGCGAGGCAGGGTTCCACTGGCGCCCCGGGGCGACTTTCGAGATCCCCTGGAGCTGCTTTCCACAGCCCCGACCGAGGGCCGACCACGCCACTGTTGAGCACGATACACATTATGTGGTGCCTACACGTCGCATGTATGATGCACATAGACGCGGCCGCCTCCCCACCGACCACCCGGTGAACGGATCACCGCGTAAGCACGCACCCGCCCAGGGCCGCGCTCGCTCGCCCCGGGGCGCGATCCCCCGCTCCCTCGGGCCGTCGGCCGGGCGCCGCACACCTCACGGGCACCCGCCCATCAGCAAGGAGCACCACCATGAACCGACTGCAGGACAAGGTCGCCGTCATCACCGGAGCCGGAAGCGGCATCGGCCGCGCCGCCGCGGTGCTGATGAGCAAGCAGGGCGCCCGTGTCGTCGTCGCCGACTACGACACCGAAGCGGCCCGGGAGACCGCCGATCTCGTCACCACGGCCGGCGGCACCGCCCTGGCGCTGACGGTGAACGTCCTCGAAGAGGACTCCATCGCCGCCATGATCGACACCACGGTCGAGGAATACGGCTCCCTGAACATCCTGTGCAACCACGTCGGCGGCACCAACCCCCGCGTCGACCTGGACCTGCTCCGCATGGACATGGCCGAGTTCGACCGGGCCGTCAGCCTCAACGTACGCAGCACGCTCGTCGGTTCGCGGCTCGCCATTCCGCACATGATCGAGGCTGGCGGTGGCTCGATCATCAACACCGCCTCCGTCGCCGCGCTCGTCGGAGACGTCCTGCAGACCTCCTACGGGGCCGTGAAGGCGGCCGTCGTCAGCATCACCAAGTCCGTGGCCACCCAGTACGGTCCGAAAAACATCCGCTGCAACGCGATCGCCCCCGGCGCCGTGATGACCCCCGCCCTGGAGAACAACCTCCCCCAGGAGGTCATCGACAGCCTCAAGGCCGGCAACGCGCTGCCCTACCTCGGCTCCCCCGAGGACATCGCCCACACCATGGTCTTCCTCGCCTCGGACGAGTCCCGCTACCTCACCGGCCAGCTCCTGGTCGTGGACGGCGGTATGACCATGCAGTCCTCGGCCGCGCCCGGGCGCCGGGCCATGCTCCCCGCGTGACACACGTCCCTCGCCGGCCGTAGTTCGCGGAGCAAACACCCCTAGCCGCGCCGCTTCGCCGCCGAACTCGTCATGCAGGGGTCGTTTCGGAAGCAGCGGCCGGAAGGGTGCGCGGCCGGGGGCGTTCCCCCTGGGGGCCGAACATGATCAGGTACTCGACCGGTCCGCCGGTTCCGGCGTTGGCCACCGCGTGCGGGGTGCGGGTGTCGAACTCCGCTACGTCCCCGGCGGTCAGGATGAGGTCCTGACCGCCGAGTGCGAGCCACAGCCGGCCGTACAGGACGCACAGCCACTCGTGGCCCTCGTGGGAGACCTGGCGCGGCCTGGCAGGCGGTTCGGTCACGGCGGGCAGGACGTGCTTGTGGGCGTGCAGTCCCCCGACGTACCGGGTCAGCGGCACCACCGCCTTGTCGTCGCCGAAGCTGCGGACCACGGGGGCGGGAGCAGGCGCGGGGGCCGCGCCGGCCAGCTCGTCCAGGCCGACCCCGTACTCCTTCGACAGCTGGAGCACCACCTCTAGGGTGGGCTTGCGCCGGCGGGTCTCGATCCGCGACAGCGCGCTGGGCGAGATGCCGGTCGCCCGGCTCACCTCGGCGAGTGTGCGGCCCCGGCCCTCCCGTACGGCTCTCAGCCGGGTTCCCATCGCCGCCAGCGCCTGGGTCACGTCGTCCTCTGCCACCGCTCCCGCGCCTTTCCGCCGTCCGCTTCACCGCCCTGTCCTGCAAGGTTGCCAGACTGGCAACGCGGATCGCGCCGAGCGGCGGGCGCCCCGCATGATCGGCGGGTACCCGTCGGACGCCGCGAACCGAGGAGAAGTCCCCATGAAGTCTGAGCCGGCCACCGCGCTTCGCCACCGCACCGTCGAAGCCCCTGCGGGCCGCCTGCACCTGGCGGAGCAGGGCACCGGCCCGCTGGTCGTGCTCGTCCACGGCTTCCCCGAGTCCTGGTACTCCTGGCGCCACCAGCTTCCGGCCCTCGCCGCTGCCGGATTCCGGGCGGTCGCGATCGACGTACGCGGCTACGGCCGCTCCTCCAAGCCCGCCGAGACCGACGCCTACCGCCTGCTCGACCTGGTCGAGGACAACGTCGCCGTCGTGCGCGCCCTCGATGAGGAGAGCGCGGTGATCGTCGGCCACGACTGGGGCTCCAACATCGCGGCCGCCTCCGCGCTCCTCCACCCCGAGGTCTTCCGCGCGGTCGGCCTGCTGAGCGTCCCGTACGCGCCGCCCGGCGGCCCTCGCCCCACCGACGTCTTCGGCCGGATCGGCGGCCCCGATCAGGAGTTCTACGTCTCCTACTTCCAGGAGCCCGGCCGCGCCGAGGCGGAGATCGAGCCCGACGTCAAGGGCTGGCTGGCGGGCTTCTACGCGGCCCTGTCCGCCGACACCATGCCGGCCGCCGACCAACCAGACCCGCACTTCGTCGCCCGGGGCGGCCGGCTGCGCGACCGTTTCCCGGCCGGGCGGCTCCCGGCCTGGCTGAGCGAGGAGGACCTCGACGTCTACGCCGGGGAGTTCGAGCGCACCGGCCTGACCGGCGCCCTCAACCGCTACCGCAACGTGGACCGCGACTGGGAGGACCTCGCTCCCCACTGCGGAGCCCCCGTCGAGCAGCCCGCTCTGTTCATCGGCGGTGCGCTGGACGCCTCCACCACCTGGATGGCCGACGCCATCGACGCCTTCCCCACCACCCTCCCCGCTCTGTCCGCCTCCCACCTCCTGGCCGGCTGCGGCCACTGGATCCAGCAGGAACGCCCCGCCGAGGTCAACCGCTTGCTGACCGACTGGCTCGCCACCCTTCCGGGCTGAACCGGCGGACCGGGCGAGCGGAGGGCCCGGACGCTGCGGCGTCCGGGCCCCACTCGGGACGGGTGGGTCAGCGCTCCATGAGAGCGAAGACGCCCCAGCCGAGGTACTCACGCCCGTAACGGGCGTACCGGGCCGGTTCGGTGGTGAGTTCCTCCCGTACGGCGGGGGCGAGTTCGTCGTCCGGGTTCTCGTCGAGCCAGCGGCGCATGCTGAGCCACTGGGCCGCGGCGTAACGGTCCCAGCTGTCCTGATCGGCCAGCATCATCTCCACGACGTCGCAGCCGAGTTCCTGGAACCGCTCGATGAGAGCGGGCAGGAGCAGGAAGTCGGCGACGGACGTGGCGTGGCACGCCTGGGCGGTCTCCTCGTCCGGCGGGGTCAGCCGCCAGAAGGGTTCACCGATCAACATCATGCCCCCGGGGCGGAGACTGCGCCGGAGCAGTTCGATCGTTCCGGCGACACCTCCGCCGATCCAGGTGGCGCCCACGCAGGCCGCCAGGTCGACCGGCTGGTCGGCGACGTGGCCGGCGGCATCACCGTGAAGGAACTCGACCCGGTCGGCGACGCCGAGTTCGGCGGCGCGGCGGCGGGCCTGTTCGGTGAAGAGGGTGCTGATGTCGACCCCCGTGCCCGTGAAGCCCAGGTCGCGGGCCCAGGTGCACAGCATCTCGCCCGAGCCGCAGGCCAGGTCGAGCACCCGGGTTCCGGTGGGGAGGCGGAGGGATGCGCCCAGGGTGGCCAGCTTGTCCGCGGTCAGGGGGTTGTGGATCCGGTGTCCGCTCTCGCGGACGGTGAAGATGCGGGGAAGGTCCATGACCGTGTTCCTTTCCGTCATGCCTTGTAGTAGGGGGACTGCTTGTGGGCGCGCAGCTGTCGCGAGAGCTGCTTCATCGGCCGTTCCAGCTCGGCTCGCAGCCGGGCGTCGGTGCGGGCGGCGGCGTGGGCGTTCTCGCGCTCCAGGCGGTGGTAGCTGTCGAGGCGCCGCTCGGTGAGCCGGCCGTCCGCCACGGCGGCCAGCACGGCGCAGCCAGGCTCGACCGTGTGGGCGCAGTCCGTGAAGCGGCAGTCCCGGGCCAGTTCGGTGATCTCGGCGAAGGTCCGCTCCAGGCCGTCGTCGGCATCGTGCAGGCCGACGCCGCGCAGGCCCGGGGTGTCCAGGAGGACTCCCCCGTCGGGCAGCGGCACCAGTTCGCGCCAGGCGGTGGTGTGGCGGCCCTTGCCGTCGCTGCCGCGTACCGCGCCGGTGGCCAGGCGGTCCTCGCCGAGCAGGCGGTTGCCGAGGGTGGACTTGCCCGCGCCCGAGGGCCCGAGCAGGACGATCGTGCCCGACAGGACCGCGGTCAGGACGTCCAGGCCCTCGCCGGTGGTGGCGCTGGTGACCAGCACCTCCACGCCCGGGGCCGCCTCGGCCACCTCGGAGGCCGCCGCGGCGGGGTCGGGGCACCGGTCGGCCTTGGTGAGCACCACCACGGGTGTGGCGCCGCTCTCCCAGGCGAGGGCCAGCATGCGCTCGATCCGCCCGAGTTTGAGCGGGTCGGCGAGAGAGACGGCCACCGCCACGGTGTCGACGTTCGCGGCCAGTACCTGGGCGTGAGAGGTCCGCGCGGAGGTGGAGCGGACCACCGCGGTCCGTCGCTCCAGCACCTCCACCACGGTGGCGGAGGTCGCCGGGCCCGCCGGCCTGACCGCCACCCAGTCGCCGGTGCACGGCGTCAGCCGGTCCCCGGTTCCCGAGGAGGGGAGGACCAGCGCGCGGACGGGGCCGGTTTCGGCGACGACGTCGCACTGACCGCGCTCGGCCCGCACGACGCGACCGGGCAGCAGTCCCGCGTCCCTGAACGCGCCGAAGGATCGCTCACGCTCCGGATCCCAGCCGTAGTCGGCCAGGGCCGGGACGTGCGAGGAGCAGGGGAGAGCGAACGGAGAAAACGAAGAGTGTGAAGGAAACAATGGAAGAGACCCTTGTGAGGGGCCTCGCCGGACATCAGACGTGCCGGAACCGCTCCCGCAGAGGGGAGACCGGCAGAGGAAAGGTCAGGCCGAGACCCGAGAGATGCGAACGAGTCGGGCACCGCACACAGCGGTGGTCACCACGACCGTCATCACGCATCTCCTCCGATCTCCGGGAGTGGCTCGGTCGCCACATCCGCAGAGACCGTAGCATCTCCGCGCGTTTGTGCGGCGGGCAGGTCGGAAAAGACCTGGCTCCGTTCCGGGGCGGCAGGGCAGGATCGCCGTCGTGATACGCCGTCCTCACGACGATGCCGAGTTGTCGGCCCTGGTCCGTCGTTATGTCACGCCCGAGCGGCGCTACTTGAAACTCGGCGGCGGCTTGCTGAACATGCGAGACCCCGACGGCGCGCGATTCGTGCGAGATCTCCGTGAGGATGCGGGACTCATCACCGCCGACGAGATCACCAGGCTTCTCGATGGCGGCTGGCGGGAGCGGAGAACCGCGGCGTGGCTCGTGGCCGTCTCCCGCCGGGCGGAGTTCCGTGAGCGCCTCGGAGAACTCCTGCTGGCGAGCGAGGTCTGCTGCGCCGGCCTCGCCTACAGCGTCGCCCTGGCCGGTTTCGGCACGGCGCGCGACGCCGATCTGCTCGCCGCCTACCTGGATCGGTACCTCCGCCGCCCCGACCTCGCGTACGACCAGCCCGTCGTCATGGGCGCTCTCCAGTTCGTCGACCTGGACCTCGGAGGCAGCCGAGCGGACCGCTTCGCGGAGCCGGGGGGCCCGTGGCGGCAGTGGCTCCGGGAGGCACCACACATGAAGGACGGGGCGGACCCCGCCCCCTCCTTTCTGAGCCTCATCCGCCGGCTCTGCGCGTTCGTCGATGCATGCGCGGAGGTGCCGTGACCGCCGTCCTCCCCTGACGGGCTTCCCGGACCATGCCCGTGGGGCGGGGAGGGCCCGACGACGCGGCTCCGCTCCGGGCCGGGACGCCTCCCCCGAGCGCTTCGGTGCGGAACCTTGTCAATATCCAGAATCCTGTTTACTGTTCTGATCGTGAACGCCTTCGACGACCGCTTCCTCACGCGCAACGGACTGGCCGCCCGCCAGCTCGCGGTCCTGCTGCTCAATCACGAGCCGGACACGCGGCTGCCCCGGGTGCGGGATTTCGCGGAGGAACTGGGCTGCGGGAACGGCACGGTCCAGGCGGCCCTGCAGTTGCTGGAGGAGTCCGGCGCCATCCGGACGACCGCCCGCGGGCACCTCGGCACCTTCCTCGCCCACTCGGACCGGTCCATACTCTGGCGGCTCTCCGGGCTCGGGACGCTGCTGGCCGCGATGCCCCTGCCGTACTCCCGCCGGTACGAGGGTCTGGCCACCGGGCTGCGCGGCGCCTTCGAGAAGGCGGGCGCGCCCTTCGCGATCACGTTCATGCGGGGCGCCGGGGCCCGTACCGCCGCCCTGCTCGAGGGCAAGGTCGACCTCGTCGTGCTGTCCCGGTTCGCCGCCGACGAGCTGATCGCCGAGCATCCGGTGGAGCTGGTGGCGGACCTGGGGCCGGCGACCTACGTGGGTGCGCACGGCATGCTCCTGCGCCACGGCGTGGACCTGGACACCCCGGGCCTGCGGGTCGCGGTCGACCACGCGTCGGAGGATCTGCGCAAGCTGGTCGACCTGGTCTTCGCCGGGCGCCCGGACGTCCGGCGGGTGGAGGCCTCGTACATGCAGCTGCCCGACCTCTTCGCCCGCGAGGAGGTCGACGCCACCGTCTGGAACCTGGACGAGGTGCAGGACCGGCTCGGATTCGGCGTGGACGTGCTCCCCCTGGGGGACGAGGTCACCCGCGAACTGTCGCTGCGTAACTCCAGCGCGGCCGTCATCGGCCGTACCGAAGGCGCCAAGGCCCTGGCCGCGGTCCGCGACTCCCTGGATCTCCCGCTGATCACCTCACTCCAGCACGAGGTGATCGAGGGCACGCGCCTGCCCTCCTACTGAGCCGCAGGCGAGGCGGCCGGAACAGGACGAAAGTCCTGCCGCCACGGGACCTTCGGTCCTCTCAAAATACAAAATCCTGGTTACTGTCTATTTTAGGAGGATCGCCATGGACGACCAGCTGGCCCTGCGGATTCAGCTCTTCCGCGAAGGCGGACAGATCAAGCCCGAGGTCGCCGACTTCGTCGCGGCCGAACTGGCCGCCCTCGAAGCGGAGGGCCGCACCGTGACCGAGGCGACGGCGGGCATGCTCACCAGCCACCTGATGATGGCGCTCACCCGGCTCCTGGACGGCGAGGCCATCGAGCAGTTCCTCACCGACGACCAGGTCGCCGCCGAACTGGCCGGACACCCCGAGGCCGTCGCCCGCGCCCGCGAGGTCGCCGAACGCGCCCGGCGGGACCTGGGGGCGGCCCTCCCCGAGTCCGAGGTGAACTTCCTCGGCATGCACCTCGCGGTGCTGGCGCAGCAGACCCCCGCCGCCCCCTCCTCCTGAACCACCCCGTCCCCCGGACCGGCCCGGCCGGCCCGAACCACCAGGAAAGAAGCAGGACATGACGAAGATCCTCGCCGGCGGCGTCGGCAAGACCGAGGTCACCGCCACCATCAAGCAGCTCGGCATCGAAGGGCTGGAGGTCACCGCCTCCAGCGACATGGACGCCGCGATGAAGCTGCGCGTCGGCCAGGCCGACTACTACCTGGGCACCTGCCACACGGGCGCCGGTGCCTCGCTCGGCGTCCTCGTCGGCCTGATGGGCAGCGCCGTCTGCCACACCTTCGGCCGCAACGTCCCCACCGAGGAGCAGATCACCGCCCTGCTGGACGAGGGCAAGAAGGTCTTCGGCTTCTCGATGGACCAGATCGACACCATCGCTCCCCTCATGGCGCGCGCCATCGCCGCCCGCGGCTGACCCAGCCCCCCTCTCCGATCATCCCGGGCACGAAGGAGTGACCCCGTGAGTACGACACTCGCAGCCGGTACGAGCCTCGACTTCTCGCTGGCCCAGCAACTGACCGTCATAGCCCTCTGTGCGCTGACCGCGTACATCGCTCACATGGCGCTGGCCGTCTTCAACGACGGCGTACGCCCGTTCCTCCTGGACTTCATCCAGGGGCGCACCACGCGCAGCGCGACGACGGCGGTCTCGTTCGGCCTCTCGGCCGGGTTCATCTTCGGGCTCGGCGCCCCGATGGCCCTGTCCACCGGTGTGCTGAACCCGTGGCTCCTCTTCCTGCCCACCGACATCCTCGGCATGCTGTCGCCGAAGAAGTGGCTCGCGCCGATCCTCGGCGGCGCCTGGGGCGCGGTCGTCGTCTTCGGGCTCAACGGGGCCAACAACGTGGCCCACGACCTGCCGGTCGACTTCATCACCGCCATGCAGCAGATGTCGACCCCGATCCTCTTCCTCTTCACGCTGTTCCCCGTGCTGGCCATCACCAAGCAGTTCGGCCGCAAGTGGGGCGGCCTCGCGGGGCTGCTGGAGTTCGCCCTGGTCGTCATGACCATGAAGCTGTGGCCCAATATGTTCGCCGGCGCGCTGGCGATGGCCGTCGGCGTGCTGATGCTCATCGGCCTCGCCGTCGCCAAGGACCTCGGCCGGCGCAAGGCGGACAGGGCCGCGGGTGTGAGCGAACCCGTCGTCGAGGGCGACGACCCGATGGCCTCCCTCTTCAGCGCCAGCGCGGCCCGGCTGCGCCGGTACCTGCCCCTGTTCATGGTGCTGGGCGCCGGAGTGTGTGTGCTCGCCCAGATGCACATATTCGGCGGCGGCGAGGCGACCAGCTTCCTGATCGCGAAGGGGCAGTACTCCGAGGCGGCGCAGGTCGACTTCTACCGCGTCTTCGGCTTCATCCCGCTGATCGCGACCACCGCGCTGGCCTCCGGCGCGTACGGCATCGCGGGCTTCACCCTCGTGTACCCCATCGGCTACCTGATGCCGAACCCGTTCCTCGCCGCGATCGTCGGTGCCCTGGTCTTCGCGGTCGAGGTGCTGGCCCTGTCCTACATCGGCAAGCTCCTCGGACGGCTGCCCAGCGTCCGCGACTCCTCCGAGCACCTGCGCAGCGCGATCAGCGAGACGCTCCAGCTGGCCATCCTCTTCGGCTCGCTGATGGCGGCCAACGCCATGGGCGGCGGCCTGGGCATCCTCGTCGTCGGCGGGCTCTACCTGCTGAACGAGGCGATGGGCCGGCCGGTCGTCCGGATGGCCGCGGCACCGGCCGCGGTGATCGTCGGCGGCATCCTCCTCAACCTCCTGTACTGGCTGGACCTGTTCACCCCGCTCAAGGGGTGACCCCGGGCCCCCACTCCCCCGGAGCGCCCAGGCCGACCAGAGAAGGACCCCCCACGATGAACAGCCCCGCACCCGTGCTGCGTACCGTCCTCGGAGACATCGCCCCCGACGCGGTGCACGGCCCCGCCCTGGCCCACGAACACCTCGTCCTCGACCTCGACCACCGGGGTGACGGCGGCGCTGTCCTCGACGGCCGGCACACCGCCGCCGTCACCGCCGAACTGGCCGCGCTCCGCGAGGAGTACGGACTCGCCCTCGTCGTCGAGCTGACCTGCCGCGGCATGGGCCGCGACGTGCGCACCCTGGCCCGGATCTCCCGGGACGCCCAGGTCGCCGTCGTCGCCGCGACCGGCTGGTACTACGAGCCGTTCCACACCCCCGAGATCGAGCGCGGCGACGTCGCGGACCTCACCGCCGCGCTCGTCCGCGAGATCGAGGACGGCATCGGGACCACGGGTGTCCGCCCCGGCGTCCTCGGCGAGATCGGCAGCCACGGGGACACCCCGGCGCCGGCGGAGAGCAAGGTGCTCCGCGCCTCGGCGCGGGCCGCCCTCGCCACCGGGCTCTCCGTCGCCACCCACGCCCAGCTCGGCCGCGGCGGCCTCGCCCAGCTGGAACTGCTCACCGGCGAGGGGCTGCCTCCGCACCGGATCTCGGTCGGCCATCAGGACCTGCTGGACGACCCGGCGGTCCATCGGGAGCTGGCCGCGAGCGGCGCGTACGTCGCCTTCGACACCGTCGGCAAGGACGGCTACCAGAGCGACGAGACCCGGCTGCGCCTCCTGCTCGCCCTCCTGGAAGCAGGACACGCCGACCGGGCCCTGCTCAGCTGCGACATCTCCCGCCACGGCTACCTCGCCTCCGAGGGGGGCCAGGGCTACGGCCACCTCTTCGGGAGCTTCCTGCCCAAGGTCCGTGCGGCGGGCGTGGACGACGACCTGATCGACCTGCTGACCCGCCGCAACCCGCTGCGCTTCCTCAGCGGCACGGCCGTGGAAGAGAGCTGACCATGCACCCCGTACTCCCCGAGACGTTCCCGCTGCCGACCGTGGCCCCGGCTGACGCCGTCGCCCGGCAGTTCCGGCTCATCGAGGCCACCGCCCGCCACTTCGAGGGCCCGCAGCTGTTCGCCTCCGACGCCGGGGTCGTGCCCGGCCTGGGGCGTCCCGCCACCACCGCCCGGGTGGAGGCCGTGCTCGCCGACTTCTTCGGCGCCGAGGACGCCGCGTTCGTCCAGGGCGCGGGCACCGGCGCGATCCGGGCGGCCCTCGCCGCCGCCGTCCGCCCCGGCGCCCCCCTCCTCATCCACCGGGCTCCGGTCTACCGCACCACCGAGGTCACGCTGCGCGGCCTCGGAGTCCGGACCGCCGAAACCGACTTCAACGATCCCGGCGCGCTCCGCGAGGCCCTGGAGTCCGGCCGGTTCCGCTGGGCCTACGTCCAGCACACCCGGCAGCGGCTCGCCGACTCCTACGACCCCGGCGCGGTCCTCTCCGCCTGCCGGGCCGCCGGCGTCCGCACCGTCGTCGACGACAACTACGCCGTGATGCGCACTCCGGCCGCCGGGGTCGAACTGGGCGCCGACGCCTCCTGCTTCTCCCTGTTCAAGCTGCACGGCCCGGAGGGCGTCGGCATCGTCGTCGGCGCCCGCGACCTGATCGAGCACATCCGCCGCGACAACTACTCCGGCGGCGGCCAGGTCCAGGGGCACCAGGCGCTCGACGCGCTGCGCGCGCTCACCCACGTACCGCTCATGTGGTCCGTGCAGTCGCAGGTCGGCACCGAGGTCGCCGAGCGGCTGAACGCGGGCGAGGTGCCCGGTGTCGCCGAGGTCCGGCTCGCCAACGCGCAGGACCGGTGCCTGCTCGTCCGGCTCGACCGGCCCGTCGCCCGGGAACTGCCCGCCGTCGCCGCCCGCTTCGGCGCGGCCCCCTACCCCGTCGGCTCGAACTCCCGCTACGAGATCACGCCGCTCTTCTACCGGATGTCCAGCTCCACCCTGGACGACTCCCCCGAACTGGCCGACTGGACCGTGCGCATCAACCCGATGCGGGCGGGCGCGGACCTCGTCATCGAGATCCTGCGCCGCTCACTGGCCGCGCTGAACGACCCGAAGGACCGCTGACCGTGTTTCTCGACACCGTCCTGACCCGTAATCCCGGTCTCGTCGAGGCCGCGGCGGCACTCCACGACCAGGGCGCGATCCCGCCGGACACCTATGTGATGGACCTGGACGCCGTCGAGGCCAACGCCGCGCTGCTGGCCGCCGAGGCCGAACGGCTGGGCCTGTCCCTCTGGTTCGTCGTCAAGCAGCTGGGCCGCAACCCCGAACTGATCCGGGCCGTCGCCCGGCACATCCCCCGCTACGCCGCCATCGACCCGCCCGAGGCCCGCACCCTGCACGCCTCCGGCGCCCGGGCCGGCAACCTCGGCCACCTCGTCCAGATCCCGCGCCGCGCACTGCCCGAGATGCTGGCGTGGCGGCCCGAGACCGTCACCGTGTACGACCTCGACAACGCCCGCGCGGTCTCCGACGCCGCGAGCCGGCTGGGGTTCGTCCAGGACGTCCTGATCCGTCTCGAAGGCGCCGAGGGAAGCGTCTACCCCGGCCAGGAGGGCGGCGTCCCGCTCGGCCGGCTCGACGCCTTCGCCGACGCGGCCGAGCGGCTGCCCGGCGTCCGCATCGCGGGAGTCACCGCGTTCCCGTGCGTGCTGTGCGACCCGGCGACCGGGGCCCCGTACGCCACCCCCAACTTCGCGCTCGCCCTCAAGGCCCGCGAGCTGCTCGCCGGGCGCGGCCACGCGGACCTCCGACTGAGCGCCCCGAGTGCCACCTCGATGGCCTCCCTGCCGCTGCTCGCCGAGCTCGGCGCCACCCACGGCGAGCCGGGCCACGCCCTCACCGGCACGACCCCGCTGCACGCGCTCGACCCCTCACAGCCCGAGACCCCCGCCTACGTGTACGTCACCGAGGTGGCCCACACCCTGGGCGACGGCCGGCCAGCCGTCTTCGGCGGCGGCTTCTACGCCCGCTCCCACATCAGGAGCGCCCTGCTGCCACGCACCGGGGCACGGCTGGACGTGCTCGACGCGCCCGCCGAGAACATCGACTACTACCGGCTGCTCGACGCGCCCGCCCCCGGACAGGACGTCCGCCTCGGCGACACCGCGCTGCTCGCCTTCCGCACCCAGATCTTCGTCACCCGCTCGACCGTCGCCGTCGTCTCCGGACTCTCGTCCGGTACGCCCCGTCTCAACGGTCTGTACGACGCCCAGGGCCGGTCCCTGAGCTGAGGAGGCACCCCATGGCCAAGACCGTCATCGTCGTGATCGACGGATTCGGCATCGGCGCCATGCCCGACGCGGGCACCGCGCGTCCCGGCGATCCGACCGCCGACACCTGCGGACATGTGCTGGACCACTGCCGGGAGGCGTTCGGCCGCCCGTTGCGCCTGCCCGTGCTGGGTTCGCTCGGCCTCGGCCTCGTCCACCCGCACCCCGATCTCGCCCGGCGCACCCATCTGCCCGTCGCCGCCGGCCGGGCCGCCCTCGGCTATCCGGGCGCCGACACGTTCGCCGGCCACCAGACGATGATGGGGGCCGACTTCAGCCGGGTGACCGTCGCCCGGCTCGCCGACCACATCGACGAGGTGACCGCCGCGCTCGAAGCGGCCGGTCACCGGGTCGGCCGGCTGGACGGCGCGCCGCTCCTGGTCGTCGACGGCTCGGTGCTGGTCCACGACAACCTGGAGGCGGACCCGGGCATCAACTGGAACGCCTCGGGGCGGCTGGAGGACCTGCCGTTCGACGGGCCGGACGGCATCCTCGCCGTGGCCCGCACCGTACGCGCCGTCGCTCCCGTGGCGCGGGTCATCGCGGTGGGCGGACACGCGGACGGTCCGCTGGAGCACTACGTACGGGCCGGTGAGGAGGGCACGGTCGGCCTCGACACCCCGGCGACCGGTTTCTACCGCAACGGCGGCCTCGAAGTGCAGCACCTGGGCGCCCGGATCGACCACACCCGCCAGCTGCCCGACCTGGCCGCCCGCGCGGGCGTTCCGGTGACCCTGGTGGGCAAGGCCGCCGACATCCTGGCCTGCGACGCGGCGGCCCGTCACCCGGCCGTGGACACCGCCGAGGTCCTCACCCACACCCTTGAGGCGGTGCGCGCCGCCGGGGACGGCCTGGTCGTCGCCAACATCCAGGAGACGGACCTGGCCGGGCACCAGCAGGACACCGAGCGCTACGGACGTCTCCTGGAACAGACCGACGCGGGCCTGGCCGCGCTCGTCGCCCTGCTCGACGCCCCGGGCGACCGCCTCATCGTGACCGGCGACCACGGCAACGACCCCACGGCCGGGCACGCCTTCCACACCCGCGAGTACGTCCCCGTGCTCATCCACCGGCCCGACGCGGAGGGCGTGGAGCTGCTTCCCGACGCGGAGAGCCTCGCGGACGTCGGTGCGACGGCGGCCGTGTCCCTGTCGCTGGACCCGCGGGGCCTGGCCAACGGCCGGGAACTGCGGACGGGCCGGCGGGCTGCCTAGGGGGTGTCTCTTTGATGGGCTGGTCAGTTGATCGGATGTGTCTGTCCGATTGGTGATCACCGATGCGATGTGGGACCGGATCGAACCGTTGCTGCCGGCCGATCCGGCCCGTGGACGATGTGGTCGGCGTGGTCGGTGCCGTCGAGGGTGAAGTAGCGCAGGGCGGTGAACTGGGCCTCGATCCGGTTCAGCCAGGAGGAGTTGGTCGGGGTGTAGGCGATCTCCACGTTGTTCGCCGCCGCCCACGTCGCGACCCGCCGGCATCGCTTCGTGGTCAGGTGCGGGGAGAAGCTATCGCAGACGATCGCGATCCGCACCGCCGGAGGGTAGAGGGTGCGCAGGTAGCGGCAGAACTCCAGGAACTGCGTGCGCCGCTTGAGCGGTTTGATGTGGCCGTAGAGCTTGTCCTTGCCCAGGTCCAGGGCTGCAAACAGGTGCCGCACCCCGCCGTAACGGTTGTAGGTTGCCCGGCGCCGGCGGCGGGGCTCACGGTCGGGGTCCTTGTGTCTGCCGCCGTGCTCGGTCCACTGCCGCCCGGGGTGCGGCATCAGGTTGAGCGGCCCGAACTCGTCCATGCAGAAAACGGCTTCGGGCTCGCCTTCCTCAGCTATGACCTCACCGTCGGCGATCGCGTAGAGATGCTCGACGCGGGCCTTCTTGGGCGCGTAGTCCGGATCGCGGGAGGTCTTCCAGGTCTTCAGACGTTGAAAGGAGACGCCCTCCTTGCGGAGCAGAAGGCGCAGGCCCTCGTGGCTGATGTCGTCGACCACCCCCTCGGCGACCAGGAAGTCGGCCAGCTTGGCCAGGCTCCAGGTCGAGAACGGCAGATCATGCTCGGTCGGCTTGGACTTGGCGATCTTCTTGATCTCGCGGCGCTCGGGCAGCGTGAAGGTCTTCGGCCGGCCGCCGGAGTACTTGGGGTAGAGCGAGCCGAAACCGTCGGCGTTGAAGTTGTGGATCACGTCGCGGACCCGGTCGTCACTGGTGAACGACAGCTCGGCGATCTTCACGACCGGCATGCCCTGGGCGGACAGCAGCACCATCTGCGCGCGCCGCCAGGTCACCACGGAACCCGCGCCTCTGCGGACTATCCGCAGTAACCGCCGGCCCTCGTCGTCATCGATCTCGCGGATACGCACTCGTTCTGCCACCCGCATAGCCTGGCGGCCCGATGCCGCTGGAACGCGGTGTTCAGGAGGAGTCGTTGGAATCGGCCGCGAGCGTCTTGCCCTCGACACCTGACCGGGGGACGCCGTCGACCGCCACACAGATACCGAAGACACGATCATGGCCGGTCCAGCCGTTGACGCGGCCACGGTTGTTGCTGATCTGCACCCGCTTCCTGGCAGGGTCCACAGACGACACCAAGTGCAAGTAGACCGTCCCGGCAACACGGGCGAGGACGATGTCCCCTACCTCCAACTTCGCTGGGTCGACCGGAGCGACGACCACCTGCTGCCGACTGCGTATCAGCGGAACCATCGAGGAGCCGCTGGGCCGGAACGCCACGGTGGCCCCACCAACAACCCTGCCTGCCACTGCATCCAATGCGCCCATCCGGTGATCGTGGCAGATTCCCCTACATCAACCCACCGATTTACTTCTCACCCTCCATCAGCAAGGCGAACGTTGCCTGACGCGGCACTAGCCATCGCCTACCAGGCCGCACTCCACGTCGCGTCCATCCTTCTCTGGGCGCGGCAGTGACATGACTACGGAAGCTACAGGCCCAAGCTTGAGACGAAGCTTGAGAATGTAGGTGCTACGACCCGCCACTGGCACAGAAGTGGGTCCGTCCAGAAGTCACTGCCGACGATGCGGGGATCTGAGGGGTCAGTTCGGTAGTCGAGAGCCAAGGCGCCGTCATCACCGGGGTTGCGAGTGGTGGCGATCAGCACTGCCTGGTCAACATCAAGCCAAGGAAGTTCGAGCGGGGTAACGCTTCTGCGTCCGCGTGCCTGGCGAAAGAAGGCGGAGTGCGGATCATCGGCGAACATGTCCATCGATTGGGACGCGTACGCCATCTGCTCGGGGTTCGACACGAAGCCAAGTGAGTCCTTGAACCACGGAATGGCCTTCGCCAGCACCACATCGCCCGGGTGACGCCAGAGGTCGCGATCGATGAGCGACGTCAGCAGGGCGGGCAGAGCAAGTCCACGGACTATCGAAGGCTCCATGGCGCACAGCTTCGCACGGCGGACAGCACCAAGGAGACACGCTCTAGTCGTTCGGGCGGTTTCCGAGTCCGCTGCGGAGATGCCCGGGGGGACCTGCGCGTGTCGCCCGACCGGCCGTCCGCACGGGGGTTTTGCAGGGCATGCCGAGCCGGACGACCGGTTGCCGGTCAGCTCGTGCCGGCGTCCTCGTTCCGAGACGGGGGCTCATCGCGGCGCTCCGGGGCGGGACGGTAGCGGCCCATGCTTCCCATGATCAGAACGGCTCCCAGGGGCCCCATCCCGTAGAGCAGGGGAACATCCCTGCCGAACCTGGTGATGAGGAAGGCCAACGCTGCGAGGGCAAGAACCAAAAGGGGGCGCCTGACAACGTGCCGGCTGATGATGGCCAGTCGGCGCCGCACTCCCCGCGCCTCGGTGAGGCGCACCCAGGCCGAAGATGACATGACCACAGCTTAGTTTGCCCAGCAGGCGCGACGCCGTTGGCCGCCGGCCGCACCTCGATGTCGCTGTCGCCGGGCCGCGTGGCCCGGTGACACTCCCGCACCGTGCCTCGCGCTACCTGGCGCTCTGACCGCATGGGTGGGCCTGACCAGCGAGATCACCGACCGGGCCCGGAAGGGCAACCGGGACGGCCGCCCCCCTGGATGGACATAGAGGGCAAACGCGGCGGGCGCACCACTGCGCTGCGGCTGCTGGGAGGTGGGCTTCGCGGCGACCGGTTCGGCGAGCAAAGCATCCGGCACGTACGGCAAAGTCGCGACTCCCCGAAGAGCCTATGGTCCGTCAGCGACGTACCAACAGACGGGATCGGACGGGAACACGGATGCGCATCTCCACACGCCGGGCCATCAGAAACGTTGGCTCGGTCGCCACCGCGACGGCCGCCCCGCTCGGCGCCAGCATGTTCGCCGCCCCTGCGTCCTCCGCGTCGGCCGGCGGCGGAGCGTACGGCTCCTACACAGGCCGCGCCATCAAGTTCCCCTACTTCACGCCGACCGGCGCGTTCTACACGTGTCGGTGACCGGCGGCAGGCACAACGGCTTCGCCGGACCCTCCAGGTTCCAGGACTGTCGAAGGCTGCGCCGGCAGCCGACACCATGATCGTCCCGGGCGACCGCGCCTCGTCCGCACCGCTGAGTCATATTCGCTGTTTCCCCTCACTCAGGAGGTCCTACATGTCCAAGGTTCTTACGTTCAGGCCGGAGCGCCTCAAGGCGACGCCGCGTGGACCCGTCGCAACCACCGTCGGTGTTCTGCTGCTGACACTCGGCCTCAGCGGCACGCTGACGACCCCCGCTTCGGCGAGCGGCACGTACCACGGGGGCGCCTACGTCACCGCTTCCACGAAGACGGACTTCATGGGACACAACGCGTCGTGGGGGGACGAAGGCGTGGTGAACCTCTCGAAGAACACGCACTCGAACGCCACGTGCCTGTGGCAGAAGATCCTGTGGGCCGACGGCCTGCTGGCAGCCTCGGGCATCGACGGTCACTTCGGCCCCAACACCGCATACGCCACGAACAAGTGGCAGCAGCGCAACGGACTCGCCGCCGACAGTTCGGCAGGCAGCCAGTCCTGGGGTACTGCCGGTCTGGCCCTGGTGGACACGAACGGTGACGGCCACACAGACACCTACGACGGCGCCGTGCGTGACTTCGCGTTCATGGTCACGAGCGGAATCCAGTACTTCCACGATGGCAAGGGGATCAAGCGGGCGGCCTCGTACAACAGCAACACCTGCAGCTGATCTCTGCCTTGCCCAGAGTCCGGACGGGTGGTCAGGGTTCGTCACCTCGCGCCGCATGTCCCCGCTCGCTCGATCCGGCGTTCTGCTATCCGGGCGATTCCCCGGCAGTGTTTTCAGGTGATCATCGCTGGTGGATCATGGCGCCGTGAAACGTCGCCTTGAATTGTTCCATGTCGATAGGGAGTTCGTCCGGCCGTCGCCGCCCCAGTCATGAAGGGGGGCGGAAACGGCCGGACGATCGCAGGGTCCTGAACGGAACCGTGTGGAGCCACGTCGTGGAGGGGTGCCTCAACCGTCCGGAACAGTGGCGCGGCATTGCTACCCGCCGTGACGAGACCACCCGGTCCTGCCGTCACTCTCGCCCCACTCCTGAAGTGGGCGTGACAGGTGAAGACACCGCCCGGGCCCGCAGTTCCCACTGCTCCTTCGTGATCTCGTACCGCACACCCCCGTGCTCGGAACCCTCGACCGCCCTCATGTCCTCCGGGACGGGGATGCTCTCAGTGAGCGTCATCCCGAGCTTCTCCATGACGTTGCGCGAGGGGCGGTTCACGGTCATCGTCTCGGCCCAGACCATGCGGAGGCCGAGTTCGGCGAACCCTTTCGCCAGCAGCGCCCGCGAGACCTCGGTGGCGTAGCCCCGGCCCCAGGCCGCCCGGCGCAGGCGGTAGCCGAGTTCGGCCTCCTCGCGCGGGCCGCTGCGCAGCGGGCGCAGACAGAACCAGCCGACGAAGGCGCCGCTGTCCTTCTCGTACGCGGCGAACAGGCCGAGTTCGTGATTCCAGCGCTCGTAACCGGCGAGGATGCTCGGGATCGCAAGGTCGCGGACCTCCTCGGGCGGGGTCGGAGCGCCGCCGCTCAGGTAGCGCATCACCTCCGGGTCGCTGTCCAGTTCGATCAGCAGGTCCGCTTCGGCTGCGGCGAACGGGCGGAGGATCAGGCGCTCGGACGCGAGGTAGGTGGTCACGCGAGGATCATGGCCGAGACCGGTCGGGCGTTCCACGGGTTTTCGAACTGCGGCTGTCGCCGGGGGTGGGGCGACGCCGTCCGGCACCGGCCGCACCGGGCGGAGAGTCCCTTCCCGGTGAGGCCGACCACCTTCCGCAGGTGGTGCCATCGAACGGCAGGCCCCTCGCGGGCCGCCTGAGCACGGGACGAGGCGCCGGTGACCGGCACCGTGCCCCGGCCGGCCGGGCTATCCTCCGCGCATGCGCGAACAGTTCACCGGCTGGCCGGAGCAGGCCATGGACGTCTTGTGGCAGCTCCAGGGTGAACCGACGAAGGAGACCCGGGAGCGCTGTCGGGCCGACCGCGAGCGTCTGGTCCGGCAGCCGATGATCGCGCTGCTCAACGGGGTCGCGGACGCCGACCCCCGCTACGAGGACTTCTCCGTCTGGCACTACCGCACCGGCTCCTGGTGGTGGCAGCACCAGAGCGCGGTGATCAGGCTCGGCCGCAAGGTCGAGATCAATCTCCGGTTCTCCCTGGACGGTCTGTGGCTCCAGGGCGCCTGGTGGTATCCGGACCCGGGCCAGGTGGACGCCTTCCGCAGGGCCGTGGCGGCCGAGGGCAGCGGCCGCGAACTGGCGGCCCTCGTCGAGGAGGTGCGGGGCAAGGGCTACGACGTCTCGGGCGACATGATGAAACGGCCCCCGCGCGGCTTCCCGGCGGACCACCCTCGCGCCGGCCTCCTGCGGCACCGTTCACTGATCGCCGCCCGTTCGTTCGGCTGCGAGGAGTGGCTGCACACCCCCGAAGCCGTCGAACGGGTGCTCTCGGCCGCCGCCGATGTGGACGCCCTGCTGATGTGGCTGATCCGGCACGTCCACCGCACCGCCTGATCTCGCACACGGAGGGGACCGAGGCGCTCGGAGTCCGGCTCCGAGGCATCGAGCGCGGCCGGCCACGCAGCGGAGTGCGGCGGGCCGGCCGTAGGAGTCCGCGACAAACCGCGCGACATCGGTGCTCGGCCCCGGGATACTGGCCGCCCATGAACGAGGTCGAAGTCGTCGTCACCCACTCCGAGCGCACCACGCTCCGCGTCGGCGACATGTTCCTGAAGGTCGACGCCGATCAGGCGCGCCTCGACACCGAGGTCGAGGCCATGTCCCTCGCCCCGGTGCCCACCCCCGAGGTCCTGTGGCACAAGCCGCACGTACTCGCGATCACCGCGCTCCCCGGAACGACGCTGGGGCGCCTCGGCGGGCCGGCGACCGGGTCGCCCACGGCGTGGGCCGCGGCAGGTGCCGCGGTCCGGGAGCTGCACGAGGCGCCCCTTCCGCCCCGGACCGGACGCGCCGGCCGGGACACCGCCGCGTTGGCGGAGGAGCTCGACACCGAGTGCGCACTGCTCGTGAGCAACGGCATCCTCACCGCCGACCTGGTCGCCCGCAACCGCCGGACCGCCGAAGCCGCCCTCCGGCCATGGGCGCCGGCTTTCACCCACGGCGACCTGCAGATCGCCCACGTCTTCGTCGAGAACGACGAGGTCACGGGCATCATCGACTGGTCCGAGGCAGGCCGGGGAGATGCCCTGTACGACCTCGCCACCCTCACCCTCGGGCACGAGGAACACCTCGACGACGTCCTCACCGGCTACGGCACCGACATCGACCTCGACGTCGTCCACGCATGGTGGTCGTTGCGGAGCCTGCTGGCGGTGCGCTGGCTCATCGAGCACGGTTTCGACCCGTTCGCACCGGGCTGCGAAGTCGACGTACTCAGAGCCCACCGGTAGACCACGCGGTCTCCGGCCTCGCCACGTCTGCGTCTCGCACGTGACACGAGAGCCGCAGGGCTGCGGCGCGCCCACGTCACGCGGCGAGCGGGCCGTGGCGTCGTGGGCCCGGACACCTCACCCACGGCATGTCGTGATCGCCCCCGCGTTGCGGCCCGTCGCCTCGCAGTCCCGGTCCGCATGGAAGAAGATCAGTCATGACCAAGCGCGTTCTCCACGTCGTCACCAACGTCGGCCACTACGACGACCCGTCCCACACCACCGGGCTGTGGCTCTCCGAACTCACGCACGCCTGGCACGTCTTCGAGGAACACGGATACGAGCAGACGCTCGTCAGCCCCGCCGGCGGTGCGGTCCCTCTGGAACCGCGTGCGCTGAAGTTCCCGAACTACGACAGGACCGCGAAGGCCTGGCGCAACGATCCAGGGAAGATGGCGATGCTCCAGAACACGGTGAGCCCGGACCGGATCGACCCGTCGGCGTACGACGCGATCTACTTCACCGGCGGCCACGCGGTGATGTACGACTTCCCCGACAGTGAGGGTTTGCAGCACATCACCCGCGAGATCTACGAGCGCGGCGGCGTCGTCTCCTCGGTCTGCCACGGCTACTGCGGACTGCTCAACACCCGGCTCTCGGACGGCTCGTACCTCATCGACGGCCGCCGGATGACGGGATTCGCCTGGACCGAGGAGGTTCTCGCGCGCGTCGACAAGCTGGTCCCCTACAACGCCGAGGAGAAGGCCAGGCAGCGCGGCGCGCTCTACGAGAAGGCGGCGCTGCCCTTCGTCTCGTACGTCGTGACCGACGGCAACCTCGTCACCGGCCAGAACCCGGGCTCGGCCAAGGCCACGGCGAAGAAGGTCGTCGAGGCCGTCGAAGGCAACGTGTCGAAGGAACGGGGCTGAGTCGAGCCGCGGTCGACGGGTTCGAACGACGACTTCACCCGGTCTCGACCTGCGGGATGGGGTGGGGTGGGGTGGGATGGGGCCGGCCGGATTCGAACCGGCGTCTTCCCACATGCGGTGAAGGCGCGACGACCTCTGCGCTACGGCCCCATCCCGCCTGTGATCATACGAACTGCTCCTGCCTGTCGGCCGCGTGGGGTCCGACGCGACGAGCGCCTGCCCGGGACCGTACGCGACGCGCGGCGCGTACGGCCCCGGGCGTGAACGACGGGAGCGGGTCAGCTTCGGTCGCCGCTGTCCTCCCGGTTGTTCCTGATCAGTACGACGCCTGCCCCGACCGCCACCGTGGCGGCCAGGGCGGCCCAGAGGAGGTGCCCGGGGATCGCGGCGGCGAGAGCGGTGACCCGTTGCTCCCACGCGTACTCGGTGTCCACGTCCAGCGGCGACGGCAGCGCCGACGTGCCGTCGAAGGCGAGGAAGACCGCGCCGAGCACGACGAAGAGCAGGCCGCCGATCACCGAGGTGCTGTGGAGGTGCAGGGGGCCGAGCCGGAATCCCCGTCCTCGCAGCCAGGCGCGGCGACCGAGTTGCCAGCGGTCCCACGCGAGGGCGAGGACGAAGAGCGGGGCGGCCATGCCCAGGGCGTAGACCGCCAGGAGGAAGCCGCCGCGCAGCGGGCTGCCGCCGAGCGCGGCGACGGTGAGGATGCTGCCCAGGATGGGGCCCGCGCAGAATCCGGCGAGCCCGTACACCATGCCCAGCGCGACGGTGGAGGACGTCGAGCCGGTGGGGGCGCCGGCGCGCCGCTGGAGGCGGCGGGAGCCGAAGCCGAGCCCGAGGAGTTGCAGAACTCCGAAACAGATCATGGTCCATCCGCCGACGAGGACGAGGGTGTCCCGGTGGCCGATGAACAGGCGGCTCGCGAACGCCCCGGCCGCCCCGAGGGGGACGAGGGTCACGCACAACCCGGCGTAGAAGGCGGCGGTGTGCCGGAGCAGCCGCGTCCGGTGGGTGAAGGAGTAGGCGAAGAAGGCGGGCAGGAGCAGCGCGCTGCACGGGCTGAGCAGGGCGAGCAGCCCGCCGAGGAAGGCGAGAAGGAAGCCGGCGTCCGTCACTTCTTCGCGCTCCCGCTCCCGCTCCGGGTGAGGGCGTCGCGTACGGCCTTGTCGAAGACCTCGGTGGGTTGGGCGCCGAGCACGGGGGTGCCGTTCACCAGGAAGGCGGGCGTGCTGGTGACGCCCAGGGCGTACCCCTCGGCACGGTCGCGTGCCACGGCCCGGTGCGCCTGTTCCGAGTCCATGTCCTTGCGGAAGCGGTCGAGGTCCGCGACACCGGCCTCCTTCGCGTGGGCGACGAGCTTGTCCTTGGCGAAGGCGCCGGTGTTGCGTCCGCGTGGTTCGGCGTAGAGACGGTCGTGGAACTCCCAGAACGCTCCCTGCCGGCCGGCGGCCCAGGCGGCGCGGGCGGCGTCCTCGGACTCCTCCCCGAAGATGGGGAAGTTGCGCCACTCGATGCGCAGCGACCCCTTCTTGACGTGGGTGCGCAGGAGTTCCTGTTTGGTCTCGCGGGCGAAGCGCCCGCAGTACGGGCACTGGAAGTCGGAGTACTCGACCATCACCACGGGGGCGTCGGCCGGGCCGACGGCCAGGGGGTCGTCGGCGTCGCGGCGTGCCAGGTCGGGGCCCGCCGGAGCGGAGTCCCCGGGGACGGCCTCCACCGAGGCGGCGGACCGGGGGCTGTCGGGGCGTGGATCGGGGTCGGAGCCGCCGGTCGCGACGAGGACCACGGCGCTCGCGGTGGCGGCGACGAGCACGCCGGCGGCCCAGACGCTGCGCCTGCGGCGGGCGCGGGCCTGCTGTGCGGGAGACGCGGAAGAAGACTTTTCGGGCATGAAGAACAAGCTCCTGTGAGCAGAGGATCAGGTGGGCCCGGCCGCTCAGGGGGTCGGGCCCGGCGAGAGGTTGCCTGGCACCGGGCGAAGGGTTGCCGGGCGCGAAGTTGTCAGGCGCCGGGCGCGGGGCAGGCGGCCTGGACGTTGAGGCGCCGGAGCGCCGCCTCGGCGAGCAGCACCACGGAGGCGACGGCGAGCAGAGGTTGCAGCGGCGCCCAGTAGCTGAGCGCGCCTCCCGTGCCGAGCAGCAGCAGAACGATCTTGTTGCAGACCGGGCAGCCGATCGCGAAGAAGGACAGCATGCCGCCGATCGAACCGAGCCGGCCGCCGGACGCGTCGGACGGTCCTGGGCGTACGTAGGTGCCGAGGACCAGGCCCGCGAGGAGCGCGGTCAGCGCGAGCGCCGGGTAGTTCCACCACTGGACGGGGATCTCCCGGCCGAAGAACGGGGTGGGGACGACGGCGGTCGGCACGCCGACGACCAGCGCCGTGGCCACGGCGGAGGCACACACGGCAGCCCATGACCGAGGGCCCCACAGGCGCAGGGCATCGAGGGCGGCGCGAGGCGAGCGGCTGCTGCGGACGGGAGGGGAGGCAGGTTCAGAGGCAGGTTCGGGAGCGGAGGGTACCAAGCCCATCAGGTGTCTCCGTTGTCGAGGAGGGACGCGGGCACGAGGCCACTCCCCCACCGCCGGAGCCCGGAGCGGTGCCGGGACCGGGACGGAAGGGGCGGCGCGGGCCGGTCTAGATCCTGAGGACGCAGACGTGTGGCGGTGGTGACGCGGCGGACGCGTCGTCGCGGTGCGCGGGCCACCGCACTGCCTGCGGGGCAGCGGCTCTGCCGGGGGAAGGCGCCTCCGCGGCGGCGGGCATGGCGAGATGCGGGCTGCCCGACTGATCCGGTGCCTGGCGTTCCGGGCAGGAACCACCCGTGGTGTCGGCGCTCCAGGCGGACTCCGTGTCCGGCTCACCGGCAGAGGCAGCGAGGACCTCGCGCTCCGCCGGTGCCCGCTCGTCGTCCGACGCGGGCAGCACCACAGCGATCCCGGCCCCGCCGGGGGCCGTCCGATCGGACGCGTCTCGCAGGCCGCTCTGCCCGTGGACACACAACTGGGCGAAGAGCAGGGCGATCAGCAGCAGAAGGGCGGAACTCAGCGGCCGGTCGGCCGTACGGGCTCGGCGCACCGCTCCTCCTTCTCTGCCGGACGGGGCGTGGGGCCCGTAACGATCGTCCGCCTCACCCTACTTGCCGGTCCGGCGCGGGAGCGAGGGGGTGTGGCCCTCCACCTCCGATGCGATTACAGTAATCCATGGATTTATGGAGGATGAGATGGCGGAGACCGCGCAGAACGAGACGAAGGCCCGGCTGTACGACGCGTTCGCGGCCAGCGGCAAGGCGCTGGCCAGCGGAAAGCGGCTGGAGCTGCTGGATCTGCTGGCCCAGGGCGAGCGCACCGTCGACGCGCTGGCGAAGGCGGCCGGACTGAATCTGACCACCGCGTCGGCGCATCTGCAGACGCTGAAGCAGGCCGGTTTCGTCGCCACCCGCCGCGAGGGTGTGCGTATCCACTACCGGCTCGCCGGGGACGATGTCGCCCAGCTGTTCGCGCTGTTGCGCAAGGTCGCGGAGCGCCATCAGGCCGCCCTTCCCGCCGCCCGGGCCGCCCATCTCGGGGAGGACGGCTCCGTGGAACTCAGCCGGGAGGAGTTGCGGGTCCGGATCGCCGCCGGGGACGTGGTCGTGCTCGACGTGCGGCCGGTGGAGGAGTACCGGGCCGGGCACATTCCCGGCGCGATCTCCATCCCGGTCGGTGAACTCGCCGACCGGATCGGCGAGTTGCCCGAGGATCTGGAGATCGTCGTCTACTGCCGAGGCACGTACTGCGTCCTGTCCTACGACGCCGTGCGGCTGCTGAACGACCGGGGGCGCCGCGCGATCCGCCTCCACGACGGCATGCTCGAATGGCGCCTGTCGGAGCTGCCCGTCGACGCCTCGGACCTGACGTGACCGCTCCGGGCAGCGGCGGGCCCGCCGCCCCTGCCTCCCCGACCTCGGCCGTCACCGGGGACACGGTGCCGGTGACGCGGCGACCGGCGAGAGGCGGCCGCCCTCTTCGCAGACGCCGGTCGTCCACCCACGCGGAGGCGGACAGGCGCGCGGCCTCCGGGCGGGCACGGAGAGCGGCGCGCCGGCCGTCGCGCCCGGCACCGCCCGGCGCCTGGCCGACGAACCCGCTCCGGACCGCATCGGGGCCCCGCGTTTGACGTCCTCCACCAGCAGCTGACGGCTGCCCGGCCCGGCCGGGTACGCCCCGGCGGCCCGGAGACGAACCGGCTGCCGTACACCCCCACCGTCAAGGACGCCGACCGCCCGCACGCCATCGCACCGGCCCGAAGCCCGGCGCTCCGGCGCCGGCCCAGTCCCCGCCCCCCCCCTCCCCCGCCCCCGCCTCGTACCGCCCACCGCCGCTCCGGAAGAGAGACATGACCAGCACCGCGTCCACCAGCACGACGGCCCCCATACCCGACCCCGCCCAGGTCCAGCCCCGCATCCTGCGCGTACTGGTCGCCTCCCAGGTCCTCAGTGGCGCCGGTCTCGCCGCGGGGGTCACCGTCGGGGCCCTCCTCGCCCAGGACATGCTCGGCTCGACCAGCCTCGCCGGGCTGCCCAGCGCCCTGTTCACCGCCGGTTCCGCCCTCACCGCCGTCACCGTGGGGCGCATCTCGCAGGCCCGGGGCCGGCGCCCCGGACTCGCCGCCGGATACCTCACCGGCGCCATCGGCTCCGCAGGCGTCATCACCGCCGCCGTCCTCGACAACCCGGTCCTGCTCTTCATCGCCCTGTTCGTCTACGGCGCCGGCACCGCCACCAACCTCCAGGCCCGCTACGCCGGAGCCGATCTCGCCCCGCCCGGCCACCGCGCCCGCGCGGTCTCCACCGTCCTGGTCGCCACCACCCTCGGCGGCGTCGCCGGACCCAACCTCGCCGCCCCCGCAGGCACCCTCGCCGAACGCCTCGGCATCCCCCACCTCGCCGGACTCTTCGTCATCTCCGGCGCCGCCTACGCCCTGGCCGCCCTCGTCCTCGCCCTCTGGCTCCGCCCCGACCCCCTGCTCCTCGCCCGCACCATCGCCCAGGCCGAGCAGGCCGACGCCGCGACCAAGGCGGCCGACGCCGAGGCCGCCGACACCACCGAGGGCCGCGGCGGCGTTGTCCTGGGCGCGCTGGTCATGATCCTCACCCAGCTCGTCATGGTCGCGGTCATGACGATGACACCGGTCCACATGCACGACCACGGCCACTCCACCGCCGCCTCCGGCCTCGTCATCGGCATCCACATCGGCGCCATGTACCTGCCCTCCCCGCTCACCGGCTGGCTCGTCGACCGCCACGGCCGCATGAAGATCGCCGCCGCATCCGGCATCACCCTCCTCGCCGCCGGAATCCTCGCCGCCGCGGCACCCGGCGACTCCGTCCTCCTCCTCGCCCTCGCCCTCGCCCTGCTGGGCCTCGGCTGGAACTTCGGACTCGTCTCCGGCACCGCGATCATCACCGACACCGTCCCGCTCGCCACCCGCGCCAAGACCCAGGGCCTCGTCGACGTCTCCATCGCCATCGCCGGCGCCACCGGAGGCATGGCCTCCGGCCTCGTGGTCGCCGCCACCAGCTACCCCGTCCTCGCCCTCACCGGCGGGGCACTCTCCCTCGCCCTCCTGCCCGCCGTCGCCGCCACCGCCTACCGCCGATGAGCACCACACACCCCGGCACCCCCGCCCCGGACCTCACCGTCGACGGCACCGGCCTGCTCTGCGTCACCCTCCTGCTGCGCCTGCGCAAGGAGATCGACGGCGCCGCACCGGGCACCGTCGTCCACGTGATCGCCACCGACCCGGCCGCACCCCTCGACCTGCCCGCCTGGTGCCACATGACCGGCCATCACTACCTCGGCCCCGTACCGGACACCGCCGACGCGCCGGTGTACGCGCTGCGGATCGCCGCCGGCGCCCGCCCCGTCCGAGCGGGCGCCCCCTGGCATCCGGACGAGCCGGAAGGCCGCGCGTAGGTCACGACCCGCAGCAGCCGCCCGGGGTCGGGCCCTGCTCGGCGGGCGTCCCGGCTGCGGCGGGTGCGCCGAGCCGGACGAGCTGCGGCGCGGGCGCACAGCAGCCGCTGTCGGCCTCGGCGGCGTCCGGGGTATCGAACAGGCCGGCACCCCCGCAGACTCCGGTCTCCGGCAGGGTGAGTTCCACGCGGTCGGCGGCGTCGAGGTCGCCGGCGAGGGCGGCGGCGACGGACCGGACCTGCTCGTAGCCGGTCATGGCGAGGAAGGTCGGGGCACGGCCGTACGACTTCATGCCCACGAGGTAGACGCCCTGCTCGGGGTGGGCGAGTTCGCGGTGGCCGTGCGGGTAGACGGTGCCGCAGGAGTGCTGGTTGGGGTCGATCAGAGGGGCCAGGGCGACGGGCGCCTGGAGGCGGTCGTCGAGCCCGAGGCGCAGCTCGTCCAGGAAGGTCAGGTCGGGGCGGAGGCCGGTCAGCACGATGACCTCGTCGACCGGGTCCAGACGGCGGCCGTCCTCCGCGACGAGGACCGGGCGGCCGTCTTCCGCGCGTTCGATCGCCTCGGTGCGGAAGCCGGTGACCGCGTCCGCGTGGCCCTCCTCGACGGCGGCCTTGGCGGCGAGCCCCAGTGCGCCTCGCGCCGGGAGCTGGTCGGCTTCGCCGCCGCCGAACGTGGACCCGGAGATCCCCCGGCGCAGAATCCACACGCTCTTGGTTCCCGCTCCGTCGGGGGACTCGGCGAGGTCGGCCAGGGTGGCGAGGGCGGTGAAGGCGGAGGCCCCGGAGCCGATGACGGCGGTGCGCCTGCCCGCGTACCGGGCGCGGACGGCGGGGTCGGCGAGGTCCGGGACGCGGTAGCTGATCCGGTCCGCGGCCGCCTTCTCGCCGAGCGCGGGCAGTCCGCTGGCGCCGGCCGGGGACGGCGTGGCCCAGGTGCCGGAGGCGTCGATGACGGCCCGGGCGAACAGGCGCTCCTCGCGGCCGTCGGCGTGGGCGACGTGCACGACGAAGGGCTGGGTGTCGCGGTCGGCGTCCACGATCCGGTCCCGGCCGGTCCGGGAGACGCCGGTGACCCGCGCGCCGGTGCGGACGCGGTCGCCGAGGGCGTCGGCGAGCGGTTGCAGGTAGCGGTCGGCCCAGTCCCCGCCGGAGGGGTAGGCGGCCGGGTCGGGGCGGGTCCAGCCGGTGGGCGCGAGGAGCCTTTCGGCGGCGGGGTCGACGACCTCGGCCCAGGTGGAGAACAGGCGTACGTGCGACCACTCCCGCACGGCGGCCCCGGCGGCGGGCCCGGCCTCCAGGACGAGCGGTTCGATGCCCTGCTCCAGGAGGTGGGTGGCGGCGGCCAGCCCGGTGGGGCCGGCACCGATCACGGCGACGGGCAACTCGGTGGTGGCGGGCGCGTTCACGGCGACTCCTTGCGTGTTTCGACGTCTGTCGATGGCTTACGCGGCCCAGCATGGCACCTGTATCGATGAGCGTCAACATAGACGCCTATCGAATTCATGGACGCGCCGAGACGAGGAGCACGGCGGGCGGGCCACCCGCCCGGCGCGTCCGCGACCGGCCTCCCCCACTGGTTCGACGTATGTCAACATAGATGCATGTCGAATGCGAAGGCGCTGCCGCTGCTCGATCCCGCCGACGGTGAGGGCGTCACACCGTGCTGCCCGCCGTTGGCCGAACGGCCGTTGACCGCCGAGGAGGCCGAGCGGGCCGCGCGGATGTTCAAGGCGCTCGGTGACCCGGTCCGCCTGCGCCTCTTCTCGGCCGTGGCCTCGCACGAGGGCGGCGAGGCGTGCGTGTGCGACATCTCCGACGTCGGGGTCTCCCAGCCCACGGTGTCCCACCATCTGAAGAAGCTGAAGGAGGCCGGGCTGCTGACCTCCGAGCGGCGCGGCACCTGGGTCTACTACCGGGTCGAGCCGTCCGTGCTGGCGGGAATGGGCAGCCTGCTCACTCCGCCGGCCGCGGCCTGACCGGCACGGGAAGAGGAGGCTGTCATGACGAGCGGTTCTTCCGCGAACGCGGTGATCGTGCCGCTGGAGGCGGACCACGCGGGGCAGGTGCTCGCGATCTATCAGACGGGGATCGACGAGGGGAACGCCACCTTCGAGACCACCGCCCCGGACTGGGAGACGTTCGACGCGGCGAAACTGCCCGGGCACCGCTTCGCCGCCGTCGACGCCGACGGGACGGTGCTGGGCTGGGTGGCCGCGAGCCGGGTCTCCGACCGGTGCGCGTACGCGGGCGTGGTCGAACACTCCGTCTACGTACACCCCGCCGCGCGCGGTCGCGGTGTCGCCGCCGCCCTGTTGAAGGCGCTGGTGGACTCCACGGAGCAGGCCGGGATCTGGACGATCCAGTCCGGGATCTTCCCCGAGAACGCCGCCAGTCTCGCCGTGCACCGGCGGGCCGGCTTCCGTGTGCTCGGGTCGCGGGAACGGATCGGGCGCCACCACGGCGTGTGGCGTGACGTGGTGCTCGTCGAGCGACGCAGCCCCGCCGTCACCTGACCGCTCAGAGCAGGCGGGCGATCGCGGCGGCGGCGTCGCGGGCGGTGCGGCCGACGCCTATGAGGGTGGCCGAGGCGGGGCCGGTCCAGTCGCCGTAGCCGACCAGGTGCAGCCGCGGCTCGCCCGGCACGCGTGTTCCGGCGGTCGGGAGGTGCCCGCGCGGTCCGCGCAGGTTCAGCGGGGCAAGGTGGGTCAGGGCGGGGCGGAATCCGGTGCACCAGATGATCGCGTCCGCGTCGAGGCGGCTGCCGTCGGCCCACTGGACACCGGTGGCGGTCAGCCGGGCGAACACCGGCCGCGCGGTCAGCAGTCCGGCGTCGCGGGCGGCGCGCACGGGCGGCACGGCCACGATGTCACCGAGGGAGGCGACTCCGCCGGTGTCGGGGCGTCCGGCGTCCAGGGCGCGGCGGCGGGCGGTCGCGACGTCGAACAGGGCGCGGCCGTCGATGTCGTCCGGCAGGAACCGGGGTGGGCGCCTGGTGGTCCAGGTCACCTCGACGCGGCCGTCCAGGGCGAGGTCGGCGGCGATCTGGGCGCCGGAGTTCCCGCCGCCGACCACGACGACCCGCTGGCCGGCGAAGTCGGCCGGGGCGCGGTAGTCCACCGTGTGCAGCTGCAGCCCCGCGAAGGTGCTCCGGTTGGACGCGGCGGGGAGGAAGGGCCGGTCCCAGCTGCCGGTGGCGCTGATGACCGCCTTCGCCCGCCAGACGCCGGTGTCCGCCTCCACCAGGAGCCGGTCCGCGTCCCGGCGTACGGCGTTCACGCGGGTGCCGTGCCGGACCGGCAGGTCGTAGCGCTTCTCGTAGTCGGCGAGGTAGTCCACAACGTGCCCGGCATCCGGGTACGTCGCGCCCTGCTGGACGGGCATGAGGCGGCCGGGCAGGGAGGAGTGCTCGGCCGGGGAGAACAGGCGCAGCGAGTCCCACATGTGCCGCCAGGACCCGCCCGGCGCCTCGCCCGCGTCCAGGATCACGAAGTCGAGGCCGCGGCGGCGCAGGTGGTAGCCGGCGGCGAGCCCGGCCTGGCCGCCGCCGACCACCACCACGTCCGTCTGCCGTGTCACGGGGCCGTCGTCACCGCGTCCGGGGCGAACCTCCGCCGCCAGGCGAGCGCGACATGGACCAGGCCGATGAGCACCGGGACTTCGATGAGCGGGCCGACGACCCCGGACAGGGCCTGGCCGGAGGTGACGCCGAAGGTGGCGATGGCGACGGCGATGGCCAGCTCGAAGTTGTTGCCCGCCGCCGTGAAGGCGAGGGTCGTGGTGCGGTCGTAGGCCAGGCCCAGCCCCTTGCCGAGCAGAAAGGTGCCGAAGAACATGACCGCGAAGTACACCAGCAGCGGCAGTGCGATCCGGGCGACGTCCAGCGGCTGCGAGGTGATGGTCCTGCCCTGCAGGGCGAAGAGGATGACGATCGTGAACAGCAGCCCGTACAGCGCCCACGGGCCGATCCTCGGCAGGAACGTGGCCTCGTAGCCGGCGCGTCCCATCCTCCGCTCACCGACGCGGCGGGTGAGGAAGCCGGCCAGCAGCGGGATGCCGAGGAAGATGACGACGTTCAGCGCGATGTGCCACACCGAGACGTCCAGGCCCTGGCCGTCTCCGAGGTTCATCCAGCGGGGCAGCAGGTCGAGGTAGAACCAGCCCAGCAGGCCGAACGCCAGCACCTGGAAGACGCTGTTGAGGGCGACGAGGACGGCTGCGGCCTCGCGGTCGCCGCAGGCGAGGTCGTTCCAGATGATGACCATGGCGATGCAGCGGGCCAGCCCGACGATGATCAGACCGGTGCGGTACTCGGGCAGGTCCGGCAGGAAGAGCCACGCCAGGGCGAACATCACCGCCGGGCCGACGATCCAGTTGATCACCAGCGAGGAGACCATCAGCTTCCGGTCGCCGGTCACGCGGTCGAGCCGGTCGTAGCGGACCTTCGCGAGAACCGGGTACATCATCACGAGCAGGCCGAGCGCGATGGGCAGGGAGATCCCACTGATCTCGATGCTGGCGAGCGCGTCGTTCATCCCCGGGATCAGGCGGCCCAGCCCCAGGCCGACGGCCATCGCGAGCAGAATCCACACCGCGAGGTAGCGATCGAGGGTGGAGAGCTTCCTGACGATCGAATCGCCCTCGCCGCCCGCCGGGGCGGGGGCGGTGGTGGGTTCGGTGGAGGTCACGGGCAGGCCCTCCTGTTCCCGGCGGCGGCGCGGGCGGAGGCAGCCAGCCCGGCGAACCGCTCGGACAGTCCGTCCAGCACCTCGGGCTTGAGCCTGTAGTAGGTGAAGCGGCCGCACGGCTCGGTCTCCACCAGGCCCGCCTCGCGCAGCACCTTCATGTGGTTGGACAGGTTGGTCTGCTTGGCCCCGGTCTCCTCCACCAGGTGCGTGGTGCACAGCGTCTCGCGTGCCAGCAGGGCCACGATCCGCAGCCGGAGCGGATCGCCCAGCGCCCGGATCACATCAGGATCGACTGAAGTCAGCATGCACTGATATTCGCACATCATCGTTGACTGATACCAGCGGATGCTGATGTCGGGGCCGTCGGCGGGTCCCGTGCGGGCTGGAAGCGCTCCCAGGATGGGGAACCCCGTCTTCCGTGGGGGCGTTGTCAGGGGTTGCGGGGAGGGCGAGGGGAGTGGGAACTGTGGCGCAGAGGCAGTCGCGGGAGCCTTGGCGGCTTCTGCTGGTCGAGGACGACCGGGAGCTGGCCTGCATGCTGGCCGACGTGCTGCGGGACGAGGGGTACGCGGTCGATCTCGCGGCCGACGGCCAGCGGGGGCTGCACCTCGGCCTCACCCGGCCGTACGACGTGCTCGTCGTCGACCGGCGGCTGCCGGCGCTCGACGGGCTCGGCCTGGTGAGCCGGTTACGGTCCCGCTCCGTGCGTACGCCGGTGCTCCTGCTGACCGCGATGGGCACGGTGCACGACCGGGTCGACGGGCTGGACGCCGGGGCCGACGACTATCTCGTCAAACCGTTCGACCTGGACGAACTCGGGGCGCGGTTACGGGCCCTGCGCCGCAGGGCGCTGGAGGCCGCCGATGTCCTGAGCATCGGTTCGGGGCAGCTGTACGTCGGCCGGCGGGAGGTCGAGCTGGCGAACGGGGAGCAGGTCGCCCTCGCGGCGCGGGAGTTCGCGCTGCTGTGGGCGCTCGCCTCGCGCCCGGAAGCCGTGCACTCGCGGGCGGAGCTGCGCCGGCTGGTGTTCCAGGAGGCGCCCGCGTCGTCCATCGTCGACACCTACGTCTACTACCTGCGCCGCAAGCTCGGCCGGCAGGTCGTGCGCACGGTCCGCGGCCTCGGCTACCGGCTGGGGGCCCTGTGACTCCGTCCGCTCCGGCCGAGTGGACGGCGGTGCGGCGGGCGCGCCTGCGGATCGCCGTCATCACCGGCACGATCATCACGCTGCTGGTCACGGTCGTCGGCGGCGTCGCGCACACGGTGATGGTGGACGCGCAGAACGGGCAGGTGTGGCGCGAGTTGCGCCACGGGGCGATGTACGGCGATCCGGCCCGGCCGCCCGTGTGCACCTGGCTGTACGCGCCCGGCGTGGCACCCCTGTCCAACGCCCCGGCCGGGTTCCCGCTCCACGCCGACCTGGCGGAGGCCCGCCGCACCGGGGAGGCCGTGGAGCGCACGGTGGAACGCGATCGCACGGTCTATCTGGTGCGGACCCAGCCCCGGGCGGACGGGGGCGTGGTGCAGGCGGTGTTCGACATGCGCTTCCAGCTCGCCGACCGCAGCCACCTGTGGTTCGCGCTGGGCGTGGCGGAGGTGGTGGGGCTGCTCGCCGCGGCCGTCACGGGGGTGTTCCTCGGCCGCCGTGCCGTGGCACCGCTGGCGGAGGCGCTGACCCGGCAGCACCGGTTCGTCACGGACGCCAGTCACGAGCTGCGCACCCCGATCACCCAGGTGCACACGCGGGCGCAGCTGCTGGTGCGGCAGGCGGCCGACCAGGATCTCCCGGTCCCGCACCGCGACCGGCTGGCCCGGCTGGTCGCCTCGACGGGCCGGCTCGGCGAGGTGCTCGACGATCTGCTGCGGTCCGCGAGCCTCGCCGCGGGTCCGGCGCGGCGGAGCGAACGCCGGCCTGTCGATCTCGTCGCGCTGGCCCGGTCCGTGGTGGCCGAGGAAGCGGACCGGGTGCGGGCCCGCCGCCTCACCGTCGTCGTGGACGGGCCACCGCATCCGCTCTTCGTGGACGGCATCCCGTCAGCGTTGCGGCGCGCCGTGGGCGAGCTGCTGGCCAACGCGATCCGGCACACGCCGGAGCGGGGCCGGATCGGGGTGGCCCTGTCGCGCTCCGGGCGCACGGTGGTGCTGGCCGTCGCGGACACCGGGCCGGGCTTCGAACCGGGCGCGGTGGACCAGCTGTTCCAGCGCTTCCACCGGGGCAGCGGCGACGGCGGCCGGTACGGGCTGGGGCTCGCGCTGCTGCGGGAGGTCGTCACGCGGCACGGCGGGTCCGTCGCCGCCACCGGCCGCCCCGGTCACGGCGCCCGGTTCACCATCCGGCTGCCGGAGTGCCCGCCGCC